>DATHEQ010000208.1:0-3130 GCA_035318505.1 Polyangiaceae bacterium | reverse complement strand
TCCGGAGGCGTCGGACACGCAGTACCCATATACGGAACGCGGTGATCGCCGTTTTCTCGAGGACAAGCCGTTCCTCGAGCCGTTCTCACTCATCCCTGCGCTCGGCGTCGTGACGGAGAAGATTCGTTTCGCGACCTTCGTGCTCAAGCTGCCCATCCGCTCCCCGGTGCTGGTCGCAAAATCGGTGAGCTCGGTGGCCGTCCTCACCGACGATCGCTTTTCTCTAGGCGTAGGCACGAGCCCCTGGCCCGAAGACTTCGGCGCGTGCGGAGAAGAATGGACGACGCGCGGGCGTCGCATGGATCAAATGATCGCCATCGTGCGCGGCTTGCTGGAGGGCGGTTTTTTCGAGTTTCACGGGCCCGACTACGATGTTCCCCGCATCAAGATCTGTCCCGCGCCGGCCAAACCGGTTCCCATTCTCATCGGCGGACACGCGGACGCGGCGCTCCGTCGCGCGGCGCGCATCGGTGACGGCTGGATGCACGCCGGTGGCGATCCCGCCGAGCTCTCGAAGTACCTCCAGCGTTTGGCCGCCTTGCGCCAAGAATACGGCCGCGACAAGGCGCCATTCGAGATCCACGCGAGCTCGCTCGACGCCTACTCGGTCGACGGCGTGCGCCGCCTCGAGGAGCTTGGGGTGACGGATCTGGTCGTCGGATTTCGTAACCCGTACACGCGACGGCAAGACACGCAACCACTCGCCGATAAAATCGATCTTCTGCGTCAATACGCGGACAACATCATCGCCAAAGTTTGATTCGACCACGCGAAAGCCGCGGTCGGGCGCGATCGCGAAACGCTCACGCAACGCCAACCGAGCGTTGGGTATCGAGACACGTCGCGTGGTTGTCGCGTACCCGAGCTGCGGCCCCCCATTGCGGCAGATCTGCCCCCTTCCGCGAAGCGCTTGCAGCGGACTGGCCGGCTGACTAGGAAGGACCGAATGGGAAATCGTGGCCCTATCCCGGCCGGCACCGTGGCGAGGCCGTGGGTCGATTTCGATTCGACGCCCCTTTCCCTGCGGAAGGTCTCGGCGTGAAGCGCCACAGCGTTGCCGCGGCCATCCTTTTCGCGGGACTTGCGCACGCGCACCCGAGCCTCGCAGAAACCAACCCCGCCATGAGCGAGGCATTGTTTCAGGAGGCCAAGCGGCTGACGGCGGAAGGCAAATACGCTGAAGCCTGTCCGAAGCTCGAAGAAAGCTACCGCCTCGATCCCGGGACCGGAACGCTGCTCAACATCGGCGTTTGTTACGAAAAGACCGGTAGGACGGCGAAGGCGTGGGCGAAATTCAACGAAGCCGCGTCGGCCGCGCGGCGCGAGGGGCGTTCCGATCGTTTCAAGATGGCGACCGAACACGCCAAGGCGCTCGAGCCAACGCTCTCTCGCTTGGTCATCGCGGTGGCATCGAACGCCGACGTTCCCGGCTTGGAAGTGCACGTCGACGATACCGTTCTCGGTAAGGCATCGTGGGGGTTCGCCATGCCGTACGATCCGGGCACGCATCAGGTGACCGCGACCGCGCCCGGCAAGAAACCGTACAAGGCGTCGGTCGCGCTGGGGCCAAAAGGCGATCGAAAAGAGATCGTCGTGGGGGTACTCGAAGCCGACCCATCACAGCGCGTGACGGTCTCCGAGCCGGTGCCTTCGTCACCTGCCAAGCGAGCCGCGGCGCCTCCCATCGGCGGCGACACCGCACTGCCCGCTTCCAATCCGAGCCGCATTCCCGCGTACGTGGTCGGCGGCATCGGCGTGGTGGGGCTCGGCGTCGGCACGTACTTCGGCGTGCAAGCGATCAGATCCCGCGATGCAAGCAATCGCATCTGTCCCGACAAGCTGTGCGACGATCCGACGGCGGTAGAGAAGATGCATACCGCCAATCGCGATGCGTGGATCTCGAACGTTGGCATCGGTGTCGGCATCGTTGGCGTCGGTGTCGCGACGTACCTCTTTTTCGCCGGGCGCGGATCGAGCGAGACGAAGAATGCGGTGACCGTGCTGCCCGTCGTCGGCTTTCGGGAGGGCGGCTTGTCGCTCTCGCGGTCGTGGTGAAGTGATGCGCAGGTTTCTATTCACCATCATGGTCGCGGCAGCGCTGGGCACCGGTTGCCAGATCGTCGCTGACATCGAAGAAAAGACGTTGGTCGATGGCTCGAGCTCGACAGGCGGAACGGGCGGTCGCGCCGGCGGCGGGGCGGATGCGAGAAGCGACGTAGACGCGAGAAGTGATGCAGACGCGAGCGGCGGGGCCGATGCGAGCGGCGGCGGGGATGCTCGGGACGGGTCGGATTCGAGCGGCGGCGCGGACGTCGCGGGTGACGGCAGGGGAGCGCCGGATACGAGCGTCGACGGATTGACGGACCGAATTTCGGCGGACGGCGACGCACCTTTCGACGCGCAACGCGAGGACGTGTCGCGCCCCGACGGGCCCACGGGGACGGTGCCCACGGGTGGAACGTGTAGCGTTGATCGGGACTGCGTCGGGGATGCACCTTACTGTGTCGACGGCGTTTGCTGCACGACGGCCTGTCAGGGGAGCTGCGTTCAATGCAACCAGCCGAATCTCAAAGGCACCTGCAGCAACGTCGCGGCGGATGAAACTGCGCCGCCGTCGCGCGCGGCGTGCCCGACGGAAGCCGCGTCAACCTGCGGGCGCACGGGAAAATGCGACGGAAACGGCAGCTGCGCGTTGTGGCCCAAAGGGACGGTCTGTGCCGCGGGATCCTGCGATCCTGCGACGAACACCGAAAAGGGTGAATCGCAGTGCAACGCCGGCGCTTGCGTGACGCCTACCGCGATCTCGTGTGCGCCGCGCAAATGCGACGCTGCGATGCGCGCCTGCGCCATGGGGTGCGGCATCGATACCGATTGCGTCGCCGTGCCGTGCGTGGGCGGCTCGTGCGGAAAAGTCGGCAACGGAATCACGTGCACCACCGACGCGCAATGTGTCTCGGGTCATTGTGCCGACGGCGTTTGCTGCGATGGCGCGTGCACCGGCGCGTGCGAATATTGCAAATTCGCCGATCCGGGTTTCGGTAAATGCACGGCGGTCACGCAGGGGCAGCCCCTTGCGCCGCGTTCGGCGTGCGCCGGAGCAAGCACCACCTGCGCCGGCGCGTGCAGCGCG
>DATHEQ010000207.1:0-4580 GCA_035318505.1 Polyangiaceae bacterium | reverse complement strand
TGCAAAAGCGAATCCTGGCCGACGTGGTCTCCGCTCACGTGCGCCAGGATTGCGAGCAGCCGGCGCGCCACATGATCGAGCCGCTGCCAAGCCCAGTCGACGAGAAGCGTGACTTCGGGCAGATCATCCTCGTGGCTGACGGCGCGCACCCGATCGACGCCCGATTCGCGTAGCCAGCCCTCGAGCGCGCGCGGGCTGGTTGCGCGCGACGACACGAGCGCGTCGGCGATGTCGAGCGCAAGAGGGTTGTGTCGAAGGAGGGATGTCAGGTGAGCCACGCGCGGAAACGCGGCCTTTCCTTGCGTGACGAGCGGAGCGGTCACCGGAAAGATGGACACGCCGGACAAGAGGCAGCGCCGCGCGGTGATCACCCACGTCACGTGCGCGCTGCGCAGCTCGTCGAGAAAGCGCGCCATGGCGCGATCGTCTTCGTGGTTGTCGAGCACGATGAACGTGGGATTTTCGCGCGCCAAGCGCCGCCGCAAGCTGGGAAAGAGCGCCCGTCGATCGCGTGGCGTGCCGAAACGAATCGCGAGCATCTCGCCCAAAGTACGCGCGTCCCACGCGCCTACCCGAAACCAATGAATGCCACCGGTGAAGGTGCGCTTCACCCGGTGCCCGAGCGCGCAGGCCAACATCGATTTTCCGCTTCCACCCTGTCCGACGAGAGCGAGACGGCAAGGCCGGTCGGGATCGACGCTCCGCGCCAGGGTGGCGAGCTCGGCCGCGCGCCCGCGCAGGACCGTGGGGCGGGCAGGAAAGAGAATCGAGGAACGCGGGCGCACGTGGTCGTCAGGGAGTGCAATACCGCAGCCTGACGAACTTGATCTCGGAAATGGCGGGCAGGTAGGGCAGCTGCATCGACGCAACGGGCATCTGGAAGTCGCGCGCCTCGGGCACATAGGCCCAGCCGACATCGCCGTTGGGAAACTTGACGATCTCGTCCTGACCATTCGGCGCGATGGATTCGAGCGTGAACTCCTCCTCGGACGCCACTTTCCCTTGCGCATCGACGAGCCGAAAATGCGTGCCACCGTAGGCGCCCGTCGAATATCCGGTGCTCGGGCGATACTGCGGGGTGTCGATGGTCTCCCAAACGATGAGCGTCTTGTCCGGCCCATAAGGCGCCGCGTGCACATTCACCGCATCGCGAATGGGCTTCTGTGAGGGCGCCAAAGAAAGCCACTCCCTCGAGAGCAGGTTGCGGTCGTTGTCGAGGAGGGCGACTGCCGGTTCGTGAAAGTCGGAGTAGGCTTCGGGAGCCTCGACGCTCGAACCCAAGGCTACGCCGCGCGATGCCCATGCGACTAGGTAGCCGTTGGGGGCCTTGATGGCCGACCCGAAGTTGCCCGCAGCGTAGGCTCCCGACCCCGACTCGGAGGCGAGGCGTCTCGAGTCTTCGCTACCCGACACGATCCGCAGACCTGGGGAGTCAAAGGTGCCGTCCGACATACAGAACGCGACGAAGCCGCTTGGGTCGGCAACGAGCCGGTTGCCGAGACTCTGCCGGCATCCCATGCGCCAGCCGGTCGCGTCGCGACCGCTCAAGTCGACCTGAACGAACTTGTCCGCGTGGTAGTACTCGCCGTTGATCGGCACGCGGACACTGAAGTAAGCACCGAAGTAAGATCCGTTGAACGCGAGCCGGCCCGAAAGGGGATTGAGGAAGCCACTGATGGGGTTCGGGAAGTCCCGTTTCATGTACGTGTCGGGACCGCTGACGATGCTCGTCGTGCCCGTCAGCGGAGCCGCGAAGATCTCGCGTGCGTCTTGCCAGCGCACCAAGAACGTCGCTTGCATTTGTGTCATCTGCGGACCGATGAGCTCACCAGGATCGGGACGGCGTGTGAGCAACGCGAACCCATTGTTGAGAGCCACCAGACCGCTCAGCTCCGTTCCATCGACGGGTATATCGGCGCCGATACGGCTGATCGAGTCGGGTCCGATGGCAAGATAGGTCACGTAGACGGTGGTACCGCCGCCGTTCACCCACGCGACCATGGCGACGTGGTCGTTCAGCACGCTAAAGGCGATGCGATCATCCTGCGGAAGCCCGAAAAAATAGCCGGTGCGCTTGTAGCGAACGGCTTCCGGCAGCGAGACGCTCCCGCGAATCATCCGATCGGTGAGCTTGCCCGACACACAAGAGGGCGGCTTCTCCGGAAACCCGGGAACACCGGCGTCCATGGGCGCGGGGTAGACGGCTAGCGCCACCTCTGTGCCGCAGCCGGCGCTCGCACAAGCGCATGACACGGCAAAACAATAGAGGGCCTTTTGCATGCTACCAAAGCCTCGTTCGAGCCCGAAAGAACGCGCCCTTGTGGCACTTTCGTCGGCGCCTCCGTACCTGCGATGTATCTAAAATCCAACCAAGAGCCCGGCTGAAACGCCGAGCAATGGGAACAATACCACAGCCTCGGTCCTACCTATACCGACGCTGGGTCGCGGAGTAAGCCCAATGGCTCGCAGGGTCGCGCCGATGGCGGCGTTGCCCCCCAAGGGCAGCTCGACGTGACCGCCCACGGTACCCGCAAAACTCCAGACCTGAGCCGGCGTGGAAAGCTCGCGCGGCTTGATTCCCGCGGCCTCCGTCCGAAACACGCCAGCGCCTCCGCTCGTCCCCACCACGAAGGGTCCGGCGCGCCACCCCGAAAGGCGCAGCTCCGCCCAGCCGAACTCGTGACGAACGGAAGCCTCCCCTTCCGGCGTCGCCCAGTTGCGTCCGACGATGACCGGACCCGCCGCGACCAGACCAATTTCGACGTGATCCGCGACTCGCCGCGTCAATCCAAGGGCAGCCCCGAAGGCGAGCCCCAGCGTGGGTCGGTTCCACAGGATGATCCCCTCTGCCCGGATCGTCCAATTCGGTGGCTGCTCGGGCTCACGGCGAGGAGCTGGAGGCGGTCTGGTTTCGGGAGGTGCAACGACCGGGCGCAGCCGCTCTCCGCCGAACTCGCGCAGCGTCGTGCGCAGCAAATCGACCGTTCGAATGGCGAGCACGTTGGGGGCATCGATTCCACCGGGTGGTTCGATCGTGTGCACGTGCACCGTGCCGCCCGCCCGCGTTCCGAGCCACACGTCGACGGCGGTGCTTTCTCCGCGCCGAAAGAATCGGACCGCCGCCACCGAAGACGTGCGGCGCGCCACGTCGGCGAGCGCGTCCTCGGTACGCGCCTCGACGCCCGTATCGAGGATTGCCACTTCGAAATCTTGCAGACGAAGCTCCGCGCTCAGGCGGTTGAACACCTCGAGTAGCACCGCGTCATTGTCGGAGGGGCGAACGAGCGCCACCCGCTGCGCTTCGGCAACGCACGCAAACAGGAGCACTCCGAGCGCCACCAATGCGGCAGGCAGCCGGCCCCGACGCTGCATTGGCTAGCAGTACTCCGGCGTGATTCTCGCTACCAGATCGATCGTCGACACCGACAATCCGCGTCGTCCGGCTATTCCACTCCGGCGATTTTTCGCGCCGTCCTGACGTGCACGCCCTGGGGGTAGCGCCGCAGGTACTCGAGGGCCAGGGGTTTCGCTGAAGCGGGGCCCCGCGTCGTGGTCACCGCGCGCATCTTACCGGCCAGCGCTTCGGCCGCGAATTCACCATCGGGTGATTCAGCGAGGTACGTTTCGTACCATCGCTGCGCGGTGGTCGGACGGTTGCGCGTTTCGTGCGTGCGACCGAGCATGAAGGCCGCAGCGGCTGCGTGCGCGCCGGTCGGGAACCGCTGCCGCAAGGCGAGCAGGCATTTTTCGGCTAAGTCCCCGCGCCCCGTGTACCGGGCAGCATCGGCGAGCGAGCGTAGATCGCCTGCCGCGCAATTGCTGACGCACGAATCCAGCCCCTTGGCATTGGCTGCGACGACGATGGACTCGAAATCACCGCGGGTGAGAAGCTCCTGCCACGAGTCGCGATGCGCCGGCCCCTTGGGGTTCGGGGGCGGGGCGACTGCAGGTGCGGGTGCAGGCGCAGGTTCGGGCGGGGGGGTCACGGCCGCGACCGGAGTGGAGGCGCTCTCGAGCGCCGGAACGGCGGTCGTCACCGGAACACCGTCGCCTTCGGTCACCATCAAGCTGCGGCTCGACACGGCGGCTCGAAAGCGCTGCCCGGCGCGGACGACGATTGGCCCTTGCGCCAACGGGCTTCGGACCTCGACCGACCCCTCGATCAAGCGAAGATCGATCTCTTCGACGAGCGGATCCCAACTGAGCGCGAATCGGGTGCCGGTGACGTGGACCTCGAACGGACCCGCCACGAAAGTCCAATTCGACGCCTTTTCGTGGGTCACGCGCGTGGTCGTCGAGCCCCTCTCCACGAACACGCGGGCCCCATTGCGGTACGTTTCGTCGACGCGCAGTCGGCATCCCGGATCGGCCTGGAGGTTCGACCCGTCGGAGAAAATCAGTTCGGCGGGTGAGAGCGGACTGGCGCTCACGTACGGCCCGTCGAAGCCCGATCCTCCGCGGACCTCGTAGCTGAGGGGGCGCGGCCAGAGCCTCCACGTGCCGAGGCCCCCTACGAGAACAGCGGCGGCGGCGAGTGCAAGCGTTGCGCGGCGCCGCGGTCGCGCCGCGTGGTGATGCGT
>DATHEQ010000206.1:0-18475 GCA_035318505.1 Polyangiaceae bacterium | reverse complement strand
ATCTCGTCCCACGCGTCTTTGCACGCGCCGGGGGAGCCCGGAAGCGCAAACAGGTATTTGCCTTTGGCGACACCCGCCGTTGCGCGGGACTGAATGGTCGACGTGCCCACGTGCTTCAAACTGATCGAGCGAAAGAGCTCGCCAAAGCCTTCGATTTCCTTTTCGTAGACTGCGCGAAACGCTTCCGGTGTCACGTCACGACCGGTGACGCCCGTCCCTCCCGTCGAGATCACGACGTCGATGTTCGGGTCCTCGATGAAGCTCTGCAACGCCTGTTCGATACGCGCCTGATCGTCCGTGCTGCGTTCGCGCCGCACCACTTTGTGCCCGGCGCGGGTGGCGCGCTCGACGAGAACGGGGCCGGAGCGATCTTCCTCTTCACCGCGCGTGTCGGACACGGTCAAGATGGCGATGTGGACGGGCAAAAAGGCGATGCTCTCGTCGATACCAGGCATGCGCGTGGTCTAGCACTTCGGCGCACGGGTAGGTTCATAGGACGTCCCCGCACGCCAAATCTGGGATGCCAGCCTTGCGCGTATAGACGATACCTTTGCCCCTTGCGCCGCGCGGAAGATACTTGATCTCCGATTTGCGACCATTGCGGTCAATCGAAAGCACCACCTGCGTCTCGGCGTGCCCATAGCGGAAGCTCGCGTCGGCCAGCACGTCGGTGGGCAACAACCCGGATACAGCCGCAGGACCCGCGGCGTCGAGGCGCGCGATGGTTCGAGTCGCGGCGTCGAGGGTCTCTTGCAGATCGAAGCCCATCTCGAAAGCGGTGTATTCGCCCGTGCTACCGCGAAAACAGGAGCCCAAGGCCTCCGAAGAAAGGGCGATGTCGTCGCCCGCGAGAAAGCGATCGAACTGCGCTTTTTCACCGGGACCGAGCTCGTCGACGATGGCATCGGTCCACGCCGTGACGGGCACGGGCGCGTGGGTCTGCCGCGCCTGCTCGAGCAGCTTGGAGACGACGTCCTCGAGCGACCGTTTCTTGCGTGCGCGCAACGTGGCTGCGACGCGAATCGCGTAGAGCGCGCCCCGCGCCATCAGGTGGGGCCGGGCGAGAGGATGGCTCGCGGCGAGGGCCGCTACCGCGGCATTGCTCTTTCCACGATGGGGAGACGTGGCCTGCGCCGACGAGAGTCCGTTCACGAAGTCGCGCGCATCCTCGACCGAAATGAGTCCCAGGCGGCGAAGCGCGCGGCCCGCAAAATAGCGCAACGCCCCTTCGGTGAACCACGACGACTCCGCTTCGTTGCCGCCATCGCCCGGAGCGATGCGAAGCTCACCGCCGATCCACGAGCGCATGAGATGCTGCGTGACGGCGATCCGCAGCGCGGCCGACCACGGCTCCGACGGCCCCATGTGGACGAGCAAACTGCTGGCTCGCGGCGCGAGGGCATAGGCTCCGACGGGCCGCGGGCTGGAAACGAGGAGCAGCGCAAATTCCTGCTCGCCGCCTCCATGCCACATCTCGCGGAGCGCCGTGCGCACCGTGGCCACCTCCGCGGCTGCCGGTCGCGGGTCGAAGGAGGTGTAGCCGAGCCAAACGGTTTCGTCGTGGTCGATGCCCTCGTCGAATACGGCGCCACCCAGCGAGCCCGCGAGGAAAGCGGCGTGCACGAGGGAACGACCGTAACCCTCGCGGGTGCGCGGCCCGAGCCCGAGACTCGAAGCAAATCGCGGCGCCACGATGGGTTTCGTTTCGATGTCGACGGTGACATTGGCTTTCTCGTTTTCTAGCCCCGAGGGCAAGAGCACGAGGCGCTCACCCATGCCTCGAAAGCGATCCTCGGCGACGATCAGGTCGAAGGTGTTGGAATTGGGATTGGCCGTCGCGCGCACGTCATAGGTCACATGCAAGGGCCCGCTAGGTGGACGGTGCAGGGTGACCGTGATGCCAGGTGGAGAGCTCGAGAGCGATGTTGACAACGCTCCCCGCGCGTCCTCGGCGATGACGTGCTCGATGTCCTCGAGAGCGGCAGTTGCGAGACGAAGCGTCGCGAGCGTCGCTCCTTCTGCGTAGAGGTCGACGTGCACATGTGGCTTGTCCCCCGGCTCGGGTCGCAGCACGATGCGGATGGGCGGCAGCTTGGACGCGAGCGCCGGTGATTTCGCGGCCGGCGCTTCTTCGCGGCGCGTGGGCGACGCGGTCTCGCACGGGCGCGTCGCCGGCGGCGCGATACGCGAAGCCGTGCACGAGAGAGCGCCAAGAACGAGTGCAGAAACCGCTGTTTTGTGGGCGAGCCTCACCGAAAACCCTATAGACGAGGTGCGTCGGGTCGACCAGAATTACCGCGCCGTCGCCATGTTCTTCAGCGCTTCGCGTCGACTGAGCGGGCTGAGGTCGTCTCGGTGCTCGCGCGCATAGCGCATGACCTCGCGCGGATCGGTCCACGCATACTGACGGAGCGCCCAGCCGATCGCTTTTCGCAGAAAGAACAGCTTGGAATCGAGGGAAGGCTCGATAACCCGGTAGAGGAGGTCGAGATCGGTGTCGGCTTTGAAAGTGATCTGGCAGAGGATGGCGCTGCGGCGTTTCCAGAGATTGTCGGACCGGCTCCAAGCCAGCATCGTTTTTTTCATCGCTCTTGGCTCGGCTCGTAAAATGAGATCGAGTCGGTGCGTTGCGATTGCATCGACGTAGTCCCACCAGGCGCCGGTGACGATCATCTCTTCGTACATGGGCACGGCTGCGAGCGTCTGAAAGGCTCGGGCGCGCTTGTCACCGCTGAGCTCGATGGCGCCGTAACGTTCTTCCCGGTGATGGGCGCCGCGCCAGAGCTCCAATACGTCGCGGCGCCATGACGCCGCATCCGTCATCGGATGTGAAGCGAATACCCGCTTGCAAACTTGACGGAGCGGCACTGACGATACGCCGAGATACGGCATGGTCGACTTCATGTACGCCTGCATCCCCGCCGCCTTGTCGGCCAACGCGACCCCGGCGAGCTCGCGTCGCAGGCTCGCGGAAAGCGCAGCGGCGGCCGTTCTTTTCATGGCGTCTTTTAACACGGCACGGCGCACGAACGATGGCTCCGCCTTCGGCGACGTGCGCTCGAAGTCGGATAGCGGCCTTCACGGGCGTCCGGTAAAATCGTTGACCCATCATGAACCAACAACATCGCCATCCGCATGTCGTGCATCTCGACGAGATCGAACCCTACGAGGTGAAGCAAGGCGACTTCAGTCAACGTGCACGCCGCGTCGGTACGGCAGCGGGCGGCCGCGCGCTCGGCTGCGCTTCTTACGAGCTGCCGCCGGGGAAAACTGCTTTTCCTTTTCACTTTCATAGCGCTCTCGAAGAGGCCATCTACGTCCTCGAGGGCGAAGGAACGCTCCGGGTCGGCAAAGACGAGGTGGCCATCACTCAGGGGGATTATGTCGCCCTGCTGCCCGGCCCGGACAACGCCCACGCGCTTTCGAACCGTGGGCAGGGGCCGCTGCGCTACTTGTGCATGTCGGCGCCGGCGATCCCGATGACGCTCGACATCATCGGCTATCCAGATTCGAAGAAGATCGCGCTTGCCGCGGGGGTCGAACCGGGCAAGAGCGCCTGGCGCGACGGCGCTTGGATCGTGAAGCTCATCAAAGAGGATCAGCCCGACGTGGGCTACTTCGACGATGAGCCGCTCGCGCAGAAGTGATCGAGCGCGAGCGCGTCGAGTCGGGGGACGAGCGAACGAAACTCGAGCTTTTCGAACAGGGCACGGACACGGGTTCGGGCCGCTTCGTCGAACGGTGCCCAGCGCGGCACGTCGGCGAGGGGAACCATCGTTCGCAACAGGGCGAGATCACGCCACAGGGGCAGCTTTTCGGCGTGCAGCGTGAGCGCGGCCCGCACACTCGGAGGCGTGACCTCGTCGAGACGCGATAAAAGCCCCGCTATGCCGCCAAATTTGCGGACCAAGGACGAGGCCCGCTTGCCGCCGATCCCGGGTACACCGGGTATTTCGTCGGTCGGATCGCCAGCCAGCGCTTTCCAATCGGGCAACTCGCGCGGCGTCACGTCGAATCTCGCCACGACGGCGGCCTCGTCGTAGGTTCGCCCCTCGGTGCCGCGCCCGACGATGTGCACGCGCGTGGTCCCTCCCGCGCACTGCAGCGCGTCGAGATCGCCGCTGACGATGAGCGGCGCGTCGCCGCGCGCGGAAAACTGGCGGGCGAGCGTGGCCAGCACGTCATCGCCTTCGAACCCCGGCGCGATGAACACCGGGAACCCGAATGCCTCGAGCAGGTCCGGAAAGCGCTGAAGCTGCTCACCGAGGGGAGACGGAGCCGTGGGGCGGCTCGCCTTGTAACCCGCGTAGAGCTCGTGCCGAAACGTCGCCCGCGGCGCGTCCATGCCCACCGCGCCGCCGAGTGGGGCCTGCTCTCGGAGGAGCTTGAGGAGCAGCGACGAAAATCCATAGAGGCCAGAGGTTGGCACGCCAGCCAACGTGCTCATGGGAGGCAGCGCGAAAAAGGCGCGGTACAGCAGCGAAAACGCGTCGAGAAGGAGTATCGGCCCTGCGCGGTCGGGCTCGGACGACATGCGCTTTTTGTATCACGACGCGGCCGCGCGAGCCGCTCCGGACAAGCGCGTCGCTAGGTGGCGTCGTGGAAGATGATGCCCATGGTCAGACGTTCTCCCGATCGCAAACGACTGACCCCGTGTCGGAGCTTGACGCGGTACGCGCCGCGCGTGCCCTCGACCGGTCGCTGATGAACGGCGAAGATCACGGCGTCCCCTTGCTGGAGCGGAACGACCTCCGGTCGCGACTGCATGCGGGGGCGCTGTTCGGTGAGCACGAACTCCCCCCCGCTGAAATCGTGTCCGGGCCGAGAGAGAAGGATGGCGACCTGCAAGGGGAAGATGTGCTCGCCGTAGAGATCCTGATGCAAACAGTTGTAGTCACCCTCGCCGTATTTCAAGAGCAGCGGCGTCGGGTGCACCTGTCCGGCGTCGTGGCATCGCGCGAGGAAGTCGGCGTGCGAACCGGGGTACCGAACGTCGATGCGCAGCGCCTCGTTCCAGCGGTTGGCGATGGGAGCGAGGCGCGGATAAAGCGATGCGCGCAACTCGGCAACGACGATCGGCAGCGGGTAGCGTAAGTACTTGTACTCGCCGCGTCCGAAGCCGTGCCGCTCCATGACGACGCGGCTACGAAACTGGGCATCGTCCGTATAAAGAGCGGCCACGCCACTGCACTCTGCAGGCGTGAGCAACTTCTCGACGACCGCGTTGCCCCGCGCGTCGAGATCGGCGACGGCGCGATTCCAGTCGATGACGTCGACGCGCAGTCGCACCGACGACGTCGACGCGCTGCCGACGGTTTGGACGGCGCTGGAGCGCTGAACCGCGTGACTCTTCATGGGCTCGCCTTCTCTCGCCGCAGCAGGTCGAGCTTCCGCTCGACGCCCCAGCGGTAGCCGGACGCGGCACCGTCCGATCGCACCACACGGTGGCAAGGAATGGCCACCGCCAGTGTGTTGGCGGCGCACGCCTGCGCCACGGCGCGAATAGCCTTGGGAAAGCCAATACGCTGGGCGATATCACGGTAACTCGCCGTCTCGCCCGCCGGAATTTTGCGCAGCGCTCGCCAGACCCGCTCTTGAAATGCCGTGCCCCGCACGTCGAGAGGCAAGTCGAAGCCCACCCGCGGTGCTTCGACCAAACCGACAACCTCTGCCACCAGGCGCTCGAATTCGGCGTCACCACCAATCAGTTCCGCCTGCGGAAAACGGTCCTGGAGCTCACGCGCCAGGGTCGCCGGGTCGTTACCCAGAGAAATGGCGCAGACTCCGCGCGAGCTCGACGCGACGAGAATGGATCCCAAAGAGCATTCGCCGATGGCGAAGCGGATTTCGGCGCGTGCCCCTCCGGCGCGAAAGGTGGCCGGCGTCATTCCCAATACGTCGTCGGCCTTTTCGTAAAAGCGCCCGCTCGAGTTGTATCCGGCGTCGTAAATGGCTTCGGTCACGGTTCGGCTGCGGCCCAGCGTGGTGCGCATGCGTTCGGCCCGCCGCCCTTCCGCATAAGCTTTGGGCGTCAAACCGGTCACGGCGCGGAAAACGCGATGCAGGTGGTAAACGCTCCACCCGGTGCGGTCCGCGAGCTCTGCCAGGCTCGGCGTGTTTTCGGCTCGTTCGAGGTGTTGGCAGATTTCAGCGACCCGCCGAGCCTGGTCCTCGGCTACCGACGCGCCCTTGGGGCGGCACCGTTTGCAGGGGCGAAACCCCTGCTTTTCGGCTGCCGCGACGGAAGAATGAAAGGCGACGTTCTCGGGCCGCGGGGTACGCGCCGCGCAGGACGGGCGACAAAAAACGCCCGTCGTTTTCACCGAATAAAAAAACTTGCCGTCGCTCGCGCGATCGCGGCCGAGGACGGCCGTCCAGCGCGGGTCCCGCACGACCTCAGTTGCTCGTTGTTCGGTTCGGGTCGACATGTTGCTAATTCCCTTCTAAGGCGAATCCCTTGGCGGGGCGCTCGCCATGCGTCTTCGATGACGCGAAGAGAAAACTAACTCTAGCTACGATAGTCGACACTCCGACTCTTGCTTTCGAATTCGGCCCCCAACTTCAGCATCCACGCCGCCGCGGCGACGTCGGCGGGGCGGGCGATTTCCGCGTCATTCCGCTCGGCTGCCCGTCGTCGATGCGCGGCGCGCCACCGAAATAGCGGCTCAGCACCGATGCCCGCGCAAATGCCCTTTGCGCTTCGACCGATGCTCCTTCTTCGAGCGCCGGGTGCATGACCTCGTCGACCCATGCCGACCATCCCCCGCGCAAGAAAAAGACCTCGCGGTACCCTTGCGCTCGTAAGAGGACCCACGCCTGGGCGGCGTGCACTGCTTCTGTCGAATAAACGACGACGGTATCGTCGTCGTGAAAGCTCGTGGTCGTGAGCGCCGCGAGGTCGACGGTCTCGGACGTCGGAATCTGGCCGTCTTCGCGTTCTTCGGCGGAGCGCACGTCGATGACACGTAGTCCCGGTCTCTTGTCGCGAACCCATTGCGCGAGATCGAGGGCGGTTACGTGATCTTTCTCGCTCGCAATTTCTCGAGCGAGGGTAGCAACGTACGTCCCGAGCTCGCTCGACGCCGGCAGCTGCAAGGTAGCCGGGTCACCCCCCAGCGCGGCGAGTCCGCCGAGTATGGCCGCGCCCCACGCGAGAAGGCGGTGCACCGAGCCCTTCGCTGCCCGCGATCCAGGCACCGTCAGCGCCACTCTTTCTCGATCCATTGCGCCCCCTGAAAACCGGCGAGTGCGAGCGCCGTGACCGCGCCTACGACGACGCCATGGGGAACGTGCAAGAGCTGAGGCAAGGTCCAGCTGCCGCGCGCCGTACTCTCGTACCAGGATGGCAGCCGGTTCAAAAAGAGGCCCGCTCCGAGCACGCCGGCGAACATGCCGAGGACGACCATCGCGCCGTCCCCGCGACCCGTTGCCGCCGCCACACATGACGTTCCGGGGCAAAGTCCGCACAGCGAAAAACCGGCGCCGAACAAGAGCCCACCCACGAGCTGCGGCACGACGTACGTTTCGGGAACATCGACGCGTTCAATATCGAGGAGACCCAGGCGCGCGAGCCAGAACGCGCCCAGCATCGCGGTGACCACGGCGCTGAACATCACCTTGAAAACGGTGAGGTCGGTCAATGCAAATTGTCCAGCCAGCTTGGGCGCCGTGCCGAGCCCGGCGCGCTCGAGCGACCAACCGAAGGCGATGCCGATGGCCATCGCCGCGCCGAGCGCACCGTCGCCGCTCAACAGGTTTGCGTCGGCGAAGGGGGCGTTCATCGCCAGACTGTTTTCAAGAGGGGTGCGACCAGGTACCCGCCCGCGAAAGCTGCGAGCATGAAGACCCAGCTTCCCACGCTGAGCAAGGCGCCACCGGTCAGTGCGAGTCCGCTGGTGCAACCGCGCGCCAGCACCGCGCCTAAACCCATGATCGAGCCTCCGGCGAACGCCAGTATGAGACGCAGGGCGCGCGTGATGCGCGGGCCTCGCTCGACGCGAAGACTCAAGCGGCCCGCCCGCCATGCCGAGCAAAATCCGCCCAATGCGACGCCCGCGATCTCGAAGACCAGCCATTCACGCCATGGTCCGCCGACTTCGAGGTGGCGAGAAAAGAGGGGGCTAGCGACGGCAGTGGCCGGCGAGATCGCGGCCACTGCACCGGCGGCGATGCTCGCGAAAGCGCCGGAAGCGCCGAGTCCTCGACCAGCGACGACGAATGCGGCGAGAAGCACCGCGCCGAGGCCGACCCCCGCTAGGTACGGATCGGCGTAAGGTCGCGGCGCGCGAACGGCCATCGCCATGGGAGCGCGCTTCACTTCGAACCTCGGCGCGCCGGATTGTCGACAGGAAAGTCCTTATGCTGCGTCCAGTCCTCGAAGGAGCCGTCGTAGAGCAAGACCGGGTGCCCGAGAAGTCGCGCGGCGAAGAGCATCGCGGTGGCTTGCTGCCCGATATGACAATAGCCGACGACGGTGTCGCCGTTCTTCACGCCGGCCTTGGAAAAAAGCGCGCTAAGGTCTTCGTTGGAGCGCAGCATCGAGCGCTCGTCGGTGATCGCCGTGAAAGGTACGCTGCGCGCGCCGGCGACATGCCCCGCACGATGTGCGAACCCTTTGGGTCCGCCGATGTCGATGCCGTCATAAAAGGCCGATGCTCGACCGTCGACGACCGCGACACCGTCTTTACCGAGACTGGTACGCACGAAATCGGCAGCGACGACGAGCGGTCGGATCTTGAGCGGTTCGAGCGAGCCCGTGCGCGCCGGGGGTGCTTCGTCGGTGACCGCGTTCCCGGCGCGGATCCAGGCGTCCATTCCGCCGTCGAGCAGCGCCGTGCGGTCGCCGAGCCCAGCGTAATCGAGGGTGAAGATGACCCGCGTCGCTGGAGAAGCCCAACCCTTGCCGAAATAGACGATCAAGCGCGACCGCTCCGAAATACCCAGCGCCTCGAGCCGATGACGGAGGTCGTCAGCGGGAGGCATCTCCAGCATCAAGCCTTTGCCCGCCGAGCTCGATATCGAAATGTCGGACAGCGCCACGAGACGCGCGCGAGGAAGATGCTTGGCGCGATATTCGTCCTTTTCGCCGACGTGCAAGAGGACGAGGTTCGCGTCATCGCGGTGCGCGGCAAGCCACGCCACCGAAACGACGACGTCGTCGCGTGGCGAGGCGGCGACGGTGCCTTCCCTGGCGAGCCAGAGGAGCGATACGAAAAACATTGTCGCTGCGATGCGCATGGGAGCACCTCCTCATCGGGTCCCGAACCAGCAGGCCGGCGGGTGGGACGAGTCACCTTGCGGCGCGAATCGCTGCACGTCCGCCCGTTTGCCGTGAGCCCAGCCGGGGCGGCGGTGAAAAGGAGTCTACGTGCGGCGAAAAGGCCGGACCGGCGCGGGTGCGGGGGAACAAACAGAATTCACCGTTGTCCGCACGGTCATGGCGTCCCTAGCTTCCGTTTGGCCATTCGTGCTCCCGCTGGTGTTCTGCGTGATCGCCGCTCATTTCGTAGCCGCGGCCGTGCTGAACTGGTTCGTCTGCACACGACGGCACCGTTCCCCGGTGCGGCGCTGGGCACTGCGACGATTCGAGCGGCGCTTGGCGCGCGCCGGCGCCCAGGGCGACAACGAAGCAGCTGCGCCCGTTTGAACGGTCAGTCGCGCCGCGCGCAGTGGTCGAGCCCGAGGAGCTCGGCGATACGCGCCTCTTCCTTCTTGCCCTTTTTTTGGTGCGCCTTGCCAGCCTGTTCGAGCGTTTTGCGGACGACGCCGACCTCTTCCAAATTCAATTCGTGCGCTGAAAAGGACTTTTCCGACCATTCTGGCTGGATGAGCGGCATCAAGAGATCGGTGAACTGCCCGTATCGCATGTACTCGTAGAGATCGCGATCTGCCTTGTCGGCATCGAATTTGGGAAATGCTTTTTCGAAAGCCGCCATAGGGCCGCCCCGCGCCAGCTCGTCCTGATATCTGCCGAAAGGATCGGGTTGGGTGTTGTAAAACCAATGGAAGAGAAACCAGCTCGTCCCATAAAGGCCGACCGCGTCGGTTTGAGCGAGCGACGCGACCCCTTGGGACCATGCGAGCGTGTCGCGAACGCTGATTCGGCGCACGGCACGATAGTCCGCATAGGCGCTCGCATTCACGCCGCCGAGAACGACCGATTTCCCGTCGTCCGAATAGTGGACGGCGTCGAGAAACTGCGCGAGACCCTCGGCAAACCAGCGCGGCTGGGTCGAATAAACTTTGGCGGCAAGCTCGTGGGCCATCTCGTGTCGCAGGGTCGAATTCGTGGGTTGATGAGCCGTCCTACGCAATTCCCAGCGGCTCGCCGAGCCATAGAGGAAGACTGTCGGGGGCGAGCTGTGGAAGAAGATGCCGTCGACCAAACGCCCGAAGTAGCGCTCGAACTCGATCCCATTCGAGAGCACGAAAACGACGGTCTGCTCTTGTTGGGGAAAAGGAAAGTTCGGCCAGGCCGCCGACACGAGCGCATCGCGCGTCTCTTCGAGTGCGGTGCCAGCATGCAGTGCATCGCTCGGACTCAAATCGGTGCGCAGAACGAAATGGGGTGTTTCGACTTCGCGCCAGGTGCCACTCGTGGCACAGCCAACGATCGTCAGCAGCGCGACGAACGATGAGCTTCGCAGTATGGGCAACATTACTCGCATGACAGCCCATCGTAGAAGTCAATCGTCTAGAAACAAAGCGCTTGGCGATTGCCGTTAAGCGAAGCAATCGGGCCCGCCCTCGGTAAAGGACAGGAGGACAGACCGGCGCTCGAAGCATACATCGCCGCCCACTGTAGCCCTCGCGAGTGGCGACGCCGCTACCGCTCAGTGCACCTTGAGCATCGCCCGGCCTTCGCTCCACGCTGTCGACGCGCGCTGCTGGTCGAAGATGGCGACCTCGTGCAACCACTCGAGACAAGTACCGATGTCGCGCGATCCGAAGGCGAGCACCTTCGCATCGGGAATCACCCAGCTGAACGCCACGATGGCACCTCTAACGAGAGGATTGTCGGAGAGCAAGCCCAGTCGATCGATGGGCTTTACTCCCTGCGCGGCGAGATAGTCGCGCGTTTCACGTCGCTGCTTCGCGTCAGGATAGGTATGGATAAAAGTTGCCAGCGTCACTTTGGGCATGCGCCCAATCTGCCGGGCGAGGTGCAGCGTGTTCTCGAGAAAATCGAGCCAGTCAGCATCGGTGATGGTCTTGGCGACGCAGAGGTTGAGGGCCAGATCGTCGAGCTGCCGGTAATAGAAATTGCCCTGCATGAAGATCTGCGGACCGGTGTCGTTCGTGCTAGTCGCAGGAAATTGAGACGAGACCGGCGCGCCAGGAGGCTTCGACAGATTGCCGGGGTATTTCGAAGCGGGCATCCTAGCCCGCCCGCCGTTTCGAGGAGGGGGACACCTTGGAAGCCGCTCCCGGCGGCTTGGAGGTAGGAGGCAGCGAATTACCAGAAGGAGGCGGAGACGTTGCCACGGTCGGTTTCAGCTGATGGAGAGCGGCGACGAGCGCCGAGCGATATTTCTGCGGAGATTCGCCGAGAGTTTCGATGATCCACTCGATGCCCTCCTCCTCGTGGCGAACGATCCTGCGCGGGTGGCTGGAAGGGCTGAGCGACGTGAGCGTGGTCAGCACACCGCGAATGGCGCTCGCCCAAAAACCATCGCCGAGAACGATGACGACCAGCGCCAAAGTCTGGGCGGTCGTCTCGCGTGTAATGGAGAGGGCGACGCGGCGGGTCTCTTCGGAGGGAAATGTGGAGGTCGGATCGACGACAACGAGCGAGACCGTGCCTTGGGGGCGGTACGCCTTCAGAACCTCGCCGCACTTCGTGGTGGCGCGGACGTCTTCCGGCGAAACTGCGCCGAAGCAACGCATGACGAAGAACGCGTCGAGCGTCCCCATCGCGGCTCCTTGTGAACGGTGTTGCACCACGAACTTGCCGGCGGCGCGGGACATCGACACTCGATTCTACATGAGAGATCGTCGGTCGGCATCGAGCACCGCGCTGCCGATGTCTATTTCAATAGGACAATGTACGTGCGCACATAGGGGCCAATTGTCGCCAATCGCGTAACTGGCTGTCAATGCTGGACGGGGAGCCCTGCTGCAGCCCACGCCAGCATCCCGCCTGCCAAATTGATCACGCGTTGAAATCCTGCTCGCCGCAGAATCGCGCCGGCGCTGGCGCTGCGCGCGCCGGCGCGGCAAACCACGACGACCTCGCGATCGACATAGCCCGCGAGCTTCGGCAGGCGGCGCTCGAGGGCATCGAGCGGAACGAGCAACGCACGTTCGATGTGGCCAAGCTCTCCCGTGAACTCTTCCGGTTCGCGGACATCGAGAAGGAGCGGCGGTGATTGCCCGCGAAGGCGCGTCGCGACATCGCCTGCGTCGAGGTGGTCGAGCGCAGCCAAATCGGAAACCTGCGGAAACGCGACGTCTGACGTCTCGAAGCCGGATTGATTGACTTGCAGCGATTGCTGCACTCGTTCTGGGAACGGCAGCCCGAGCTTGCCCATGAGCTCGACGTACGCTTCCCGGGTCTTGCCGACAAAGCGGGGGTTATGCCGCTTTTCTTCGCCGATGGTGGACGACGTGTTGCCTTGGTAGTCGTGTCCGGGCCACACCACCGTGTCTTCGGGCAACGTGAAAAGTCGGGTCGTGACGGCATCGAATTGCGCCCCCGCGTCGCCGCCGGGAAAATCGCAGCGACCCGAGCCGCCGATCATGAGTGTGTCGCCGGTGAGCACGGCGCCGTCGAGGCGATAGCACACCGAATCGGGCGTGTGCCCTGGCGTATGCAATACGGCGATGCGATCGTCACCGAGCGCAAGCACGTCGCCGTCGTCGATGTGACGATCGACGAGCGGGCTCGGGCTGGCGCGGTGCATGATGACGGGGACGCCGAGCCCTTGCTTCGACGTGCGGTTCAACATCAGGTGATCGGCATGCATATGGGTCTCGAGCACCATCTCGAGGGAGAGCTCGCGCGATGCGAGCACCAGTCGGTATGTCTCGTAGCGCTCGCGCACCGGATCCACGAGCGCGGCGTGACGGCCGCTCACGAGTAAGTACGTTTTGCAGTTGGTGCCGTTGATCTCGCTCACCTCTATCGTCATGTCTGCCTCGTCGCTCTTCGTATCGGAATCAACCGACGACGGCGCGCACCGGGCGGCCGGCGGCGGCGCCTTCTCCGCCGTGTCCCGGGCGGTCGTCGATTTCTTCGGTGGCATGAACGCGCGCGCCGATGCGCAGCGCACCGAAATCGAGCGGCTCGGCGGCGCGGAATCGACGTCCCGGCTTTCCGACCTCGGGACCGCGCAGCTGGATGTCGATGGCAGGGCTCGAGCTCACGACGCGCACGATGTGAAGCGTCGACAGCGCGTTGGTCTCGACCAGGTCGTTGTGGCCGAGGACGGTGCGCGACGCGACTTCGACGTCGCCGTCCTCGCGTTCGCTGAACCTGACCTCCTCGAGCACGCCTTCGATCGCCTTGCCCAGCAACCGATGCGGGTGTGCGTGAATGGGGGTGAACGAACCGGGCTCGCGACAGACGGCCACGAGCGCCCAACCGGAGCGGCCCTCCCAGTAAGTGACCCAGCGGCACCCTTCCCCTTTCGGCAGCGGACTCTTGCGGACGGGGATGAGCTCGCCGATCGACGGATGAAGTTGAGCCAGCACCTGTTTCAAGAACGCGTCGTCGAACGCACCATCCTGCTCGGCCGCGTCGAGCAAGTTCGTGGCTTCGTAGAGCGCGAGCGGCGCACCGCTGGCGAACCTGGCCCTCAAGAGGCGAAGCGCTCGCCCCTTGGCGGTGCCGGCGCGGTAAGCGACGAAGCTTGCGACCACACCGAGGAGTCCCGCCAGCGCTGCCGCCGACGGTGAACCACGCGAGGCAGCGACGATCATGACCAGCGTGAGCCCAGCCATCCACGCCGATGCGCCCCCTCCGACGGCAATGGCGCGCGCGCTCGATGTGAGAAGGGTGCGAAGCGCGAGGTGGAGCCCGATGCCGGCCGACACGGTCGACATCAAGAGATCGACCGCGAGCTTGTTGGTCGCGAGCACGGTCTGCCACACCACGGAACCGCCGGCCACGCGATCCGCCACTGCGCGTAATGCTGCGAGGGCGATGTAACCGAGGATGAACGCAGGGAGCGTGTCGACGACGCTCTTTTTGACGCTCACCGGCGACCCCTCGCGGCGCAAAAGGGACAGAGCGATCAGCGTCGGCGCGAGCAAGAGAATGCGCGCCGATTTCGACGCGGCGGCCATGACGCCGCCGTGGCCTCCCATCTGGGCTCCGACGGCGATCGCACTCGACAAGTCGTTGACGGCGAGCCCGCTCCAAAGCCCCGCCATGCCGGAATCGAGCCCGAGGGCGGACGCGAGGGGGCGGAACGCTAGAAGCGCGACGATGCTGAAAAGAAAGACGACGCCGATGGCGATGCCTTGTTCTTCTCGGTGCGCGCGCGCGACCGGTGCCACCGCGTTCACCGCCGACGCGCCGCAGATCATGGTGCCGCTCGCCAAGAGGTCGACCATGGGGCGGCGCACGCCGAGGAGCGATCCCAGCGCGTGGGCGATGAAAAAGGCGCTCGGCAGCGCGGCGAGCGCCACCCCACCGATGAGAAAGAGCTCTCGGCCCCCGAAGAAGCTCGTTTGCACCTTGAGACCCATCAAAATGATGCCGAGTCGGAGCACCCATTTGCCGGTAAAGCGCAGCCCCGCGGCGTAGCGATCGGGCTCGCGCTCCGCGGCGGGAAGGGTGAGGCCGATCGCGGCGCGAAGCGGCGTATTGAGGACAAGTACGCCAAAACCGAGCGCCAATAGAATGTCGGAAATGAAGGGCGATGGCGGGAGCACGCGCGCACACACGAGGGCGAGCGCTCCAAGGACGAGCACCAGCGCTAGGCCGGGCAGGTCAGCTCGCGAAGGGATCCATTGGGGGCGGCGCAAGGTTCGTCCGAAGCTGTGCGCAAGGGCGCGAAGTCGCGGCTAATCTAGCACACGACGGTGTGGGAACTCGCCGCGCGGGCGCAGAGCACGCGCGCCACGTCACGAGGCAGCTCCGTTGGAGTACACTCGTGTCCTTGCGCTTCTCTATTCCAAGGCGTCGAGGCGGAAAGGATTCGACTCGATGACGAAGCTATGGCTCGCCATGTCTCTCGGTCTTGCCACCACACAGTGTGGCGGGATCACGCGCCCCAACGCTGGTGATCTGTGTTTGGTCGGTCAGCGGATTGAATGCGACTGCGCTGGTCGCAGCAAAGGCGTACGTACCTGTACCCCCGAAGGCATCGGCTACGGCGAGTGCGCCTGCGGCAATAGCGGGACCAACGACGATGGTGGCGGTGGGCTCGACGTGCAAACCTGTACCTCGAAGGCGGGCTGGACCGGCGGTCTGCAAGGGTCGACGGCGATGACGCCCGGGCGCGCCTGCATCGAGTGCCATTCGACGACCCCTTCGGCGCCTCGCTACGCGATCGCTGGCACCATCTTTCCCGGTCTGCACGATCCCGATGATTGCAACGGCGTCGATGGCCTTGGCTTTGCGGTGGCTTTTTTCTCCGACAGTGGCGCCGAGCTCGGACCGCGCGTGCAGCTCAACCGCGTCGGCAATTTCTTCTACACGGGACCGGTCCCCGCGCAATATCGCGTTAAAGTCATCGCGCAAGGAGTCGAGCTCGTGATGCAATCGCCGGTGACCAACGGCGATTGCAACTTCTGCCATACGGCTTCCGGTAAATCGGGGGCGAGGGGTCGCTTGACGAAGCCCCCGCTGTGAGTGAAAGGAGGATTGCCACCATGCTCGACCGCAAAGAGTTTCTGACCGGGATTGCGGGGGTCACCGTTACCTTCTTCGTCACGGCTTGCGGCGGTGATGACTCGGAGGCAAGCCCCGGCGAGGGTGACGGCGATTGCATGGATGATATCGGCGTCGCCGTCACCAACAACCACGGGCACGATCTCCGGATCGCCTTCGCTGATGTCGATGCCGCTCAGAGCCACACGTACAACATCAAGGGCACGTCCGACCACGACCACGCGGTGACGCTCACGACCCAGGATTTCACCGATCTGAAAAGCGGCAAAAAGGTCCTCAAAGAATCGACGAGCAACGCCGGACACAGCCATCCGATTCAGATCCTTTGCTGACTCGGGCCGAGGTCGTAGCGCGAGTCTCCTCCAGAGTTCGCGCGGTTAGCCCGTCCGAAGGTTCGGATCGGATCGTCCCAGTTCTGGGACGATCCCTCAGGATGGGTCGCGAAATCCCCTAGAAATAGCGTGCATCACGTCTGGCACGAGATTCGCGAGAGCAGCAGTCGTGGACATCCCCCGTACCCCTCCGCGTCGACGCCTACGGGTGCCCGCCGCGGTGGCCGTCACCTTGGCCATGGCCCTGGTTGCGCTCGCCGCGACGCGGACGCTTCGGTCGGCGTCTCCCTCGGTGGCGCGCGAAGGCTTGGTCGTTGCGACGGTGAAGCGCGGGGCTTTCGAGCGCGATGTGCGCGCCGCGGGACGGCTGGTACCGCAGGAGACGCGTTGGGTGACGGCCATCACCCCGGGCCGGGTCGACTCGATCGCGCAAAAGCCCGGGGCACAAGTGGAACCCGACACGGTCATCCTCACGCTGCAAAATCCAGACGTCCTCTTGGCCTCGCTCGAAGCCGATCGCGACGTCACGACCGCCGAGGCTGCCGCCCTCGAGCTGGAGACGCGGCTCGGCGCGCAAGCCATCAACGAAGAAGCGACGGTCGCGTCGCTCGAAGCCGAGCTGTCCAACGCCGAGCGGCGCGCGGAAGTGTACGGCGCCGACATGGGGCTTCTCGTGCCAAAGCTCGATCAGACGCAAATGGCGGACCGTGCGCAATCGCTCTCGCGCAGTCTCGACCTCGCGCGCGACCGCGTGAAGCTCGTGTCCACCAAGGGAAAAGGCGCCATCGCGGCGTGGCGGGAGCAGCTCGCGCGGCGCAAGAAAGTCGCCGAGTTTCGCCGGATGCAAGTCGAAGCGCTCAACGTGCGGGCTGGTGGTCAGGGCATCCTGCTCGATATCGCGGTCGAACCGGGGCAATGGGCCCCGCCGGGCGCCGTCTTGGCCAACGTCGTCAAGCCCGATCGCCTGAAAGCGGAGCTGCGCATTCCGGAGATTCAGGCGAAGGATGTGATGATAGGGATGCCGGCGCAGATCGATACGCATAACGGCGTCATCCCCGGCCACGTGATCCGCGTTGCGGCAGCGGCTCGGGAGGGGGGCGTACTCGTCGAAGTCGCGCTCGATGGAGCGCTGCCACCCGGCGCGCGACCGCAGCTCAATGTGGATGGCACTATCCGCATCGAGACGCTGCCTGACGCCGTTTACGTCGACCGGCCCGCGGCGGTGTTCGAAGGCGGGCCTTGCCGTCTCTTTCGGCTTTCTCCCGACGGTGAGCATGCCGAGCGCGTTGCCGTGACGCTCGGCCGCGCCTCTGCCGTCTCCATCGAAGTGCAGAGCGGCCTTGCCGCCGGCGATCGGATCATCGTTTCCGATACCAGCACCTTCGATGGTGACCGTGTCGCGCTGCATTGACTTCGCCATTCGAAATACATCGCCATGTCCAAGTCCGAATCCAACCTCACCTTGCGAGCCATCATGAACACTGAACCTCTGCTCGAGCTCACCGATGTCGCCAAAGTGTACTTGACCGAAACCGTCGAGACGCGGGCGCTGCGCGAAGTACATTTCGAAGTTCAGCGAGGGGAGTGGGTGGCCATCGTGGGGCCGTCGGGCTCCGGCAAGAGCACGCTGCTCTCCATCCTCGGCCTGCTCGACACGCCGACGCAGGGTTCGTACCGGCTGGCCGGCGTTTCGACGGGCGAGCTGACGGCGCGAGAACGCGCGCGCCTGCGCAATCGATCGATCGGCTTCATTTTTCAAACGTTCAACCTCATCGGCGAGCTGACCGTCGAGGACAACGTCGGTTTGCCGCTCGGCTACCGCGGAATGTCGGCGAGCGAACGAAAAGAGCGGGTGCGCGAAGCCCTCGCCGCGGTGGACATGAGTCATCGTCTGGCGCACTACCCGGCGCAGCTTTCGGGCGGTCAGCAGCAGCGCGTCGCCGTCGCCCGCGCCATCGTCGGCAAGCCCGAGCTCCTCCTCGCCGACGAGCCGACCGGCAATCTCGATTCGGCCAACGGCGCCGCGGTCATGGATCTTCTCGCCAAGCTGCACGAAAATGGTTCCACCGTGTGCATGGTGACGCATGACACGTCTTTTGCGAAACGTGCCACGCGCATCACCAGCGTGTTCGACGGTCGCGTGGTCGAGGATCGCCCCCTCGAGGAGCGGAGCCAGGCCTCGTGAAGTCGCTTTGGGAGTGGTGGCTCGCGATCCGGGAGGACGCGCAGTTCGCCTACAAGAGCTTGGCGCGCGTGCCGACGTACACCGCGACCGTGGTGCTCACCTTGGCACTCGCCATCGGCG
>DATHEQ010000205.1:0-13108 GCA_035318505.1 Polyangiaceae bacterium | reverse complement strand
ACCCGGAGAACCGAGTGTGGTCCCAGAGGTAGCCGTGACTCGGGTCGACCTTCAGCCGCTCGGAAAGATCGAAGGCGGTGGGCGCGGTGGTGCCATTGAAGCTCTCGCTCGCGCCGCCCATCATGTGGTTCATCACGACGTCGGCATAAACGCGGATACCCGCCGCATGCATGGCCGCCACCATGGATTCCAGCTCGGCACGCGTTCCCCAGCGCGTCGCCATCGTGCCCTTTTGATTGTATTCACCGAGATCGTAACGATCGAAAACGCCATACCCCATGTCGGCGGAGCTCGCGCCTTTGGTCGGCGGGGGAATCCAGATCGCGGTGATCCCCGATTTGCGTAAATCGCAGACTTTGCCTTCCAACATCTTCCACCACGAGGTCGTACCGGCCGGAGGCTCCCAGTAGAACGCCTGCAACATGACGCCGCTCGTCTCGTCGGGGAACGAAGCCGGACAAGCAGAGGTGGGAGGTCCCGTGTCGGCGCCCGTTCCGGCGTCCGCGCCTCCATCGTCGCGGCCGCCGTCGGGCAGCGGACTCGTATCCCCGGTCGAGCCATCGGGCGGCGGCGATCCAGCTTCCACATCGCGTGCATCGGTGGCGTCCGCGTCGCGAACTATCAAGTCAAGGGCGACATCGAGCGCTCCTCCGTCGACGCGGCCGACCTCCGACGTACTGACGTCGGACGGGGCCATGTCCGTCGCCGCGTCGGCGCTGGCGTCGATGTTCGTCGCGCCGCCGTCATCGCGCCGCGCGTCTCGCTTGGCGCCATCGCTCGCCGCGGCATCCACGCCGTCCGCGGGATCGCCGGTCTTGACGCCGCACGCCACGGCGAACGAAGAAACAATTGCCGCTACGCTGAAAAGCCGCAGCGATCGCACTCGCGCTTCTCTCCCCGCCGGCCGAACCGCGCCGCCGGAGAAGCGGATCATTTGGCCTTGGAGCGGCCCTTGGCGTTGTTCACCCCGGCCACCTTGAGCGGCGGCGCGGGGGCCAAGAGCGAATCGAGTCGACCCACGCGTTGGCCCAACATGGCGGCCATCACGGGTTCGACGTTGGTCTTCTGGCGTTGCGAGAGCAGGGTGATGTCGAGCGCCACGTGGCTCGTCGCCACTTCGGCGATGCCCCGGGTCTCACTGATGACGGCGTCGTCGCGATCGGACATCTCGGCGGCACCGATGAGCGTGAGAATATCGTCGGCTACGACGATGAGGCGGTGCTGCCAAAATGATTCGAGCTCGGGCTCGTGCAATCCGTAACTGAAGACGTGCCCCGGCAACTCCGGCAACTCGGCGTGCGAAAAGACGACGAGATAAAGCTTGCGCTGCTTGACGGCGCGGCGAAGCTCAGCCGACAAGTAGCCAATCTCACGGGGCCAGCCGCTCAGGATGAGCTTGTGCGTCGCGCGCTGAACGACGCGCTCCGCTTCCTCCATCACGCGGCGATAGCCGCGCACCGTGTACGCGTCGGGCGCTTGCGGGGAGACGTCGATCTCTTGGATGGCACGCTCGAACTTGGTAGCAGACGATTCGAATCGTTTGCGCAGAAGGCCCATGACTTCTTCGGCGGGAGTGGGTACGAAGCGCTCGGGGCTACCGGCAATGGCCCGTGCTGCGCCCGCTTTGACGAGCCGCCGCAACGCACCGTAAACGGCGGAGCGCGGTATCTGCGCGCGAGCCGCTACTTCGTATCCTGTAGCGGGGTGCTCTTCGATGAGAGCGCCATAGGCGCGCGCCTCGTTCAGACTGAACCCCAGCTCGAGGAGCGCCTCGGCCGCCGCAGACTCGGACATCGCCAGACTGTTACATACCTTCGCAGCGAAGCGAAGGGGATTCTTCCAGTTCTTCGGGTAAATCCTGCTCGGAACGTCAGCACTTTCGTCCGATGTCGCGCACGCCGGATCGCGCGCGACTTCGTCCGCGATCGGAGCGTGCGCCGCTTGCGCCGTCGGTGCCCAATCGACAGAAACTTTACCCCTTCGCACACCCTGTCGTCTATGGATGTCCATTGAATAGTCGCGCGCGCTACGTGCTGGGTCGAATCGACAGCGCCGTCGTTGCCCCGAAGCGAGCGGCGTCGGAGGCCGTCGTGCTTCCCTTCTCACTTGGTCGCATCCGGGGGTCGCACACCGAAGTCGCCCGCGTAAACCCGACCACGCGCCGGCACCGGGGTCACCCGCCCATCGCCCATCGCTCCGGCATCTTGCACGTCCGCGTTCGCGTCGAGAGCGCCGCCTTCGGCGGAGCCACCGTCGACCGCATCGGCGCTCGCGGCGTCCGCCGCGGCATCGATGGCTGCGCCGTCGCTGTCGGCGGCTCTGTCGGAGGGACCATCGACCGCCGTGAAGGCGTCGCGATCGACGCCGACGTCCGCTGCGTCTGCGACAACGCCGCCATCGCCGACGCATTCAACGCGCAGCGATCGATTGCTGTCGAACGGGAGCCAGCTTTCCCACTCCGGCGTGAGGCCGTCGAGTTTGACGAACTTGAACTCGGTGAGCTGCTGATCGTCAAAGGTGGCCATTCCCGACCAGGTGCCAGGCAAGGTTTCGGTGAGAAGAACGCCCGCCGTCGGCGCCCACGAGCCGATGTTGGCGGCGTCGCCAACGAGGCGTACGACGCGTGCCGCCTGGGCGTCGGCACCGCCCTCAGGCGCGTCCCATTGCACGCCTCGCACGGTAAAGGTGACGAGACACGACGTGATCGTGTGATCGGGTGTCACATCGGGGGGACGCGGCGCGTCCGGTTGGGGTGGGAGCGTGCGATCCGGTCCCGTTGTCGCGTCGGGCGGTGCCGCGCTGTCGGGGGGCGGGAAGATCGTATCCGGCTCGGCGACATCGGGATCGGGCGTCGATACGTCGTCGGTGCTTTCGCCGCTCGCGTCGAGCTGATCGGCACCCCGTACATCGGGACGCGCGGTCGGCTTCACGTCGGCGCCGGCATCGACCGGGCGTTCAGCCAAGTCGTCGGACGCTGAGCACGCCTCGAGCCCTACGAGCCCGACCAGAGCGATGATTGGCAAGCGATTCACGATGGCCTCCGAGCGGAAAGAGCGCGCGGCGAGGATCCGCCCACCGCCGCTCCGGATGCGTAACTCATGTTAGAGTTACTATCCAGTACAATCGTGTGCGGCTTCCTTTGCCCTTTTTAGTTGCACCCGATGCGCTGGCGTTATTAGTATCTCAGGTCTGAGTTACTGTAATGGCGCGAGCGGGGTCGTACATTTCCGCCTCGCTGTCGGGCCGCGGTACGGTCGCCGCTTGGCAACGGACCGTCGACACAGCCAAATGGGTCGGTCATGCCTCGAGCGCGCCATCCTTCTCGTTCTTGATCGAAGCCCGTGATGCACGCCGCCGAGTCCATCTGCATCGTCCTCATGTCCGCTCTCGGCGCGCTTTCCGCGGCGAAGTCAGCCCGCGCTGCGCCCTCGAACGGACCGGTCGGCGACCGACCCCAGGTGAGTCTTTGGCACGCGTACCGCGGCGACGAGGAGATCGCGCTCCACCAAGTGGTGCGTGAGTACACGCGCGTATCGGGCGCCGAGGTCGAGGTGCTGGCCGTCCCTTTCGAGGCGTACGGCGCTAAGCTCGGTGCCGCGGTGCCGCGTGGACACGGTCCCGATGTCTTCATCGAGGCGCATGAACGGCTCGGCCCCTACGTCCGCGATGCGCTGGTGGCACCGGCCGGCGATGCGTTTCCCGCCGAGGACGCGGATCGTTACGACGCCACCTCGGTCGCGGCGGTCTCGCAGGGCGGTTTGCGCTACGGCGTCCCGCTGGCGTCGAAATGCTTGGCGCTTTACGTGAACGATCGTCTCGTCCCCGGCGAGATCGCCGACCTCGAAGAGCTGCTCGCGCTGCCCGGTTTGCCGGCGGGAGCGTATCCGCTCGCCTACGAGGCGACGTCGGCGTTTTTTCACGCGCCGTTCTTGCACGCGTTCGGGGGAGCGATGGTCGACGAGCACGACCATTTCGCGTTTGGCCAAGCAGCTTCCGCGCGCGCGCTCGCCTTCGTGAAGCACCTGACGGACGAACATCTCGTACCCGAAGAACCGAGCGGAACGTTGGTGGTCGATCTGTTCGCCTCGGGGCGCGCGGCCGCGGTCGTGAGCGGACCGTGGCTCGCTGGGGAGATCGGGAGCAAGGTGCGCTACCGGGTAGAGCCGCTGCCGCGACTCGCCGCGGCGGGGCAGCCGCTGCGTCCCTATTTGACGGTAGAAGCGGCGATGCTCAGCCCGCAGGGTGCGGCGCGTGCCGATGCGCGGGCATTCGCACGCTGGCTCGGGTCGACGGCCTCGGCCGTGATACGCGCCGAGAAGGGTCATCAAGTCGTATCCACGCTCGCCGCCTGGCAGGTGCCCGCCGTGAGCAGCGACGCTTTGCTCGTCGCCTTTCATCGCGCGGCGGAGATCGCCATCCCCACGCCTTCGAGTCTCGCCATGCGTGCGGCCTGGGAGCCGGCCAACCGCGCCATTCGCAAGGTGCTGCGTGGCGACACCGAGCCGGAAGATGCGCTGCACGAAGCGGCGGCACGCTTCAATGACGCCACGCGCCCGCTGCCTCCGCGCGCTTCGGTTTGGAGCGTCCTCGTCGTCGCTGGCGCGCTCGCATTGGCGGGCGCTTTCTATCTCGCTCGACGCGCGCGCGCTCCGCGCTTTCGTCGTCAGCTCGCCGCTTCCCTTCCCGCTTATGCGTATTCCGCGCCGGCCACCTTGGCCATCGCGCTCTTGGTGATCGTGCCGCTCGCGGCGGGCGCGGCAACGTCGCTGTTCGTCGGCACCCGCGAAGATCCCCGCTACGTGGGGCTTGCCAACTACGTGGCCATCCTGACCGCGCGTGGCAACGGCCTCCTGGCGCAGGGGTCGTTCTACCGCACGCTCTTCGTCACCATCCTGTGGATGACGGTCAACGTGGTCTTTCACGTCGTCATCGGCGTAACGCTGGGGCTCTTTTTGTCGCGGCCAGCCATGCGTCTCAAGGGGCTCTATCGCGTGCTCCTCATCGTGCCGTGGGCGGTGCCGTCGTACGTGACGGCGCTCGCCTGGAAAGGCATGTTTCACAAGCAATTCGGGTCCATCAACGCCATGCTGGCCATCGTCGGGATCGAGCCGCGCGCGTGGTTCGCCCGCTTCTCCACCGCCTTCTCGGCCAACGTCGCCACCAACGTCTGGCTCGGCTTCCCCTTCATGATGGTGGTGGCGATCGCGGCGCTCACCGGCGTGCCGCAGGAAGTGATCGAAGCGGCAGAGCTCGATGGCGCTTCGCGGTGGAAGCGGCTGCGCTTCGTCACCTTGCCGATGATCGCGCCGACTCTGATTCCGGCCATTGCGCTCGGCGCGGCGTGGACGTTCAACATGTTCAACGTCGTGTTTCTGGTATCGGGAGGCGAGCCGGATGGCAGCACCGATATTCTCGTCAGCGAAGCGTACCGCTGGGCGTTCACGCGCGATGCCCAGTACGGGTATGCCGCGGCCTACGCCGTGCTGATCTTCGTCGTTCTCTCGGTCCTATCGCGCTTTCTCACGCGGTTGCGCGTGCCGGAGGGGCAAACGTCATGACCCGCGCGCGGTTCGCTCGGCATGCCGAGGCATTCCTGGTGCACGCCTTCGTGCTCGCGGCGGTGGTGGCCGCGCTCTACCCAGTCTTGTGGGTCGTCTCCACCGCGCTTTCGCCGCGAGAGCTCACGATGAAGCCGCGTGCGCTCCCGTGGCCCACCGCTCCGTCGCTCGATAACTTTCGCACCGTCGTCGGCGCAGCCGACGGAGCCAAAGCGCGGCTCTTCTTGACTCAGGTTGGCAACTCGCTCCTCGTCTCCCTGGCCACGGCGCTCATCGCCGTCGTCATCGCTACCCCGGCGGCCTACGCCCTCGCTCGCTTCGATTTCGTGGGGCAAAAAGCGTCGCTCCGCACGCTCCTCGCTACGCAGCTCTTTCCGACCGTTGCCAGCGCCGTGCCGCTCTACCTCCTACTCGACGCGCTGAACCTCCTCGATTCACGCTCCGGGCTCGTCTTGGTCTATGCCGCGAGCGCTATCCCCTTTGCGCTATTTCAATTGCGAGCGTCTTTTCAAGCGGTTCCTCCCGAGCTCGAAGAGGCGGCCATGGTCGACGGGGCCACGCGCTTCGGCGCGTTCCGTCTCGTGGCGGTGCCCGCCATCCGGCCCGCGCTCGCCGTCACGGCGCTCTTCGCCGTCATGAGCTCATGGAACGAGTTCGTTTTGGCGGCGACGCTTTTGTCGCGAGAGAGCGCTTTTACATTGCCCGTCGTGCTGCAGCGCTATGTAGGGGAATACGACGCCGCCTGGGGTCCATTTGCGGCGGGGTCGATCCTGGTGAGCCTGCCGGTGATGGGTATTTTTTACGTGTTGCAACGACACCTCGTCGCGGGTTTGACGAGCGGCGCCGTCAAGGGGTGACCGATGCACGCCTCCAATCGTTCTTCGTCGGTGGAAAGGAAGTCGAGCCATGTTCTGTAACGCCGCGTCGCCAGCCCCTGCTCGTCGCGTTGATGTGCGGCGCTGGGCTGGCTGCACGAAGACCCGGGCCATGGCCGCCATCCTTTTCGCGCTCGCGGCGGGCGCGCCGGCGCGGGCACGAGCGGAAGAGCCGCCCAACGGCGCTCCCCGCCGACCTGAACAGCAAACGCAGCCGGCGACGTCCGCGACGCGAAGCGACGCGATCTCCGCGCCGAACGCCGCGAGTCCCGGCGCGGCGCCGAGCGGCCGTTTCGAGTTCGGCTCTTACGGGCGCATCAACGTGGCCAGCGATTTGCGCGGTCGTACCGGGCGCGATGCCGACATCGTGGCCCACGGCTCGCGCCTCGACGACGATAGCTACGCCGAGCTCGAGCTCCGCCGCGAAGATCGCTTCGATGGCGGTATCCGCACCCGCATCGTGACGACGCTCGCGCTTCTTCCACCATTCTTTCACTTCTCGGGAGTGGCAGACGATAGGTTCGCCGTGCGCCAGCTCTACGCGCAGGCGGCGCAGGACGATTGGACGCTGTGGGGCGGCGTTCGCATGTACCGCGGCGACGATATCTATCTTCTCAACTGGTGGCCTCTCGACAACCAGAACACCGTCGGGGGCGGGGTCGCGAAATCGTTCGGTGACACTTCGATCGCGCTTCACGCCGGGATGCAGCGCCTCGATGTGCCGAACCAATTCCAGAAAATCCCGAGCCCCGTTCCTCGCGGCATCGGCGCTACCAACGTCACCATCCTCGATCGACCGCGCACGGTCGAGACCGCCAAGGTCACGCATCTCATGCGCGGGCTCAGCGGGCCGAACGCGAGCGACGGACTGAAGCTTGCGCTTTACGGCGAAGCACACCAAATGGCGGCCGGCGTGCGGCGCGACGTGGCGCTAGGGAGCGAGATCCCGCTGCCCCAAGACGACGGCTGGCTCGTCGGCTCCCAATTCGTTTACTTCACGGGCGTCCGCGACACTTACGCGGCGTTCTTCTTTCGCCATGCGCGCGGGCTCGCCGTCTATGATCCACTCGCGTCGCCCACCACGTTCGCCAACGACAAGACGACGAGAGGGGCGCACGAGACCCTTTTCGCGTTGGCCGGCAATTTCGAGGAGCGGTACTTCGGTATTCAATGGGGGAGCTACCTGCGCTTTTTGCGCAGCGCAACCGAATCGGGCACCTCGTTCGATCGCTACGATGAGGGCATCGTCGTCGTCCGACCGCAATGGTACGTGACTGATCACGTCGGCATCGCCGTGGAAGGCAGTTACCAGGCCCGACGCTATGGGCTCCTCGACGTCGTGACCGAAGGGCCGCTCTCGGCGTCGATGCTGCGCGGCGCGATCCGCCCTTATTTCTCGCCGGCCGGGCGCGGCTCGTTCGCGCGACCGCATATCGGCCTCGTTTACGCGGTGTCCTCGCGCAGCGATTCGGCGCGCACCCTCTATCCGCGGGACGATCCGTTTTCCTGGCGAACCTCCGAGCACTACTTTGGGCTCGCCGTCGAGTGGTGGTTCAACATGTCGTCGTATCCGTAGAGGTCGTCTTTTTGTGTAGGATGGCGCCGCGCGTTCGCGCGCCCTCTCGCAAACCGACCGACGATGGACACAACCTTGTTCCTTCCCGACGGCTTCGATCCGAAGCTGGTGTGGGGCGTTTTCACGCGGCTCTTGGGGTTGATGTTCCTCGTTTCGTTTGCGTCCCTCTCGACGCAGGTCGTGCCCGCCGCTGGCGCTCTCGGAGTTACGCCCGTGGCCAAGTGGTTTCCTCGCATGCGCAGCGACTTCGGCGCGCCCGAGCGTTACTTCTATTTCCCCACGCTTCTGTGGTTCAACGCTAGCGACGCCATGCTGCGCGGACTGTGCTTTGCCGGCATGGCCGCCGCGCTCGGCGTCATCTATGGCGGAGCCTTCTCTTTCGTCGGGCTGCTCGTCTGCTATCTCGCGTACCTTTCGCTCGACTTTCCGATGGGGCTCATCTTCCCGTGGGACTGTGCGCTCTTCGAAGCGAGCTTCTTCAGTCTCTTTCTCGGACCGACGCTGTCGCTCCCTTCGCTGGCAGCCGTTCATCCGCCCGAGCCAGCCATCGCGTGGATGTACCGACTGCTCCTCTTTCGGGTGATGTTCGGGTTCGGAAAGTTCAAGTTCCTCGGCGCGACCAAGAGCGACCGCGGTTACTTGAAGGGCTTCCTCATCAACCAGCCGCTCCCTTCGTACATCGGCTGGTACATGCAGAAGCTCCCGATGTGGATGCTGAAGGGCGCCCTCTTCTCGATGTTCATCGCCGAGCTACCCGTTCCCTTGCTTCTGTTTTTTCCGGGACGAGCCAGCATCATCGGCGCGGTCGCCATTTTCCTGCTCATGATCGCCATCCAAGCGTGCGGTAGCTTCGGGTACTTCAGCATGGTGATGATGGTGGTGTGCGTCACCGCGCTCGACTCCATCACGCCGCGCCAGCTCGGCCTTTCGACGATGTTCGCCACGCCATCAGCCGCGCTCGCCAGCGGCGCGGTTCTTTTGCACACCCTGGGATCGCTCCTCAATTTTCCTTTCAACTCGTGGGTATCGCAGCGCTGGTTTCTCTGGCCTCACTTTCTACGCGCGCGCCCGCGCTGGCTCACGGCGCCGCTCGTCTTCTATCGCGCGCTTTACCCGTTCCGCTGCTTCCACAGCTATGGCGTGTTCTTTCCCGGTACGAGCCCGGGCATCAAGTGCGTGCCGGTGATGGAGCTCTCCTGGGATGGGGACACATGGATCGAGTGCCCCTTCAAATACGCGACGAGCCTTCCCTCGTCGGCGCCCAAGTTCGTCTCGCCGCACCACCATCGCGTCGATCAGGCGCTCATCTACGACGTATTCGGTGGCAACGGCTCGACGCCGGTGTGGACGATCACCGGTTCGTTCAGCCCCTATTTTTACCAGCCGTACTCCGGGGCGCGGGCGGGCATTCACCGTATCCTCGAGGGCTACCCTTATCTCGGTTACATCTTCGACGAGAGCGCGCTACCGCACGATCGCGGCCCGCCGCTGATGGGCCGCATCAGCATCCACATGCTCGAGCCGACCACCCTCGCGGAAAAGCGCCGCACCGGAAACTACTGGAAGCGCAGCTACATCGGTCCGCACCTCGCCCCTTTTAAGCGCATCGAATGCTTCTGGGATCGCGCGATCCCCGTGCCCGAGCTGTGGCACTGGGACGACGTCATTTGGAAACAACGCTCCAACCTACGGCTTCTCATACGGCGTGCGTTGGCCGGCGAAGCGCCGCGCGCTGCCGTCATCGCCGATGCCCCCGAGCTCGGCGCGAAGAATGTCGACGCATTTTGGAACGACTTTCTTCCCCTCGTGCAGCGCGGCTCTCCCGCGGAAAACGGCTGGACCAAGCTCCCCCAGATGATCGCCGAGGTCCGCGCCAAGTACGATGCGGAGCAGCTCTACGTGTTCGAGCGCCTCGCCGGCAGATTGACCACCATGATCGTGGCCAAGCTCGAGCCTTTCTTCTTCGAGGAGCGCGGCAAGCCACCGCTCAAACTCAAGACGTACTATCACCTCTCGCTTCTAGCGCAGCAGGTCATCCTCGAAGGCGAAGCGGCGTTCGACGCGCTCTACCACCACCCGGAGCGGGCCATCGAGTACGTGGACAAAGTCGCTATCGCCAAAGGCTGCTACTTGATGGCGACATTTCAATACGAAGCGCTGATTTTCCAGGCGCAGAAGCGCCGCCTGACGACGCGCTTTCTCTTCCCCGAGCGGCCGGGCGGGATGACCAAATACGATCGCGACGCCATCGTCATGCTGGAGCAGCTATCGGGTGCCATGGAGCTCATGGTCTTTCTCGAGGACCAATTTCGCGGCCCCGAGTTCGAGCAAGGCTTTCCCGAGCACTATCCGACTTTCGTGCATCGACCGGATGGCGAGGTCGTCGTCGAGCACTATCGCGCGCCGGCGCAATAACGGAACGTTAGCCGCGACCGCCGCCGCGACCGCCCGCGCCGCCGCCGCCGCGACCGCCCGCGCCGCTCGCGCCGCCAACCCCGGCGCCCCCGCCGCGACCGCCGACGCTCGAGTCGGATCCTGCGTCGACCGACGCATCGGTACCGCCCTCGGGCGCCCCATCAGCGCTCGTTCCGCCCGAGCCGCCGGTGCTCGAGCCTGCCGCGCCAGCGTTTCCGCCCGCCCCCGCACTTCCAGGGCTAGCGCCGGCTGCGCCCGCGGGTCCTCCACCGCTGCCACCTTTTCCGGTGGCGCCACCCGTGCCTCCGGTGCCGGTGGTAGCGCCCGCGCCACCGCCGCCCCCGGCTCCGCCCGAAGTGCCCGAGCCCCCGATTCCAGTCGTCGCATCGGGCTTGGCGGCGCCGGAACCTCCGGAGCCTGCTGCTTCATTGGCAGAACCGTCGGGCATGTCCTCGCCGACGACGCCCGAGCACCCGGCAAGAAGCGCGGCGATCGCGATCGTCATACGAAGACGTGCCATGGCCTACTCCTTAAAATGTGAAAACGGTCGCTCGCGTTCGGCGCAGCAGCCGTGAAAGGACGTTCCTTCTCGCGATGGCGGCGCACTCTACCACATCTCCTAGCGACGTATGCAACCGCAGCCGTGCTCAATGAGCAGCGCTGTAACGAGAATGGCGCTGCCGCCTCTCCCCACCCGACCTGAATCGCGTGTCTGCCCAGAACGATGGTCAGTTCGACAGATGCGCGTCGCGGGTCGATGTGCTCAAGCGACGCTCGATGACGCGCCGGATGGGAGGAAACAGCTCGAGCTTGAGCGCCTCGTCGGGCGAGAAAAAGCCGGCCTCGACGACCTCACGGTTATCGACTTCGATGCGCGGGCGCTCGGAGACGTCGAGGTTGAAGATCTCGATGTGCTCGCGTTTGCCTTCCCAATCATGGTGCTCGTCGATGATTGGTTTGAGGTCCGCGGCGGTGGCGCGAATACCGGTTTCTTCGCGCAGCTCGCGGAGCGCGGCGTCACGACCGGTCTCGTGGGAACGCACGTAGCCACCGGGCAACGAGCGGTACGGCACGTAGCTGTTTTGCACGAGCAGGATTTTCCCGTCGTGCCAAATCGCTACGAGGGCACCATGCACGCTGGGGTGCCGCACTCCCCAATAGATACGCATCAGGCGGTAGGCATTGCGGTACGCAAGACGGAAGAAGAAGTCGATCAAGGTGTCACCCCTCTTTGGCGGGCGCACTCTACTCCAAAACGAGAATGGATCGCTGCAACGACGCGATGACCAAACATCGAACGAGCGGGTGCGCTAGTTGGCCGCGACAGCCAACCCGATTTGTTTGCGGATGTTCGCGTAGCGATCGCTCGTCACGAAAACCAGGAGATCTTCCATTTTGGCGTCGACGGTGCGCGGGTCTTCGAGCTCGAAAACGGTGTGCGCCGCTCGCAAGTCGTTGCAGAGGAGCAAACCCGCGCGGGCCGAGGTTTTTTCGGCGGCCGTCGCCCACCGGTGCAGGTTGGTGCGCCCGCCATCTTCGAGAAAACGCAGAAAATGCCCGCGCACGCGATCGACCGCGGCCGGCTCGAGCACGGGTTCGATGGCTTTGGCGATTGGCGTTACGCGCTGCTTGATTTCCGACGAGAGCGGGATGCCGGCATTGGCGATGCTGAGCGCCGCCAAAAATAGGTCTTCGAGATCGGCCGCAGAGGGAACGAGCAAGCGGACGAAATGCTCTTCGCGGTACCAGCAGAGGTGACGGCCGCCGAGGAAAGCCAGCTCGAAGGGAGAACGACCGGAAAGCGCCTTCTTTCCGAGTCGCGTCGCCGGCGGAAGACCGGGCACCATTTCGACGCTCCCGGCGAACTCGGGATCGGCATAGAGGGGCGGTGTTCCCATGCCGAGAATCGCCGCCGCCCAGGCAAAACATCGGACCGCCTGCAAGGTGGACACTTTGGGGTCTTGCTTGCGCGCGGGGTCGAGCTTGATGAGCGCCTTGTCGCGGCGCAACGCAGAGACGCGGCCGAGCAAGACGGCGGGCGTGATGACGGCGAAGATCTGGCCCGTGAGCACCTCCTCCTCGGGATGGAAAAGGAGCTTCCAACCTTGCTCGCCGAGCGCGCTGGCCGGCTTGATGAGACCCTCCGAGCGATACTGCTGGTAGGCGGCCTTCTCGTCGTCGTTAGCCGATCCCAAATAGGTGAGCGCCGAGGCGAGCAGCCATCGCCGATCGATTTCTCCCGCGCGCGTATGGGCGCGAAAGAGCGCGCGCAAACTGGAGACGTCGCGAGGATCGCTGCGCACGCGACGCGCTAGTTCTTCCGGTAATTCCTCCGCGGCGGGGCTCGCGTGCGCCGGCATATCGGAGAGATCGACCTCTACCGCTTCGCGCTCGCGAGCCGTTTCGAGCTCCCGCTCGAGCTCCGCGACGCGCGCCGTCAGCTGCGCGATCTTGGTTTCGAGCGCAACCACGCGCGGGTGGTGAGCCATCTCGGGCTGCAACATGATCGATGCCGGCGCCGGCTCTTCGTCGGCCATGTCTCGGATGCGCACGTTGTGCCGCGCTTCGTAGGCGGCTTGCAGCGCCTCTTCGAGCTTGCGCAGGCGCTGCCGATCGAGCCCCATGGCGTCCGCTGCCTTGTCGAGCCGCGCGCGCTCTTCGAGCGTGATGACGCCGTCTTCGAT
>DATHEQ010000204.1:0-10834 GCA_035318505.1 Polyangiaceae bacterium | reverse complement strand
AGCGGCATCACCGTCACCGGCAGCGCGCGCAGCGCTTCGATCCCGTGCAGCGCGGCCACTTTGCCGCTGACGTCGGTGGACGCGCCGTCACCATACGCGTGCACGATGATGAGCTCCGGGCGCCTCCGCAGCACTTCTTCCCAGCTCACGTTCGTATAGGCGACGTCCACGTCGCCAAAAATGTTGCGCCCGCCCACGCGTCCGATGAGATCGGAAAGCACCGTGCGTCGACCCGCGGTGAAGGGAGGATCGCAGCAGTCGTACACGAACACCCGCTTGGGTTCGCGCGTCGCGACGGTCGCACCGACCTGCGCCGCCATATCGGCCAAGAGGCGCTCGCCGTCGCTCTCTCTTTTCACCCGGCGAGCCACTTCGCGAATGAGCGTCTCGACGTCTCTTACCGACGTGAGCGCCGGCACATAGACGCTCTTGCCGTGCGCTTCGAGGCTGGCCACGAGGTCCGCGCTTTTCAGCTTCACGATCTCGAGCCCCAAAACCAGATCGGGCTCTACCGCGAGCAAAGTTTCGAGCGCCCCCACCCGCGGGACAGCCGCCGTCGCGGCGCGCAGCTCATCGCTCGCGTCCACGAGATCGGCCATTCCCACGAGAGCGCCCGCTGCTCCCAGCGCAACGACGAGCTCCGTCGTCACGTCGTGCAAACTGATGACCCGAAGCTCCGCCGATTTTTTCGCCCGAGGCTCGGGCCCTCGACACCCCGAGGCGACGAGCGTCGCCAAGAGCGCGAGAGCCGCGAGCGATGGGGACTTCAACGACATGCTAGTGACAATAGTTTTGGCCGCGCGGAATCGTGACGCTCCACGGATAGCGGCCAATATTTTCGAACGTGCGCACGATGCTCTTGGTCACGGCGTCGATGACCACGACGCGGTTGGCGCTGCTGACGGCGGCCACGATGTACTTGCCATCGCGCGTGGTCGACGCCGTTTCGGTGTTGCCGCCGACGGGGATATTCTTCACCACCTGGCGGAGATCGGTATCGACCACGGCGATCTCGCTGCGCACGCGGTTCATGACGAAGGCGAGGCCCGGTGCGAGCGGTGAGTAGTTGACGCCATACGACTCGGAGTCGGCGCCCGGTGCGCTACCGCCGCTCGACACGATGCCGGGGCGGATGAGCGAAACCGTGGCGTCGCCGAAATTCGGCACGACGTGATGGGTCACCGCCTCGAACGGATGCTCGGCGTACACGATCCACGGCTTCACACCGACCTTGAGCTCACCTACTTTGACGCGCGCGACGGTGTCGTACACGAGCACGCGACCGGTCGCTGCGTGGGCACCGTAAAGTATGCCGCTCTTGTCGATCTGCACGTCGGCGAAGCCCCCCTCGTTCTCGGCTTCCGTCGGCTGCGGCGAGGCTTGGAAACCATCGAGCACGATTTCTCCGTCGATGGTCAGCGAGCTCATCTCGATACGCGTGATGTGGTGCGCGCCGATGTTGGCCACGTAAGCGTAATTGCCGTCGGGCGCGAAGCGGACGAAGTGCGGTACGTAAAATCCGGTGAGACGTTTGACCTCGGTGTCGGTGGCAGTGTCGATGAAGGATACCGAGTTGCTCGATTCGTTGACGACACCGAGGTATTTGCCGTCGCGGCTGAGAGCGAGGTGGGTTGGCTCGTCGCCGAGCTTGACGCGCTTTTGGATCTTGAGCGCGCGCGTGTCGAAGACGATGGTCTCGTTCGTGCCGGGCGAGTCGACGTATCCCTTGGTGAAGTCGGCGTTGAGCTCGGCCATGTGGTTCGTGACGCCGAGCGTGTCGATGGTGCCGAGCACCTCCATCGCGTTGAGATCGATCACGGTGACGTCGCCCGAGTCGCGCGCCACGATGTACGCGCGGTTTTCGAGATCGAGGGTCTTGACACCGGGCGCATTCGAATCACCGGGCGCCGCTCCGCAGCCAAGAGCGCCGAGCGCGACGAAGCCCATGGTTTGCCCTACCCAACGTGAAGCCCGACTGCTCATTGCAATCCGCATACGATTCTCCTTTGGAGTCGCGCGCGAGCGCGCTCGAAAACGGGGGCCATTCACCACGGAAACCTCTCTGTCCGCGAGAGAAAGAGGGGTTGAAGTGAGGCCGCTAAAGGGACCACCCGACGCACCCTTCCGTATCCACGCGGAAGCACTGTCGCGACCTCGGGTAGGTCTCCTGGCTCACGGGTTCAGGGGGCTTGCGCCTCCAACGCTGCTCCTACCTTCCCTGGCGCACGCGCCAAGTGGCGAGTCGGAGCTGCTTCCCATTTACAGTGGCGGGACCGCGCCGGACTTGGACCGGCTTCCCTTTTATGCCCTCGCGAGGGCACCCGAGGCGTTGAACTCGATTCGAAATTCGAGAGATTCTCTAGGCCTAGTCGAAACTTCTCGTCAAGCTATTTCGCGGACGCGGACGGCCTTCCGACTTCTTCGAATACGTCGACATCGCCCAGCCGCAACACCGCGCGACCGAGCTCGCGAGCCTCTTCTCGCGGCGCATCGGCAAAGCGCGCGCGAAACTGCGCGGTGGGGCGGAGCGTGATCGTATCTCCCGTCGACTTGCGACGGTACGTGGTCTCGACGCCCTCGACGCTGCTGTCGATGAGATTGAGGTTCAGCTTTCCGACGCTTGCCCCCGTTGCAGCGGCGGCCCCGTCGGCGATGCACGAATACATGACTTGGCGCGGCGAATGATGCGTGACCTCGAGGTCGAAGCTTCCCGAAGATAGGCCGAGCTTGCCGAGCGCGTAGCGACCCATGCGATAGCCAGCCACGGCCCACGGCCCCGGCGCGCCGTGAATCGCCGCCACCCTGTCGAGCTCCGCATCTTCTGATGTGGACGACGTCGCCATCGCTGGGCGCGACGCTGGTACCGGCGCGCGCCTCGACGCGCAGGAAATGGCTACCGTGGCCGATGCGATGACTGCCGCGCACCGATGCGCGGCGCGCAGCGACGGCCGTTGTGCGCGCGCGCAATTGATCGGCGACACGCCTTTTGCCTTCAACGCCCGCTCCGGCGGCGTTGCACGGCGCGCCGCGGCTTCGTCGTAGAAGCGGCGGAAGGATGCGGATGGGGATGCGGATGATCGTGATCCGTCAGCACCGAACGCCGGCCCGTCGAACCAAGCCCGAGCATCTCTTCTGCAACGTACTCGGCTCCCCCCTGCAGCACGCCGCGCGTCGCCAGCATCCGTCCCGCTGCCGCTTTCAGCTCGTCCGAGCGACCGCGCATGACGACCACCTCCAGACAATGCTCGCGATCGAGGTGCACGTGCATCGTCGAACGCACTTGATCACCAAGCTCGTGCTGCAGCTCGGTGAGCTTCTCGGAGAGCTCGCGGACGTGGTGGTTATAAACCAAAGTCACTGCCGCAAACGCGCGCACCCGATCCTGCAAGGAGGTGCGCCCTACTTCGGCCCGCGCCAGATCGCGGAGCAGCTCGGAGCGATTGCAACCGCGCGCGTCGGCGAGCTTGTCGATTTCAGCAACCAGGCTCGTCTCCATCGCCACGCCGAAGCGCACGAGGTTGTCCTTCGTCATAGATGAGAGGTTAGCCGAAGATGGTGCTACTCGGCCAAGCGGGATTCGATGCGCGAGTCGGGAACGAACCACATGAGGGCTACGAAAACATAAATGCCGTCGGCGATCCACTCGCGAACGAACGCGAGCGGAATGGCGCACGCGTAGAGCGCCATCGAGGCGAGCCCCTTCCAGTCCCTTCCCACGGCAGCGCGGAGCTCGGAGCCCGCGCCCTGCGAAGCGATGATCGCCTGCACCAAGATCGTGTACGCCACGCCGGCGAGCAGCAGGACGACCCCATAGATCGCGGTCGGCGTGGATGCGAAATGATTTTCTCCCATCCAGCTCGTGACGAAGGGCACGAGGGAGAGCCAGAACAAGAGATGCAGATTGGCCCACAGGATCTTGCCGTTGATGCGCGAGACCATGTGAAACATGTGGTGGTGATTGTTCCAATAGATGCCGAGATAAACGAAGCTGAGGACGTAGCTCGAAAACACCGGCAAAATGGGCGCGAGCGCAGGAAGGTCGTCCCCGTGCGGCACTTTCAGCTCGAGCACCATGATGGTGATGAGGATGGCGATGACGCCGTCGCTGAACGCTTCGAGCCGGTTCTTGCCCATGGGCGCGGATTCGCTATCCCACCTTGGCCGAGCGTCGATCCTCCGAAACGGGGCCCGCCACCTTACGTAGTAGGTCACGAAGGAGACGCCGCTCCGATTCGCGGAGCGGCTCGAGAGCTTGATCCACAGCCGCTACGACCTGGGGGAGCGCTTCTCGGAAGCGGCGCTTACCGCGGGCCGAGGCTTCCACGTAGATGCGCCGCCGATCTTGAGGATCGCGGCGGCGCAGCACGTACCCCTGCTTCTCGAGATCCTCGACGAGACGGGATACGCCGGCAGGGTGTTGCCCAACTCCGGCGGCCAGCGCCGTTTGCGTGGATTTGCCCTCGCGCACCAGGTGGGAGAGCAGCTGCCACGCCAGAACCGTCTCGCCCGAGGCTTCGAGCCCGCGTGCCGCGTTCGTCCACACGATATTGCGCGTGCGCCCGACGAGCATCCCCAGCTCCTCGACCAGGCTGCGTGAACGGTTCAAGGCTTTGGCACGCATTGGAATGGCGGAAACTAACAGAAAACTTAACAATCGCAATGGTTGCGCTTGCAACGAAATGGTCGTATCCCAACCAACCATGGGTTCAGCGAAGTCGCGCAGGGGGGGCGCCCCGCGAAGCTCGGTGAGCCTCGCCTTACTGGCTTTCACGCTGGGGCTCGCCTCGTGCAACAAGAGCGATGCCGACGCTTCGGGCAAGGCGCGACCGGCGCCGATGGTCGTCGTGCAAAAGGTCGAGCGGCGCGACGTTCCGGTCGAGGTGCGCGCGCCGGTCGATCTACGCCCGCTCGCTCAAGCCGACGTCGGTTCCAAGATCCTCGGGTACGTCGACGCCATTCTCGTCGATCGCGGTGACCGCGTGAAGAAAGGTCAGCTCGTCGCACTGGTCCGCCCCAGCGATCTCCCCGACCAGCTCGCCGCCGCGCGCGCGTCGTTCGCGCAAGTCGAGGCATCGGTCGTTTTGGCACGCACCAATTTCGAGCGCGCCCAGAAGCTCGCGCCGAGCGGCGTCGTGAGCCAGCAAGAGCTGCAACAAGCATCGTCGGCGCTCGCGTCCGCGGAAGCAGGGCAAGCCACGTCCAAGGCGCAGATCGGCGCGCTTGCCGTGCGCCTCGGCGAAACGCGCATCGAGTCGCCCATCGACGGCGTGATCTCCCAGCGTCGACTCGATCCGGGCGCGCTCGTCGGACCGCCGGGCGGCGGAGCCATCGTCACCGTGGTGCGCATCGACCGGCTGCGCGTCTTCGTCACCGTGAACGAGAGAGACGCGAGCGGCATCAACATCGGACAGGCCGCCCACGTCGAGCTCGATGCCAGCCCCGGCAAGAGTTACACCGGACAGGTGGTTCGCATCGCACCTTCTTTCGACCCCGTCACGCGCACGCTCGACGCCGAGGTGCAGCTCGACAACTCGGCCGGCGAGCTTCGCCCTGGAATGTACGGGCGCGCCGCGGTGCGCCTAGCCCTGCACCCCCAAGTCCCCGTGGTCTCGGTCAACGCGCTGCAGATCACCGAAGATCAAAAGTACGTATTTATCTTGATGGGCAGCAAGGTCACCCGCCGCCCCGTCGAGATCGGCACCGATCTCGAGGACAGCCAATATTTCGAAGTGACGCAGGGTCTGACAGGCGGCGAGGAAGTCGTCATCGCGGGCGCCGATGGATTGTCGGAAGGATTGACGGTCCGCGCTGCCCGCGAAGTCGATCCCTACAGTGGCGCGCGCGCAGCAGCGCCGTCGGCAGCGCCGAGCGCGAGCGCGACCGGCCCCGTGCGCAACTGAAGGAGGCAAGTCATGTGGCTCACACGGCTCGCCCTTCGCAACCCGGTGCTCATCCTCATGGTGTCGCTGATGATGATCGTGCTGGGATGGGTCTCGGTGACGCGTCTGTCGGTCGATCTCTTTCCCGACATCACCATCCCCGTGATCCGCGTGGCCACGTTCTATACGGGCGCGGGCCCGGCTGACGTCGAGAAATCCATCACCCAGCCCATCGAGCGCGCGGTAGCGGCTTCGCCGGGCGTCGACCGCGTCGAGAGTTCATCGAAACAGGGCGTCTCGCTGGTGAGCGTTTGGTTCAACTTCGGCACCAACCTCGACAACGCGCAGTTCGAGGTTTCTCAGCGTGTCGCGCAAGTGTTGAACACGTTGCCGCCAGGGATCCAGCAACCGTTCATCATCAAGTTCGACATCACCAACATTCCGGTCGTCGCCATCGCCATCTCCAGCGACGGTCTCGACGAGAAGCAGCTTTACGATCTCGCCTACAATACCGTCGAACCACAGATCGAGCGCATTCCCGGCGTGGCCAGCGCCACGGTCGGGGGCGGCAAGACGCGCGAAATCACCGTCAAGGCCGACCGCGACGCGCTGAGAGCCCGAGGGCTCGGCATCATGGACTTGGTGGGGGCGGTGCGATCGTCGAACCTGCTTTTGCCGAGCGGCAGCCTCCGCGCCGGGGACCGCGACTACAACGTATTTTCCAACACGCAGCTGGCGCACGCGCACCCTCTCGGCGAAGTCATCGTTCGCCCCGGCCAAGCGACCGCGGGAAACGTCGCCGCGCCGGTGCGCGTCTCCGACGTGGCCAAAGTGGTGGACGGCACCGCGGACCAGAACGAGATCGTCCGCGTCAATGGGCAACGCGGCGTCTACATTCGCGTATTGAAACAGCCCGGCGCCAACACCATCGGCGTCGTCGACGCCGTGCGCGCCGCCATGCCGAACCTGCGCGGCGTCCCTGCCAACGTCAAGCTTGCCATCTCCTTCGATCAATCGACGTACATCCGGTCCGCGGTTTCCGCCCTCCAGCACGAAGCCGTGCAAGGCGGGCTGCTCGCCATCGCCGTCATCTTGTTTTTCTTGGCGAGCTTGCGTGCGACAGGCATCGTCGCGGTCGCCATCCCGCTGTCGATCGTGGCCACTTTCGTGCTGCTCTATTTCACCGGGCAGACGCTGAACGTGTTCACGCTGGGCGGCCTGGCCCTCGGCGTGGGCCGCCTGGTCGACGATTCCATCGTCGAGCTCGAGAACATCCATCGCCATCTCGCGCTCGGGCAAAGCCGCAAACAAGCCGTCCTGGCCGCCGCCCAAGAAGTGGCGATGCCCATCTTGGTGTCGACCATCACCACCATCGTCGTCTTCTTCCCCGTGCTGTTCATGGCCGGCATCGCGCGGTTCTTGTTCTTGCCGCTCGCGCTCACCATCACCTTCGCGCTGACGACGAGCTTTTTCGTCTCGCGCACGGTGACGCCGCTCTTGTGTCTCTATTGGCTGAAGGGGCGCAGCCACGACGAGGAGCAGCGGGGCATCGCCGCCACCATCACCGGCTGGCTCGACAGCCTCGACCACGGCTACGCGAGAGTCTTGCAATGGACGCTCTCGCACCGCCTGGTCACGGTGCTCACGATCCTCGCTCTTTTCATATCGAGCCTGTTTTTGCGCAAGAAGATCGGCAGCGAGTTTTTCCCCGAGACCGACGAAGGGCAGTTCAGCATCATCTACAAGACGCCCATCGGGACCCGAGTCGAGAAAACCGAGCTCGTCACCGAACGCATCGAGAAGATCGCCAACGAGACGCTCGAGGGCTTGCGCGACAAGAACGTCGACACCCCCATCTACACCACCATGCTGGCCGACACCGGCCTTCCCAGCGGTCGCACGGCGCTTTACACCGCCAACACCGGCGCGCACTCGGGCAACATCCAGGTCAACCTGGTGGGCCGCACCAACCGCGTCGTCAGCGATGTCGAGGCCACGGAAAAGGTGCGCGCGGCATTGCGCGACGCGCTTCCGGGAACGCAGGTCTTCTTTTTTACCGGCGGCATCGTCAAGCGAATCTTGAATTTCGGATCGGCGGCCCCCATCGACATCGAGATTCTCGGGTACGATCTCGACGCGGGTTCCCGCTTCTCGCGCGAGCTCGTGACGAAGCTCAACGCGCTCACCGACGCCAAAGGGCAGCCGCTCCTCACCGATGTGCAGATTCAACGGGAAGAAAACGCCCCCGAGCTCGATGTGGTCGTCGATCGTCAGAAGGCGGGGGTGCTCGGCATCTCCGAGCAAGACGTGGCGCAGACCGTGCTGACCAGCTTACTCGGCAACACCCAACTGCAGCCCATCCCCTTCACCGATCAGAAGACGGGCAACGAGTATTTCATCAACGTTCGCATGGACGACCGCTACCGCACCCACACCGCCAATCTGGGCGACCTCTTCGTGCGGACGCCGCGCGGCGACATCGTCAACCTCGACACGGTGGCCAAAGTAGAACGGTCGAGCGGGCCGGTCGTCATCGATCGCAAGTACATGCAGCGCGTCGTGCACGTGACGGCCAACATAGCGCCCGACAAGGATCTCGGCGCGGCCAGCATCGCCACCCAGGACGCCGTGAACCAGATGCAGCCGCCGGACGGCTTCACCGTGCAGCTCGGCGGACAGACGGCGGAGCAACAGAAAGCTTTCCGCGGACTCATCTTCGCGGCGGTGATGGCGCTCGCCCTCGTCTATATGGTGCTGGCCTCACAGTTCAAATCGCTGGTCGATCCGCTGGTGATCATGTTCTCGGTGCCACTCGGAATTTCGGGAGTGTTTCTGATGCTTTTTTTGACGGGCACCAAGCTGTCGGTCAATAGCTTCATGGGAATCATCATGATGGTGGGCATCGTGGTCTCCAACGGCGTCTTGCTCGTCGATTTTGCCAACGTCCTGCGGCGTCGCGGCAAACCCATCATGGAGGCAACCATCGAAGCGGGCCGCACACGCCTGCGCCCGATCTTGATGACGACCATCGCCACCGTCATTGGCCTCGTTCCCATGGCCCTCGGCATCGGCGAGGGCAGCGAAACGAATCTCCCGCTCGCGCGCGCCGTCATCGGTGGGCTCACGGTATCGACCGTGTTCACGCTCTTTTTGGTGCCCGCGCTCTATACGGTGTTCGACCGCTTTGCCAAACGTAAAGCGCCTTACGAGGATGATGAGCCCGAATCTGGCAAAATGGCGAGCTCCGCGCATGCGTAAGACGAGCGCCATCGCAGGCTTGGTGACGGCGCTCATTTTCGCGCCGTGGGCGGCGCGTGCCGACGGCGAGCCGCCGCCCGCGCGCCCCGAATCCCCCCCGCGCGAGGGCGCGCCCGGCGGCGTCGAACGCATCACGCTCGCCCAAGCGATCCAGCGCGCGCAATCTCGCAACGTCAGCATCGTGGTCGCCGTCGAAGAGATCAAGCGCGCCGAAGCGCTCGTGCGCGAGGCCCGCGCCAGCTCGCTCCCCACCCTCACCGGCAACGCCATCTACACGCGCCTCGACGCCGATCGCGAGTTCGGGGGGCGCGTCGTCTCGGCCAAGGATCAACTTTCGGCCAACCTCAATCTCACGGTGCCGATCGTCGTGCCCCAGCGCTGGGCACAGTGGTCCCACGCCAAGGCCAATGTCACGACCGCGCGCGCGGGAGCCGAGGACGTGCGACGTCAGGCGGTCATCGGCGTGGCGCGCGCGTACCTCGCCGTCATCTCGCAGAAGCGCGTGATCGACGTGGGGGAGCGCTCGCTGCAGACGGCCAAGGCGCACTACACCTATGCACATACGCGCTTCGCAGGCGGCATCGGAAACCGCGTCGACGCCGTGCGGGCCGAGCAAGAGGTCGCCACCGACCAGGCGCAGGTCGAATCGGGGTACGCGGGTCTGGCGCGCGCTCGCGAAGCGCTCGGGGTGCTCGTGGGAGACCAGGGGCCGCTCGACACCGAAGACGACATCGCGCTCGGCGAGTCGCCCGCATTCGACAGTGCCATGCGCGACGCGACCGGGACGCGGCGCGACGTGCTCGCGTCGCGCGCACGGCTCGAAGCCGCCGAGCAGCTGAAGAATGACAGCTACACCGACTACCTTCCCTTCCTCATCGGGAACGCGCAGCCCTTTTATCAGAACCCGCCGACCCTGGTGCAGCCGCTCACCGGCTGGCAAGCGCAGCTCCTTTTGACGATCCCGATCTACGACGGTGGGCTCCGTTATGGGCTCTCCGCCGAGCGCGAGGCGTTCTCCAACGAAGCGCGTTCGCAATACGACGCGCTCCTCCGGCAAGCGCGCTCCGACGTGCGTCTCGCCTTCGAAACGGTGAAGCGCGCCGAAGCCGCCCTCGCCGCCGCCAGCAACGCCGCGCGGCTCGCCAAGAGTGCGCTCGAGCTCGCAACCGTCGCTTACCAGGCCGGCGCAACGACCAACATCGAAGTCATCGACGCCGAGCGCCGCGCGCGCGACGCCGAAACGGCGGCCGCGGTCGCCGAAGACAACGCCCGACAGGCGCGGGTCGATCTCCTCGCCGCGAGCGGGCGATTTCCCTGATGTCTTGTCGCAGCGGCAAAACGCGATAAAACCGGGTCATGTCCGACACGCGCTCGCTCCTCCGCCGTCTCAACGTGCTGAAAGACGAGGCGGAGCAGCAGCCCGTCCCCACCCGTAAGTTCTTCGCGATCGGCAACGCCGGCGTCATCGAGGGGTTCGGCGAGACGCTGCCGCTCCTTTCGTGGGTCGACGACAACCTGTCGCGGTTCGTGATTGCCAACGCCCCCAGCACGTCGTGGGGGCGCGTCTCGCCGGCGCCGTTCATCTACGCGTTGCCGAACATTCCCATCAAACCGAAGGACGGCATTTTCTTGGTGACGGGCCCCGGGGAAGACAAGAGCGAGCCGAACCCGAGCGGCGATGGTGAGCTCAAGATCGT
>DATHEQ010000203.1:0-32009 GCA_035318505.1 Polyangiaceae bacterium | reverse complement strand
GTGGATAGCGGCGGAACCGCCGGCAAAGGAGGAAGCACGGGAACCGGGGCGGCCGCAGGCGCGGGGGGAAGTGCCGGCACCGGTAGCGGCGGGACCACGGCAACCGGCGGCACCGGAACCGGCGGCAATGCAGGGAATGCGGGCAGCGGTAGCGGCGGGAGCTCCGGAACTGCTGGCGGCGCGGGCAAAGGCGGCGCAGCTGGCGCGAGCGGTGCCGGCGCAGGCGGCAATGGAGCAACGACGCCGGATGGCAGTGCGGGCAGCGGCGCAAGGGCGACGGGCGGTACGTCGGGTGCCGGGGGAAGCGCCGGAAAAGCCGGCGGTCCGGGCACCGATGCCGGCGCAGACACGGGCGGCGGTCCTGTCGATAGCGGCAATGCCACCTGCGCGCTCAAGGGAATGCCCGCAGGGAAGGTATTGCAAGGCTACTGGGAAGCGTGGGACGGCGCCAAGAACGGCGTGCATCCTCCTTATGGTCATGTTCCCATCACGTCCCCCACGATTCCCGCTGCGTACAACGTCATCAATACGGCATTTCCCGTCATCCAATCCGATGGAACCGCGCAATGGTTCGACGGAATGGACGTCGACGTCGACGTACCGACGCCGGCCGAGATGTGCGAGGCCAAGACGCAAGGCCGCACCATTTTGATGTCGATTGGCGGCGCAACGGCGGCCGTCGATCTCGGTCAGACTGCGACCGTCGACCGCTTCATTGCCACGGTCGTGCCCATCCTCAAGAGCCACAACTTCGACGGCATCGATATCGACATCGAAACCGGCCTTACCGCCGGAACTTCCATGACATCGCTGTCCACATCGCAGACCAACTTGATCCGTCTCATCGACGGCGTGATCGCGCAAATGCCCGCCAATTTCGGGCTCACCATGGCGCCGGAGACGGCGTACGTGACCGGCGGCCAGATCGCGTCGGGCGGGCCGTGGGGGGCGTACTTGCCGATCATCGCAAAGTACCGCGACAACGGGCGGCTCTGGTGGCTCAACATGCAGTATTACAACGGCAGCATGTATGGATGCGATCCGCCGGGCGTCGGCTTCATGGCCGGCACCGTCGAAGGATTCGTCCAGCAGACCCAGTGTCTCAACAAGGGTATGACCGTCGCCGGCGGCGGTACGTTCGCGTTGCCCTATTCGAAACAGGTGCCTGGTTTGCCCGCCCAGCCTGGCGCTGGCGGTGGCGCGATGAGCGCGGCGGACGTCGTTACCGCCGTCGGTCAAGTCAACGGGATCAAGGGCCTCATGACCTGGTCAATCAACTGGGACGGCTCGAAGGACTTCTCGTTTGCAACCAATGCCAAGAAAGCCTTGGGGCTTTAGCGTGACGCGAAAGCTCGGCGCCCGCGCCTCATGATGATCTTCGCGTTCCGTTTTTTGGATCGGTTCGATCCGAAGCGATCCGATAGATCCAGTCGAGGCGCCTGTAGGGTACCCGTTGCACGGCATCGTTAGACCGTCTCGGTGACCTTGGAAAGGTGTGCGGGCGCGTCGGGATCGAGCCCACGCGAAGTCGAAAGCCGATGCACCGCCATATAGAAGCTCTGCATCTGGCACAGGGGGCTGCTCGCCGCGGGCAGACCGGCGACCACCGGAAGCGGCTGCGCGCCCGCAACCGGAAGCACGGAGTGCACGGCGGCGCCTAATTGCACGAGCAACTGAACCGCGTGCCGCGTGCTTTCCGCCGACGCGTCCTCTTGTCCGAGCACCAGAACAGGGAAGCCTTCTCGGACGAGAGCGAGGGGACCGTGGATCACTTCGGCGCTGCTCAAACCCTCGGCATGCAGCCGACATGTTTCCTTCAGCTTGAGGGCTATTTCCAGTGCGGCGCCGAGCCCGATACCTCGTCCGAGCACGAGCAAGCTGGTCGAATCGACGAGCGACGAAAGGGCTGGCCACCAATCGACCGAACGCGCTGCGGCAAGAGCGTCGGGGAGCTGGGCGATCGCATCATGCAGCGGCTGGCTTTGGGACCAGTGCGCTACCAGCTGCAAAAACGCGAGCGCGGCAAGCACGTGCGACTTGGTGGCGGCGACGCTCCGTTCGCGACCGGCGCACAGCGGAATGCTGCGATGGCACAAGGCGCCGAGGGGTGACGCTTCATCGTTGATGAACCCCACTACGAACGCTCCCGCATCGCGCGCCGCCTCGGTGAGCCGCAAAAGATCGGGGCTTTTACCGGACTGGGAAACGGCGATGAACAGCGCGCCTTCGAGATGCATGTTGCCGGTGTGGTAAATCGACGCAACGCTCGGCCCGACCGACGCGACCACATGGCCAACGGTCGTCTCGATGAGGTACTTGCCGTACATGGCGGCGTGATCCGAGCTTCCTCGCGCGCATGTGACGACGAGACGCGGCGAGTGACGGCGCAAGTGTCGTCCGAGCTCGGCGAAAGCATCGGCAGTGCGGAGGATTTGATCGCGCGCCACGTCGGCGATCTGCGCGGCCTCGCTCGCCATCGTCGCGACGTTCGCCACCTTTTCGTTCATCGCGATGACTCGTGGGCTCGACCCGCGCCCGCCAGACTGAGCTCCACCACGAAATCGTAAGCGTCACCTCGGTAATGGGAGTGTACGAGCTCCAACAAGGTGTCGTCCTCCAGCATGGTGCGCCGCTCGATCGAGAAAGCGGCCGCACCTTCCGGTACTTCGAGCTGTTTCGCGAGCTCGGGCGTGAGGCGAACGGCTGTCAACCGCTGGAGCGCGCGAAAGGGCGTGAAGCCGCGGCGGCGGAGCGTCTCGTAGAGCGAATTTTTGACTTCGTCGGGATCCGGCAAAAATCGCGTCGGCACCACGGCGGTCTCGACGGCCATCGGCGTGCCGTTCGCCGTGCGCAACCGCTGTAGGCGGCTCACCGTGCTGCCCGGGCGCAGACAGAGCGCGAGGGTTTCCTCCGGAGTTGCCACCGCGACTTTGCGGTGCAGCCAGATCGATCCCGGTTTCAGCCCACGCGACGCGACGTCTTCGGAAAAACTCGACAGCGTGCGCAGGCGCTGTTCCACGTGCGGACCGCGGTTGACGAAGGTCCCCGCCCCCTGCCGCTGCTGTAAAAGGCCCTCTGCCGATAGCTCGCGGACAGCTTTGCGCACGGTGATGCGCGAAACGCCGAGGCGCTCGGCCAGCTCGCGCTCCCCGGGAAGCGCGTCCCCTTGCCCGAGCTTGCCTGCGGAAACCAGGCTGCGCAGGTGCCGCGCGAGCTGCAGATAAAGCGGCAAGGGCAACTCGTTCGAAAGCTCGGTCTTGCTGAAGATGTCGTCGGTGCCGCGATGGGACATGGGCACGTACGATACCAGTCAGGTACCACGACGCAAGCGCCCCATCCCCGGCTACCGGCCGTCAATCGCGCCTAGATTAGGAGTTGCCTTTCGTCTCTCGGCGTGCGTATAGATCCAATAGAGTACCAATATGGATCCTCGCGACAGCGAAACTCGGCTATTTCGCCGCATACCACTCGGCGGCGAGGTCTTCGAATGGGGCACGGACGTTGCACATGTAGCCAATCAGATACCACTACGGCCCTGGGTAGATGAAATGGATGAGGACACAGAAAGCGTCGCGCTGCGGTTCAAGGGACTCGATACGTGGGATGTCGCCGAGCTCCTCGAAGCGCTGTGGGGCGGACAATCGCGCGCCGTCGCCGCCTGCGTCGCCGCATTGCCCTCGCTCGGACGGGCCGTAGAAGCGGCGAGTCGGCGTCTCGCGGCCGGCGATGGACGGCTGGTCTACGCGGGCGCCGGAGCTTCCGGACTGATCGTCGCGCTGGATGCCCTCGAGCTCGAAGCGACGTTCGATTGGCCGCGGACCCGCACCGCGATTCTGTTGGCAGGAGGGCTCGACCTGAGCCACGGCATGGGATCGCGCGCGGAGGACGATGCCAACTCGGCGAGCGCGCGCGCTCGGGATCTCGAGCTAGGTCCGGCCGACGTCGTGCTCGCCGCGTCGGCGGGAGGCGCCAGCGCCTTTACCGTGGCGATCGTGCAAGAAGCGCGGCGCGCTCGGGCTCTGACGGTGGCTTTTACGTGTGTTGCCAATTCGGCCCTCGGGCGGGTGGCCGAGCATGTCGTCATTGCGGCCACGGGCGCCGAGGTCATCGCCGGATCCACGCGGCTCGGGGCGGGAACTGCGCAGAAGGTGCTGACCAGCATGTTCTCCACCGCGCTCATGGTGCGGCTCGGATTCGTGTTCGACAACTACATGGTCAATCTGCGGCCCGAGAATGCCAAGGGAGCGCGGCGGGGCGTGCGCATGGTGGCAAGCATTGCGCGGGTGGACGAGAACGCGGCGGCCCAAGCTTTCGCGCAGCACGGCGATATCAAGCGCGCCGTGCTCGGATTGGCGGGCCTCTCTCGGGCCGAGGTGGAAACCGCGCTCGGCGACGCCGGAGGGAACATGCGGACGGCACTGGCACGACTGGCGTCACGGCGGAGAGCGGAGCCATGACGATGCTTCAACTGGCAGCACCGATTTCAGGGTGGGCGACGCCGCTCGAAGAGGTCCCCGATCCGGCGTTTGCCGAGAAGATGGTCGGTGACGGTATCGCCATCGACCCGACTTCGTCCGAGCTCTGCGCTCCGTGTGACGGCGTCGTCGTTTCGCTGCATGACGCTCACCACGCCTGCATCGTGCGCTGTCGCGAGGGCGTGGAAGTGCTGCTTCATATCGGCATCGATACCGTGGCGCTGCGCGGAGAGGGTTTCTCGCCCCTGACCCGCGCCGGTCAATCGGTCAGGACGGGCGATCCGCTGATCGGCTTCGACATCGATCTGCTCGCCCGAAAGGCGCGCGGCCTCTTCACCTTGATGATCGTCGTCAACGCGGACGCCTATGCCATCGTCGACCGGGTGCAGCATCGCGCGGTCACGGTGGGCGAGCCCCTCCTCGCATTGACGAGCATTGCCGCACCTTCGCCCCGAGACATCGCTGGCCAAACGGTGCAACGAACCGCTGTTCTCCACGTCGCCCACGGACTGCATGCGCGTCCCGCGGCCTTGCTCGCCGATCGCGCCAAACGGCACGCCGGGGTGGTACGCATCGCGCGGCAGGAGCGCACGGCTAACGGCAAAAGCATCGTCGCCCTCATGGCTCTCGGTGCACGCGATGGAGACACCCTCACCATCACCGTGCGAGGCGAGGAGGCCGCGCGCGTTGCGGGAGAGCTCGTGGACATCGTGCGCGCGCTCGGGAATGCGGGCGAACCGATCGCCCAGAAGCGTCGCGTCGTTGTCCGCGGCGAGCAAGCGCCAGTCGTTGCGGCGGCCTATTCGGCCGACAAAGAGGTGCTCCTTCGCGGAGCCGGAGCCGTGGCCGGATTGGCGCAAGGGTACGCCGTGCGGGCGATTCGCGCCGCGGTGGAAGTTCCGAAGGACGGCACTGGCGTGAAGTCGGAACGTCAAGCGCTGGTCGACGCCATCGCCGCTGTTCGCCGCGATCTCGAGGCCGCGCTCGAGAACACGTCGCAGTCAGGGCCGCAAGCAGCCATCGTGAGCGTTCATCTGTCGCTGCTCGACGATCCCGAGATCGTGGACGCTGCAACCCACGCCATCGACCGCGGCCGCAGCGCGGCATGGGCATGGAGAGCAGCCGTCGAGCGGTACGCTGCCGTCCTCAGCGCGCTCGACGATTTCCTTCTGTCGGAGAGGGCGGCCGATCTGCGCGATGTCGAGAGTAGGGTCGTCGGCTTTCTCACGCGGGGCGCATCACGGCCGCGGATCGCTCGGCCCGCCCACGCCGTCCTCATCGCCGACGAGCTCCGTCCCTCCGATCTCATCGACGGCGACGGCGGCTGTCTCATCGGTATCTGCACGGCGCGCGGGGGCCCGACTTCGCACGGAGCCATCCTGGCCGCGAGCATGGGGATCCCGGCGGTGGTCGCTCTTGGCGACGCCGTGTTGCGGGTGCCCGACGGAGCTCCGCTCATCGTGGACGGCGATCGTGGCGTCGTTCGCGTCTATCCCGGCGAGGGTATGCGGCGCGCCGCGGTCGATGAGATGTTCCGCCAAGTGGCTCGCCGGGAAGCGAACCGCGCCGCGCGCCACCGCGACGCGCGCACGAAGGACGGCGTGCGCATCGAGGTGCTCGCCAACTTGGGACGGCCCGGTGACGCGTCGGACGCTGTCGCCAATGGCGCGGAAGGTTGCGGCCTCCTGCGGACGGAGTTCCTCTTCCTTCATCGCACCCGTGCCCCGAGCGAAGACGAGCAGACGGCTCAATACCAGGCGATTGCCGATAGCCTCGGTGCGCGGCCGTTCGTCATTCGCACGCTCGACGTCGGCGGAGACAAGGCGCTCGCCTATCTGCCCATGGCGGCGGAAGAGAATCCCGCGCTCGGCTTGCGCGGTATCCGTTTCACGCTGCGCCACCCGCAGCTGCTCAAGGCGCAGATCCGCGCCATCCTTCGCGTCGAGGCGGCGGCCCCCGTCCGCATCCTGCTGCCTATGGTGTCGCACGTGGCCGAGCTCAAGGCAGTGCGCGAGATGGTCGAAGCCGAGCGTCGCGCACTGGGAGCCAATCGTCCGACGCTGCTCGGCGCCATGATCGAGGTGCCCATCGCCGCTCTCACCACCGACGTGTTGGCGGAAGAGGTGGACTTCGTTTCCCTTGGAACCAATGACCTTACCCAGTACGGCGCCGCCGCCGATCGAGGCAATGCGCTAGTGACGTCGTATCTCGACGGTCTTCATCCGGGCGTGTTGCGTCTCGTCGCCCAGGCGGTGACCGGCGCGCGCGCACGCCAGCGCCCTGTCGCCGTCTGCGGAGGTATGGCCTCCGATCCACGGTCGGCCGCACTGCTCATTGGTCTCGGCGTGACCGAGCTTTCGGCAGCTTCTGTCGCCATTCCCGACCTCAAAGCTTTCATCGCCACGCTCAGCTGGTCCGAATGCGCCGAAGTTGCGCTGAAGACGCTTGCGCTTTCTGGCGCCGACGAAGTGCGCACGCTTTTGAATCGTACCTGGTCGGTGATCTGAGCCCGACCCTAACCGCGGAGGATCTCGTGATCAAACTCGAATTCAATGGAGTGCAGAAGCTGGGTCGGGCATTGATGCTGCCCATCGCCGTTCTGCCGATCGCGGGGCTTTTGCTGCGTCTTGGCCAGCCCGATCTGCTCAACGTCGCCTTCCTCGCCGCCGCCGGCGACGCGGTATTTTCGAACCTCGGGCTGCTCTTTGCGGTGGGCGTCGCGGTCGGGTTTGCCAAAGAGAACCATGGCGCCGCGGGATTGGCGGGGGCTATCGGTTTCTTCATTACCGTCAAGGCTGCCGAGACCCTCATCGTACCTCCCGCCTTCGTCACCGAAGGGCTGGCCGGAGCCGCCAAGGACTTGGCCTTGTCGGCCTACAAGACGCGGCTCGGCGGCAAATTGAGCGTTCCGGTGGGGATCCTTTCGGGGATCATTGCGGGCGCCCTCTACAACAGGTTCAAAGACGTCAAATTGCCCGAGTACCTGGCCTTCTTCGGCGGCCGTCGCTTCGTGCCGATCATCACGGGGCTGGCCTGCCTCGGACAGGCGCTCGTGTTCGGCCTGGCCTGGCCGCACCTCGAAGCGGCGCTCGACGCGACCAGCCGCTCGGTATTCGCAGCGGGCGCGGCCGGTCTCTTTGTCTACGGCGCGCTCAATCGCCTTCTGCTCGTGACGGGTCTTCATCACATCGTCAACAACATCGCGTGGTTCATTCTCGGCGAGTACAACGGCGCGACAGGTGATCTGAAGCGCTTCTTTGCCGGCGATCCCAGCGCCGGCGCATTCATGACCGGATTCTTTCCCGTCATGATGTTCGGCTTGCCGGCGGCGTGCCTCGCCATGTACCACGCTGCGCCGCGCCACAAACGTACGAAGGCCGGCGGCTTGCTCCTGTCCATGGCGCTGACCTCTTTTCTCACGGGCGTTACCGAGCCGGTCGAGTTTGCCTTCATGTTTCTGGCACCAGTTCTCTACGCGATTCATGCCGCGCTCACCGGCTTGGCCCTGGTCGTCATGAATATCCTGCATGTGAAGCTCGGCTTCAGCTTTTCCGCGGGTGCCTTCGACTACGTTCTCAATTACGGCAAGGCGACGCGACCGCTGCTGCTCCTTCCGGTCGGCGCGGTCTACTTCGGCGCTTATTACGGACTCTTTCGCTTCTTTATCGCCAAGTTCGATCTCAAGACGATCGGCCGTGAAGAGGAAAGCGCGGCCTCCGGCGCGACGCTAGGGGCTGAGGCGCTGGTCCCGGCGGCCCTGCGCGGGCACGCCTATTTGAAGGCGCTGGGCGGCACGGCCAACGTCCTTTCCATCGACGCCTGCACCACCCGCCTGCGCGTCGCCATTGCAGACGGCGGTCGCGTCGACGAGCTGGCACTCAAGGCGCTTGGAATTCGCGGCATCGTGCGACCCGCCTCCGGAAGCGTGCAGGTGATCATCGGCCCCGAAGCGGACCAGATCGCCGCCGAAGTGCAGCAAGCGATTCGCGGAGCAGCGGCCGGTTCACCCGACATCACTGTCGCCGGCTAATGCCAATAGCAGAGGCGGATCCGCTCGATTGAGAAGAAGAAGGAGATTCAGAAGATAAGTTGATTCGGCCCCGTCGGGCCGAGCAAAGAGGACACTGGCGACCTAGGAGGGCGCCGGCTGGCCGACGTCCATCAGCGCGCCCGCTCGCGGGCGCCGCATAGCACCCGCTTGTCCTCAATGAGGAGAAATGGAAGGAGATCGATGACTGCGTCAATTGCTCGCTGCCCCATTAGCACGAGGGGTCGGCCGTCCCGCCGCACGGGACGCGCTATTCGAAAAGCATTCACACTCGTAGCGGTAGCGATTCTCGCCGGCGCCGCCGCCCCGCGCCCCGCGCTGGCCGAGGGCTCCGACCCCAAGTGGAAGCTCACGACCGACCGCGCAGATTTCTTCATGTACGGTCGCATGGGCACCGGCTGGACGCCGAGCGGTCAGGTGATCGCCGGGCGCTATATGAACCTCGGTGACCGCCGAGCCATCGGAGGCCGTCTGGAAGAGGGCGACTACCTGGAGCCGGGACTGCGGTACCACATGCTCCAAGGGACCAAGGAAACGGACACCATGGCCGATCTCGTCATGGACGTGGAGATGTGGTCCATGGACGGCGCCATCCTTTCCGACCTTGCCAGCGGCGCTCTCGACGAGCTCAAGATCTTTCCCCTCCAGGCCTATGTGCAGGCGCACAACGTGCTCGTTCCCGATCTCGACATCTGGATCGGCGCCCGCCTTTACCGCAAGCAGGACATTCACATCGCCGACTACTTCTATTTCAACAACTTGCCGAGTCAGGGTTTCGGCGCGTTTTACAAGGGTCTCGACGCCGCCGTCCTCATTACGACCGGCGCTTCTCCATTCTATCAAGTGGATATGAACGCCGGACAGCCGGCGCCCGCCAAGTCGGACATGGCCAGGCGTTTGCGCACCATGTTGGTGGCGCAATACGCGTTGCCCCTCGGATTGCGCTCGAGCTTTGCGCAGGGGCTCGGCGAGCTGCACGTCGTGCCAAAATCCGCCAAGGGAGACGTCGATGCGCCCCCCAACGTCAACCCGTCGGACTACGGGTGGGTCGCCGGCGCCAAGCTGCATCTCGATTTGGGCGGCGAGAACTTCAACTCGACCTCGATCCGGTATGGCGCCCGTATCGCCAATGGCGCTGCCAGCGGCCGTTCGACATACGACACTTTCGGGCTGCCGGCGCTCGATGGCACCTACCAAGGCGCCGCCGGCGTGGAGTTCGTCGAGCACTTCGGCGTGCAATTCGGACAGCTGCTCGCGCTGAACGGGTACGGCACGGTGCATTGGAACAAAGGGGCCCGCGGTCATGCGCCGCTCACGCCCGACGAGCCCCCCGACTCCAGGCTCGATTATACCGTCGGCCTGCGCCCGGTCCTCTATTTGCATCCACAGTTTCACCTCATGGCCGAGGCAACTTTCCAGGCGCGCAAGGATCAAGGTCGCGCGCAAGGCACGGCGACCAAGGTGTCTCTCGCGCCCACCATCGTTCCGAGTGGCAAGGAAGGCGAGGCCAGCGTGTGGACGCGCCCTCACTATCGATTGATCTACACGTATGGGCATTACAACGATGGCGCGATGACGCAGCTCATGTCGCCTTATCTTCAAACAGTGGGGCCGACGCACACTGCCCACTTCTTGGGGGTCCGCGCCGAGTGGTGGTTTTACTGAAGCTCAATTCTTGCAATCCCCAATCGCAGAGGGAGAGAACATGAAACGCAAACTTTATACGTGTGCACTGGTTTCGACCGTCGTCCTCGGTTGCGCCGACGGCAGCTCGAATGGAACGACCCCTGGAAGTGGGGGAAGCGGGGGAAGCAGCGGCAGCGCCGGCACGAGCGGCAAGGGCGGCGGGGGAAGGGGAGGCGCGGGCGGTGACGGCGCTGTGCTCGGCGACGCCGGCCCCGACGCGCGAGACGTCGTTGTCGGCGCCGACGGCAGCGCGATTCCAATTGACGCGAGCGTCACCGGTGATGGCGGTCCTGTGCCGCTCACCCAAACCTTGCTCAACGCGATCGGCGCATCGACGCAATTGACGTACACGCTCGTCGAAAACATTCCCATGATCGCTGCCGAGGGGGGCATGGTCGCGGATTGCCCGCCCAGCGCCGGAGGTCTCTGCGCGAACGCCCAGATCGCGTTGAAAAACGTGGGTTCAGCATGGAATGCGACCGGCTGGGCCATCTACTTCAGCAACATTCGTAAAGTGGTGGCGAGCTCGAGCCCCGAGTTCACGATCACCCACATCAACGGCGATCTGCATAAAATCGAACCCGCTGCCAGCTTCCTCGGCTTCGCGGCAGGCGAGACCAAAGAGATCCCGCTGAAGTCGCTGTTCTGGACGATTGCAGAATCGGATCTGATGCCGCGGTGGTACGTCGCTGCGCCAGGTCTCGCCGCGGTCGTTCTGGCCCACACGAACACCGAGGATTTGTCCAGTTTCGTCACACCGTTCACCGACCCCAAACAGACGCATCGCCATCCCATCGATCAGGTCGTGATCGAGACGGCTGCTACGCGCTTTGCGGAAAACACGGGGATTGCCGATTGGGACGTCGGCGCCGTCGCCTCCGAGGTAGTACCCGCACCGCAAACGGTGACGAAGGGAGCGGGATTCCTCGATCTGTCGGCGGGAGTCACCATCGTCACCAGCGTGCCCACGGATGTCAGCGCCGACGGGCTCGCCTCCGTCAAAGCGCGGCTCACGACGCTCGGTGTTACCGTCAAGGATGAGGGCGGTGTGGCCGTGCGCGTGTCGGTCAACCCCGCCGATGCCGCCTTTAGCGGTAAGGCGAGCGCCGAGGCCTATCGGTTGACGGTCGATTCGACGGGCGTGACGATCGTGGGGCGCGATGCCGCCGGTGCGTTCTACGGACTGCAAACTTTGGTCGCCCTCTTGCCAGCCGAGTTTTCGGCGACGAAGTCGATTCCGCAATTGAAAGTGGATTATGACGCCCCTCGTTATGCGTATCGCGGAGTCCAGCTCGATCTCGCGCGCAATTTCCACACCGCCGACGAGGTCAAAAAGATCGTCGAGCAGCTCGCGGCTTACAAGCTCAACGTGCTCCATCTGCACCTCTCGGAAGACGAAGGTTGGCGCCTCGAGATTCCCGGGCTGCCCGAGCTTACGTCGGTCGGCGCAAAACGTTGCCACGATCTCACGGAGAAGACGTGCCTTCTTCCGCAGCTCGGCTCCGGCCCCGACACGACGACGGCGGGCTCGGGCAACCTCGCACGCGCGGAGTTCATCGAAATCCTCAAGTTTGCCGCGGCTCGTTACATCGAGGTCATCCCCGAGTTCGATATGCCGGGGCACGCGCGCGCCGCCATCAAGGCGATGCAAGCGCGAGGCGAGGCCGCCTACCTGCTGAGCGACCCCATGGACGCTTCGAAGTACGAGTCGGCCCAGTTCTACAAAGACAACGCCATCAACGGATGCATGGACTCGTCCTATGCGTTCATCGAAAAGGTGATGGACGAAGTCAAAGCCATGTACACGGAAGCTGGCGTCGCGCTGAAGACGTGGCATGTCGGGCTCGACGAAGTCGCGCCCGGTACCTGGACCGAATCACCGCTTTGCAAGACGCGCTTCGCTGGCGACGGAGGGGTGAAGAACGCTGACGAAGTACACGGATACTTCGTCCGTCGCGTCAACGCTCTCGCCAAGGCGCGCGGCTTCGCCATCCAGGGCTGGTCCGACGGCCTGCGCAAAACCGTCGCCGTTGGCGATGCCGGGACGACCGAAAAGCAGTTCTTGGACCTCGCCGCCGATCTCGACAACAATCCCGTGCGGGCCAATTGGTGGGGCACGCTCTTCTGGTGGGACTACCACAATTCTGCCTACACCCTTGCCAACAAGGGCTACCAGGTCATCCTCACGTCGCCTGATTTTCTCTACCTCGATCATCCGTATGAAGCCGATCCCAAGGAGCGAGGCTATTACTGGGCGACGCGCTCTACTGGCGTACGCAAGCTCTTCGGCTACATGCCGGGCAACCTCCCCGCCAATTCCAAGTTGACCAAGGATCGGATGGGGGGCGATTACCAAGCCGCGTTCGATCCCCCGATGACTGACCCGACCCCGCCCGTCAATCTGAACCCCGCAGCGGCGAGTAACATCATCGGTCTCGAGGGCGCGCATTGGGGGGAAACGTCGCGCAGCGCGGCCATGCTCGAGGGGCTCGTCTTCCCGCGTCTTTTGGCGATGGCAGAGCGCGCGTGGCACCGCGCGTCGTGGGAGCCAGCCGATGTGAACGGCACCGATTGGGGCAAGGCCGTTCCGATCGATACCGCTGCGCTCAAGACCGACTGGGAACGGTTTGCCAACGTTCTCGGACACAAGGAGCTACCGAAGCTCGGAAAAATGGGCGTCGAGTACCGCGTCGAGATCCCCGGCGCCGTCATCGACGCAGGCGTGCTGCGAGCCAACGTGTCGTTGCCCGGGCTCGTCATCGAGTACAAAAATGGCGCGGAATGGACCACGTACGTTGCGGCGAGCCCCCCGACGACGACGTCGACCGAGGTGCGCGCGAAGACGAGCCAAGGCCGAGCCGGCCGCGCGATCCCTGTCACCCCTTGACGCTCTCGCACAAACGAGTGTTTACGACGACATCGACCAAGAGCGACGCAGCACCGCCTGCCTTCACGCGCCGCCGCTCTTGCTCGAGCCCGTAACCGAGCTACATCAGTTTTCGCCTCGGGTGAGCGGCGCCCCTCGCAGTAAACGACACCTGAAATGAGGACTGACATGACGGCAACGGCACAAGAGAACGCGGGCTTCGTTGCCTGCTGGAACGAGATCCTGACGCCGAAGTGGATTCGCTTTCGACATCTCTTGTCCGGCAACGGCAAGATTCACAGCGACATCGCCATGCCGCGCTTCGGTCTCCATGCCGGCGAGAGGGTGCTCGACGTTGGCTGCGGTTTCGGAGAGACGTGCCTCGAGATCGGCCGCATCGTCACCGATTCGGGGGAGGTGGTCGGTCTCGATTGCACCGATGCCTTCCTCGACATCGCCAATCGCGAGCGGGACGCGAGCGGGTTGTCCCACGTTCGTTACGAGGTCGGCGACGCGCAGGTGCATCCTCTTCCCGAGAACTACTACGACGTCGTTTTTGCGCGCTTCGGCGTGATGTTCTTCGAGAGCGCGGTTCGGGCCCTCCGCAACGCGCATCGCGCGCTCAAGCCCGGCGGCAGGGTTTGTCTCATCGTTTGGCGCAGCATGGCCGACAATCCAGCCTGGGGGGCCGCCAAGAAAATCGTGCTCGAGTACCTGCCGCCGCCCGGCGACAGCGCGCAGACCTGTGGCCCAGGCCCGTTTTCCTGGGCGGACGAGGAAACCGATCGCCGAATGCTAGAGGCGGCAGGTTTTTCTCGCGTCGACGTGTTCGAACGCATCGATGCCGACATCTGCGTCGGTCGCACCGTCGAAGAAGCGATCGACTACCAGATAATGGTCGGCCCCTCGGGCGAGATCGTGCGTGAAGCGGGCGCCGAAGGCCAACGACGTTTGCCGGAAATTCGAACCGCGCTTACCAAGCTGATGCAGGCCAACCTGCGAGCAGAGGGCGTCTTTTTGCCGTCGAGCACGTGGGCCATCGTGGCGCGCAAGGCCGGGTAGCGTTCTCGACCAAGCGGCACGCGATGTCGCAACATTGCGCCACCGCCGCCGGAGTTCAATCGGCAGCGTGCACCTCGGCCCCGTCATTGGTGTGCGCCGCGGCTGCATCGATTTCGGCCCGCTTCTCGTGGAGCCGGTCGATGTGAGCGATGATCAATGCCTCTTTGGCGAGCCGGGCAAAGAGCGGCCCGAGAAGCAGGCCCCAAGTGCCGAAGATGGCAAGACCTCCGAAGATGGACGTCAGTAGAACGAACGTCGAGAGCTCCAATTTCCCGAAGCGCGCGAAGACCGGCCGCATGATGTTGTCGACACTGGCGATCACCAAAACGCCGACGCCCGCCATGATCGCTGCGTGCGCCAACTTTCCCGCGAGCGCCAGACCGATGGCGACCGGAACCCAGATGAGTGCGGTGCCCACCGACGGAATGAGGGACGCAATGCAGGTGAGCAATCCGAGGACGAGGGCGCGCGGCACACCGAGCGCAACGTACGTCACGGTGGCGACGATGCCCTGCGTGAGACCGGTCAGCCCCACGCCGATGAAAAGGCCACGCCCCGTCTCGTTGAACGCCGCGGCGAGGCGCTTCGTATGCTGGACGTCGATGGGCGCGTGCTTCTCCATCCACTCGTAGTAACCAGGCCCCTCCAAGAGAAATACGTAGACCGCATAAAAGAAGATGAAAAGCCCGAGCAGCGCCTCGGTAGCGGCGCCCGCCACGCCGCCGAGGATCTGCGCGGCGGCGGCGCCGTGCTCTTGCACGAAAGCGGCGATTTTACCGGGAGACTTGATGGTCTCGAGAATGCCGCCCCCTCCGCCGCCTTGATCGCCCGCTGGCCCGCTCGACAGCGCGACGAGCGCGCTCTTCGCGCTGTCGGAGGCCATTACGCTGCGCGCAAGATCGACCGCACCCCGGGAGAGCGAAACAACGGCGCCACCGATCGGTACGAATACCGCCATGACCAGAGCGACGACGAGCGCACCCGCGGCGCGCTGTCGGCCCCCCGTCGCCTTGCCGATGCGAAGGAGGAGTGGCCGCGCCATGACCGCGACAAAAGCGGCGAGCACGAGCGGCGGCCACAGCGGAAGAAACGTCGCAGCTGCACCGATAACCAGGAGCAGCACGACCCAGCGAAAAGCGTAAGTCTGTTGAGGCGGAGAAAGGATGGGCATTCAGGACTGCAACGTAACAACTTCTCGTAGCTCTTGCTCGGGCAAGGCCCGCGCTTTTCAAACTGCGTGTGCGGAGCGCGACAATCCAGCGCGCCTTCCAAAAACCGTCGGGTAAACGAGGTACGCCGTCGTCAACGCTGCGGCGAAGATGAGATGAAAGGCAATGGCGCGCCCAACGGGGGCATCGTCCTGCATCGACGAGAGTCCGACGACCGGCAAAACGAGATAGTACATGCCGATCCACACGACGAACGCCCAAAGCACGCCGGCGATGATGGTGGTGGACCGACTCCAACCTTCGACCACGAGGGCGAAGAGCGCTCCCCACGCCGCCGAGATGACAAGATGGCTGATCAGCCCGATCAGCACGGGCAATGCGTCGAATCCGGGCTGCATGGCCTGCTGGCCGAAGAAGGGCGCGGCAGCACCTTTGATTCCGTACCAGATGTCCTTACCGCCGGCGGCGGACATGAGCGTCATCATCAGGGTCAGGAGAATGCCGGCGGCGACTCCTGCGAGCATACCGCGCGTGAGCGCACGGCGAGTGTCGATCGAACTTTTGACCATGAGCGTCTCCCTCCTGCACGTTGAGCCGAGAGACCCGAGATGAAGCATCGATCGTGCCCGACCGACCCTAATGGCGCGTCCGACGAGCCTCCAGCCCGGAGGGGCCGCTTTGGCCGAGTTACAACGCGCGAAAAAAACGCATCCTGCATCGGCGAGCAGTTCGCAGGTTGCGGAGCTTGACGACAATCATGGACATTTCAGCGCTGATCCGACCTTTCGTGAATCGACCAGAGCTGGCACGCGTGCTCGACGAGGTGGCCGACGATGTGCGGTTGAAATCGTTGTACGAGCTCGGGCCGCGTGACATGGCCAAGCTCTTCGACGCCGCTATCGACAACGAGCCACTCACGCTCGATCACTTCGTTCCTGCCGACACCCCCACGGGAGAGGAAGTCGTTCATGACGGCAAGAACTCGCTCGCGTTTTTTCGCAGGTTTCAAAAGCGCTTTTACCGGCCGGGTGGAGCGCCCGTGCTGTGGGGGTACAACGACCAGCCGCTCTGGCAGCTGACGGGCCCAGGCTATTTCGTCGCTTATGGACAAGAACCGAAGGAAGTGGTCTTCGATTACGGGCGTGTACCCGAAGGGCCGGTTCCCGAAGATTGGCCGTCTCTCCTCCCGAACAAGAAAGGGTTGGCCCACTTCGTCTACGAGGACCTGAAAGACGTCGTTCGCCGGGTGAGCAACCTCGTTTCGGTCGGCAGGGTCTATCGCCGCGGCCGACCGCGCGACCTTTGGTTCATGCTCGTCCGCGATACGGGGCGGCCTACTTTCACGTTGCCGTATCCGCGGCCCTAGCCGTTCACGCCGTCGCGCTGTCGCCGTAGCCGGAACACGTGCCCATTCCAAAGCTCGTACGGCGAAATTCCGTCGAACAAGACGGCGAACCCATACTCGGACGACAGGCGCCCGACCTCGGCTCTATCGCGCTGCAGATCGCCGCGATAAGAAAATCCGCAGATGACGAATTCACCATCTCGCCGAAGGACGCGCGCCGCCTCGCGGAAATGCGTGGCGACGAGCTCGAGGCCCGCTTCGACGATGTAGGGCATGCTGTCGACGGCGTAGACGAGGTCGAAGGCGTCTTCTTCGAAGCCCGCCAAATCGAGTCCGCTGCAAACCTCGCAACGAACATTGGCGAGCTTCGCGGTTCTTCGTCGGGCTGCGTCGATCATCTTCGGCGAGACGTCGATTCCGACCGCTGAACGAACGTGTGGGGACAGGGCCGCCTCGAAGCGCCCGATGCCACACCCGATCTGCAGAACGTCTTTGTCCCGCCCCAGCATCTCCCAACCGATCATGGCGCGCACGACTTCGTCGGTGGCCGCGCGAAGCATGTTGGCATCGCCCAGGGAATAAAGGGCGACGCTCGCCTCTTCGCATTCCCCGACGGCCTCGTCGAACCGATTTTTGGTGAATGCGACGCGCTCGACCGTGCCGACCGGGGCCGGCGCTTGGTCGAAGCGGCGCGCGATGCTGATGGCGCGGTCACACCCTTGCCTGTGGTCGCCAAGAAGTTGGAGGAGCTCGTCGTAACGGTTCGTTCTCTCGCTTACCGCGCGTTCTTCGATGCATCGCGCCGCGGCCTTAGAATCGCCCGTCGCAAGGAGAAGCTCCATGACCGCGATCGATGAAGACATTCGCCTGGCCCTCCAGGCGTCGAGAATGGCTCGGTTTCGCGCGCGGTCGTCCAACGTCGAACCAGCCTACGAGAGCACGATGCGCGCGGCGGTACTTCTTTCGCCAGACGGACCGGCATGCGACTTCGCGGGCTCTGAGCCTCCGGGTGCGACGTTGGTCCCAGCCGTGAGCGCTGAACGTTCACGGGTAGGGCAGAGGACCTACGTTCGTTCGAGACAACGTGGATCCAGTCCTCGCCTTACACCGCATCGGCTATTTGCTCGAGCGAGAGCGCGCGCCGCTCTACCGGTCGCGGGCCTTTCGTCGCGCGGCGGAACGCGTACGCGGTCTCGGCGAAGCCGAGCTGCGGCGGCGGATCGAGTCGGGGACCTTGCTCGAAACGCCCGAGATCGGACCCACCACCGCGCAGGCCATCGTCGAGGCTCTCGGCGGCAACACGCCGGCGTACCTGGTCAAGCTCGAATCGGCGGCTGCCGGGCGCGAGGCGTCACCCTCCGGCCTCCTGCGCCAGATGCTGCGCGGCGATTGCCATGCTCATACCGATTGGTCCGACGGCAAATCTTCGCTCGAAGTCATGGTCGGCGCGGCGCGCGACCTTGGACACGCCTATCTGGCCATCACCGATCACTCGCCGCGTCTCACCATCGCACGCGGGCTCACCGCGGATCGTCTGCTTTGCCAGATCGAGCAGATCGACGCGTTGAATGAAAAAATCGCGCCATTTCGCGTTCTCACCGGCATCGAGGTGGACATCCTCGAAGACGGATCGCTCGATCAAGATCCGGCGTTGTTGGCAAGGCTCGACGTCGTGGTGGCGAGTGTGCACTCCAAGCTTCGCATGGCCGGTGACCTCATGACCTCGCGCATGCTGCGGGCCATCGAGAATCCGAACATGGACGTGCTCGGGCACGCTACCGGTCGCATCGTCGTCGGCCGAGGGCGTCCGGAGTCGGACTTCGATGCCGAGCGCGTGTTCGGTGCTTGTGCGGCCGGGCGAAAGGCCATCGAGGTAAACTCGCGGCCCGAGAGGCTCGACCCGCCGCGCCGGCTGATGCGAATGGCGCGCGAGCTGGGTTGTCTTTTTGCCATCAACACCGATGCGCACGCGCCCGGTCAGCTGGAGTGGCTCGAAAATGGTTGCGACCGCGTCGTCGAGTGTGGAATCGACGCGGGGCACATCGTGAATGGGTGGGAAGTCGATGACCTATTGGGTTGGACTGCCAGCCACGCGAGCTGACATCAGCGGCCCGGTCGACTTCTAGTTTGCCCAGGCAGCGTATTGCTGGGCGAGAATGCTCGCCAGCCGCGGGACGTCGAACGGCTTGTGCACAAAGGCGTTACTCCCCGGCACCGCTTTGATGCCCGAATCGGCCGTCATCACAACGACCGGCACTGACCGATGAAGAGGATGCGATCGGATCCACGCCAAGAGAGCTTGGCCGGGGACGTCGCCGAGGTGCAGATCGAGCAACACGAGGCACCCCGAATCTTGGAGCGTCAAAAAGTCTTTTGCCTCGGAAACACTGCTCACCGTCGCTACGTCGAATCCCGCATTGAAGAGCAATTCGGACAGCATGTCGCGAAGGTCAGGAACATCGTCGACAACCAATACGCGTGCCATGTACCCACCTACGCTGAACGGACGAATGTTATGACGCTGCCAGGAGTGCCGGAAGCTTCAAGATTGCCACGTCCAAGCAATTGAGGCGACGGACGTTCGTACGAGGGTGCAGTGTGGGCGCCGCAAGTAGGGCTTTCGTCCGAACCTGTTCACGACTGCTTGCAATCGCGATCGCCACGAGGCGAAGGGTCAAGCAGCGAGGTGCGAACCTGTTCCTCGGCTTTCCCCCGAAGGCGGCCCCACAGCCATTGTTCTCATCAACATCGAATGGTAAAGCTTCGGCCCCACGCGTGCGGCGCATGACTCGGGCATCCCTGCCACGATTTCGGACGCAGACGTCGAGCGAGCCGATTCTATCGCCGCTGATCGCGATTGGCGACGAACGAGGTCATCTGTGATGAGGGTCCGCAATTCGGTCGACAAGGCACGCATAGGAAAGAAAAAGACCATATCGGACGGCGCACTTGTCAAGAGTCCAACCGGTATTCGCGGTTTCGATGAGATGACGGGGGGCGGCCTTCCCCGCGGCCGGCCAACGCTCGTCTGCGGTGGCCCGGGATGCGGCAAGACACTTTTCGCCCTCGAGTTTCTCGTTCGCGGCGCTACGGAGTACGGCGAGCCGGGCGTGTTCGTCTCCTTCGAAGAGCGACCCGAGGACTTGGCGGTGAATGTCGCGTCGTTGGGTTTCGATCTCGCGGCCCTCGTGAAAGAAAAAAAGCTTTTGGTGGATCACGTCCATGTCCAGCGATCCGAGATTGAAGAGACAGGCGACTACGACCTCGATGGCCTGTTCATCCGTATCGGCCATGCCATTGACACCGTCGGTGCACGGCGCATCGTGCTCGACACCATCGAATCGCTCTTCTCCGGCCTGTCCAACGAGGGGATTCTGCGGGCGGAGCTTCGACGGCTCTTTGGGTGGCTCAAAGACAAGGGAGTCACCGCGGTCATCACGGGGGAACGTGGCGATCGCGCCCTGACGCGTCAGGGTCTCGAAGAGTACGTTTCCGACTGCGTCATTCTGCTCGATAACCGCGTCGTCAACGACATCTCTACGCGCCGCCTCCGTATCGTCAAATACCGAGGTTCGAAGCACACCACCAACGAGTGTCCCTTTCTCATCGATGATGGTGGGTTCTCGATCACGCCCATGTCCTCGGTAGGGCTGACCAACGAAGCCTCGGAAGAGCGCGTCACCACCGGCATCGACCGGCTCGATCGGATGCTTGGCGGTTCGGGGTATTTTCGCGGCTCCAGTGTTCTCACTAGTGGCGGAGCGGGGACGGGAAAGAGCACGCTCGCCGCCACTTTTGCCGCGTCTACCTGTCGTCGTGGCGAGCGATGCGTCTATTTCGCTTTCGAAGAGTCCGAAAGTCAGATCTTGCGCAACGTGCGCTCCATCGGAATCGATCTCGCCCCTTGCGTCGCTCATGGCCTATTGCGCTTTCGCAATTCGCGCCCCACGTTCTGCGGGCTCGAAATGCATCTGGCGGCGATGCACAAAATGGTCGAAGAATTCGAGCCCTCGGCTGTCATTGTCGACCCTGTCACCAACATTCTGCAAGTCGGCGACGCGCGAGAAGCCGCCACCATGTTGATACGTCTTCTCGACTTTTTGAAATTGCGGGGGATCACCAGCATGTTTACGAGCTTGACCGCGGGGGGCAGCGCGGTAGAGGCGACCGAGGTGGGCGTCTCATCCATGATGGACACCTGGATTTTGCTGCGGAACCTAGAAGCCGACGGAGAGCGGAACCGCGGGCTCTATGTGCTGAAATCACGTGGGATGGCCCATTCGAATCAGGTCCGCGAATTCGTCATGACCAATCAGGGGATCCAGCTCATCGACGTGTACACCGGTTCGGGAGGCGTGCTCATGGGGTCGGCGAGGGTCAATCAAGAGGCATTCGAAGCTGCGGAGGAAACGCGACGGCGCGCCGCGATCGACGAGCGTGAGCGGGTGATGCGCCGCAAGCACGCGGCGCTCGAAGGACAGATCGCCGCCATTCGAGCAGAGATAGACGAGGACCGGTCCTCCCTCGAGCTCGACCGCAACGTCGAGCTCTCGCGCCGAGACCGCGGCGATGCCCTTCGCGGAGAGCTCGCGCGGCGCAAGAACGCGGACAGTGCCACACAGAATCCCCAGCCTCGCAGCCGGAAGAAGAACGGACAGGAGTTACGCGGATGAAAATCCGGAAGGGCGCCCCAAAAGACAGCTCCGCGGCAGCCGAATGGGACTTGCGTCTCTATGTCGCCGGCCAGAGCAGAAAATCGCTCACGGCGCTCACCAACCTGAAACGCCTGTGCGAGGAGCATCTGTCGGGCCGCTACCACATCGAGGTCATCGACTTGCTCGAGACGCCACAGCTTGCGTCAGGGGATCAGATCCTTGCCATCCCCACCCTCGTGCGCAAGCTTCCTGCCCCGATGAAGAAACTCATCGGAGACTTTTCCAACGAAGAACGCGCCCTCGTCGGCCTCGATCTTCGGCCGAGTAAGGAGAAACAGCTGTGAACCAAGTCGAGCACGAGATCGCCGCGCTACGCCATCGCCTCTCCGAAGCCGACGAGCTGGTTCGAGCGATCCATGACGGCGAGGTCGACGCGTTCGTCTTGCGCTATCGCGATTCGTACAAGATCCATTCGCTGCAAAACGCGGATACGGCGTACCGCGTGCTCGTGGAAGGCATGCGCCAGGGCGCCGCCACCGTCGCCAGCGACGGTACCATCCTCTACGCCAACAAGCGGCTCTGCGAAATGCTCGGGTCGCCGGTCGAGGAGGTGGTCGGTCATTCGATCCTGGAGTGCCTCGATTTGGACGAAGAGGCGATCCGCACCATCCTGCGCTCTGCAACCCAAGGGCAAGCCCCGGGCGAGTTTCTCATCCGTACCGGCGGCGAATCGATCATTTCCGTCATCTCCGCCTTCCCGCTCGACGTGGATGGGCCGGATGCCATCTATTGCCTCGTCATCAGTGACGTGAGCGACAAAAAGGCGGCGGAGAAACGGCAAGCCGCTCTCGCTGAAGAGCGCGCCGAGCTCACGGGGATTTTCAGCAAGCTCCCCTTCGCTGTCTTCGTCGCCGATCCTGCGGGCGGAATCTACTATGTCAATGAGATGGGCGAAAAGCTGGCCCGCTCCGAAGGCATGCTCGCCAAGGTGCGATCGTTTGCCAGTGAAGTGCACGAAGACGGGCCGGTTGAGCCGGTGGAGGTAGAAGTCGGAGACGGCAGCGGGGCGTTGACCTGTTACCGCCTCTATGCCAATTCCGTGCGCTCCCCGTCCAAGTCGTCGCGCGCGGTCGTCGTAGCCATGGACGTGACCCACGAAAGTGAAGCACGCAAGCGCCGCGAGCGCGACGATCAGCTGCGTGAAACATTCGTAGCCATCCTCGGTCACGACCTACGGACGCCCCTCGGCACCGTCCAGGTCGCCGGCGAGTTGATGAAGCGGCGCGCCGCGACGCCGGAGGACACGAAACTGGCCGACATGATTCTGCGCGCTACCCAGCGCATGAAGGGCTTGACGGACGACATGCTCGACCTCGCCTCGAGCCGACTCGGCCAAGGGATACGCGTCAAGCGGGTCGCCGCCGATCTCGCGGTGCTCGTGGCGACGATCACGGAAGAGCTGTGCGGCGGCGGCCGTGTCGACGTCGTGACCGAGCTCGTCGGAGAGACGCGAGGGTGTTGGGATCCGGGTCGCATGACGCAGGTCCTATCGAACCTTCTCAGCAATGCCAGCTCGTACGGGGCGCCGGGCAAACCGATTCACGTTCGCATCGACGGCCGCGCCGCCGACGAGGTGACGATCGAAGTGACGAACGAGGGCGATCCGATTCCGACCGATGTCTTGCCCATCATCTTCGATCCGTTTCGCCGCGGCAGGGGCGCGGGCGTCCGAAACAACGGCGGTATCGGGCTCGGCCTTTACATCGCCGAGCAGATCGTCGTCGCGCACGGCGGCCGCATCACGGTGGCATCGGGCTCGGAAGAGGGCACGACCTTTACGGTGCGTTTGCCGCGCGAGAGCGGTGGGCGCGACAGCGTGCCCAGCTAACCAGCTTTGCGATTGCCTTCTGCCGGCAGCTCGGCTGCGTCGGGCATCGGCAAGGTGAAGCAAAATCGGCTGCCCTCGCCGACGCGACTCTCGACCCAAATCCGGCATCGGTGCGCATCGATGATCCCTTTGGCGATGGCGAGCCCCAGCCCGAGACCCGTTTGCCGCTGCTGCGACGCGCGCCAGTAAGGCTCGAAAATACGGGGGAGATGCTCGGATGAAATCCCCGCGCCGCGATCGATCACCTCGACCAGGATCTCACTGGTGGCGGCCGTCGCCCGGATCGTGATCGCCGTCCCTTCGGGACTGAATTTGCTCGCGTTCCCTACGAGATTCGACAGAACCTGAAAGATGCGCTCGCGATCGAACGCTGCAAAAACGCCGCCCTCGGGCAGCGCGATTTCGAAGGTCTGCTTTTTCGCAGCGAGGATCGGCGTCAGCAGCTGCACGATCTGTCCCACGATGACGGACAGATCTTCGGCCAGCAAATGGATGGTCAGACCGCCGGATTGGATGCGTGTCGTGTCGAGCAGGTCGCGAATGAGTGCGTTCATCCGCGACACGGCGTTCTGAATGGTTTGGACCCGCGCCAGAAGGCCGTCGGTATTCCCCTTTTCAATCGCCATCGCCATCAAGGTCGCGCTGGTGGAGATGGCGTTCATGGGATTGCGAAGATCGTGGGAAACCACAGCCACCGCTTCCTGTCGCGTGCGCGCTATCTCCTCGGCGTGCGCTCGAGCGCTGCGCTCCTCTTCGTAGAGCAGACGGCTCTCCGCCGCTTCGACCTCGCGCTGCCGCGCGATCTCGGTTTGCGCTTTGAGCTCTTGCGACTTGCGATAAAGCTCGACAAAAACGGCCACCTTGGAGCGCAGGATGCCGGGATCGAACGGTTTGACCAGGTAGTCGACCGCTCCTTGCGCATACGCTTGGGACATGATTCGTGCCTGCGTATCGACACCGGTCAGGAAGATGATGGGGATATGCCGCGTGGCCTGCCGTTTTTTGATGAGGGCGGCGGTCGCCACGCCATCGAGGTCGGGCATCATGACGTCCAGCAGAATCACCGCGAAATCGCGGAAAAGGAGCTGGCGGAGCGCCGCGCGGCCCGAATCGGCGCGGACCAGATTGCATCCGAGCGGCTCGAGGAGGGCTTCGAGGGCGAGGAGGTTTGCGTCCTTGTCGTCGACGAGCAACACGCTCGCCTCCGGCGGTACCTCGCTCGTCATGCGGGCACGTCCGGTCCCTGCGTTTCCGTGGCCGGAGTCCGCATCTATCGGTCATACGGGGGCCCTCCGGCGACGTCCAGCCCGGCCGAATGCGCCAAAGGTCCTACGTCAGCCCTCCGCGTCCGCGCTATGAATCTAGGCTCGCCCGTACGTGCGGGCGCGCTTTTGCGTCATGCCCACGCCGAATGCAAGCACTACCGGGTTGCTGACTGTGCCCGCTCTCTCGTGGGACGACTGCGGCCAGCTCGTCGAGAGCATCGTCGGCCACGCCATCCTCATGCTCGATATCGGCGGGCATGTCGCCACGTGGAACCGCGCGGCCGAGAAAATGACCGGCTACGCGGCTGCCGAGACCATCGGCACGCACCATTCGAAATTCTACCCTCCCGAGCAAGTCGCGGCGGGCAAGCCCAATCAGGATTTGAACATCGCGAGCGAAGCAGGGCGCATCGAGCAAGAAGGATGGAGGATTCGTAAGGACGGCTCACGCTTTCGGGCGAGCATCGTCATCACTGCTCTTCGTGACGAGGTCGGCAAGCTGCGCGGATTCGCGGAGGTGACGCGCGACCTCACCGCGAAGCCGGACGAGGATCATGATGCCGAGCAACGCTTCCACCTTCTGGTGGACGCCATCACCGACTACGCCATCTTCATCTTGGATCCAACGGGGCGTATTTCGACGTGGAACCCCGGAGCCGAGCGGCTCAAGGGCTACGCAGCCGACGAGATCGTGGGACAGCACTTTTCGATCTTCTACACGCCGGAAGACCACGCGCGCGGCAAGCCGCAGCAGGTACTCGAGACCGTGCGACGAGAAGGTCGCTATGAGGATGAGAGCTGGCGCGTGCGCAAGGACGGCTCGCTCTTCTGGGCGAATGTCGTCATCACGGCGCTTCGCGACACGCAAGGCAGTTTGATCGGTTTCGCCAAGGTGACGCGCGATCTCAGCGGTCGCCGCTCCGCCGAAGAGGAGCTTCGCAGGTCGGAGGAGCGCTTTCGATTGCTCGTCGAAAGCGTGGGCGACTACGCCATCTACATGCTCGACCCCGAAGGTCGCGTGACCACCTGGAACCTCGGCGCTGCACGAATGAAGGGGTACACGGCCCATGAAGTCATCGGCAAGAACTTCGCCATCTTCTTCAACGCGGAGGATGCCGCGGCCGGTAAGCCGGCGCGCGAGCTTGCCCGAGCTCGAACCGAGGGTCGATGCGAGGACGAGGGCTGGCGCGTTCGAAAAGATGGTCGCAGCTTCTGGGCAAACGCCATTCTGACGGCGCTTCGCGATGACAAGGGCGAGCTGATCGGATTCGCCAAGATCACCCGTGACCTCACGATCCCCCGAGAAGCCGAAGCGACGGAGCGGCAGCTTTTCCGCGAGCAGATGGCACGCTCGCTGGCCGAAGACGCCGAGCGCCGCGTTCGAGAGAGCGAAGAGCGCTACCGCGATCTCAGCCAGCGGCTCGAAATCATCCTTCAAGGCGTCGCCGACGGCATCACCGTTCAAGAACGTTCGGGCCGCGTCGTCTTCGCCAACAACGCGGCGGCCCGAATTTGCGGCTTCGAATCGGTCGACGAACTGATTAAAACATCGCCCGCCGACGTTTTCGCGCGTTTCGAAATACTCGATGAGCACCACCGACCGCTTCAACCACAAGAAACCCCCAGCCACCGGGTTCTGGCCGGCAAACAGGACAGCGGCGCGACCCTCCACATACGGGAACGTGGTTCACCGCGCGGGTGGTGGACCCGCGTACGCTCGAGCGCCGTTTTCGGCGCCGACGGCAAACCAGAGTTGGCCGTCACCATCTGGCATGATGTGACCGTCGAGCGGCGCCATGACGTACAGGCAAAGTATCTGGGCGACGCCACCGCGGCGCTCGGCGCTTCGCTGAGGTACGAGGAGATGTTCGGGACGCTCGCCCGTGTGCTCGTGCCTGGGCTCGGCGATTGGTGCTCGATCTACCTGCGCGACGGCGAAGAGCTTCGCAACGTTGCCATTGCACATATCGATGGAACGAACCTTCCGAACGCGCAAGAGCAGCCACGGAAGATGCCAACCGGCACCAGACATTCACGGGGTCTTTGGAGCGTGGTCTCGAGCGGCGAGGCGGCTCTCTACAACGACATCACCGATCAGATGCTCGTCGAGGTGGCGCGCGATCCCGCACACCTGGACGCCTTGCGCGGCGTGGGTCTGAAAGCGGCGCTACTCGCTCCCATCCGTGTTCGCAGTCAGGTGATCGGCGCTATCTCCCTCGTCTTCGCCGAATCGGATCGCCGTTACGACGAAAGCGACGTCACCGTGGTCGAGGAGCTGGGACGGCGCGCGGGGGTCGCCTTCGAAAATTCGCAACTTTACAAGTCGGCGCAGGACGCGGCGAGGGTGGCGGAAGAAGCGAGCCGAGCGAAAGACGAGTTTCTGGCGACCGTTTCCCACGAGCTCCGGACACCGCTCACGGCGATCGTCGGCTGGTCGAGCCTTCTCAAAAGCCGGGTGAGCGACCCGACAGTGGCCAAATCGCTCGAGGCGATTTATCGCAACGCGCAATCGCAGGTGAAGATCATCGACGACATCCTCGACGTGTCGAGGGTCATCACGGGAAAGTTTCTGCTCGAGCCGAGGCCTGCCGATATCGTCGCCATTGCGCGCGAGGCGATCGAAGTCGTTCGGCCGTCAGCGCTAGCGAAGAAAATCGACATCGTGTTCATGCCCCGAACCGAGCTCTGTCTTCTCGTCGCCGATCCCGAGCGTCTGCAGCAAGTCGTTTGGAACTTGTTATCCAACGCCGTCAGATTCACCGATGGAGGTGGGAACATCCGTATTGCCGTCGGTCAGGAAGCTTCCACCGTCGTTCTGTCGGTCAAAGACACGGGCAAAGGAATCGACGCCGCGTTTCTTCCTTTTGTTTTCGACCGGTTCAAGCAGGCCGACTCCTCGATCACGCGACGCGTGGGAGGGCTCGGGCTCGGGTTAGCCCTCGTGCGTCACATCGTCGAGCTGCACGGCGGTCAGGTGGCTGCCGCCAGCGATGGACCTGGCACCGGCGCCACTTTCACGATCAGGCTTCCCATTCGAGCCATGCTGCCCGCTTCAGAAACGCCACTGCCCGCGCCCGTCAGCGTGCGAAACGCGCAGACGGTCCGCGAGCTCAGCGGCATTCGCGTGTTGGCCGTCGATGACGAGCCCGACGCTCGCGATTTGATCGGCGCCGTGCTCGAGCAAGCTGGAGCCGTGGTAGAAACCGCGCCCTCGGCGGCACTCGGCTTCGAGGCGTTCAAGCGCTTTCGGCCGGACGTCCTCGTGAGCGACATCGGAATGCCCGACGAAGACGGTTTCACATTCATGCGTCGCATTCGCGCTCTTTCCTCGGCGGAGGGCGGGAAGGTGCCGTCGCTCGCGCTCACTGCCTTTGCAAGCGAAGAAGATCGCGGCAAGGCCATTGGCGCGGGCTACACCACACATCTCGGCAAGCCGGTGAGTCCGGATGCGCTGGCAACAGCCGTCGCCAATCTCGCCGCCGTCACCTCTGGAGCGGGGTGACCATTCGCTACGGATAGCCAGCTCCGCTTGGGTGACGGGCATGTTTGCCGCGCTGTTAGCTATCTATCTGAAATGCTGTCATAGTCTGACGCTCGAGGCGCGGTCGTCGCGCGTCGATCGGCGCCGCGGGGGCGCGTGTTGGCTATGGTTCTGCAATCGCCCGGCTCCGAAGTCGTGGTCTACCGGCTCTATGGTCATTATTCGTTCAATTCGCGCGATGGCGGAGATCGCGTGAAGCTCCACCTCGCGGACGGATATTTCGTGGGTCACTGGTTCGATGGCGCTAAGATGATCGTCGGGCGCCGTCTCGTCCTCTCCGTCGAGCAAGCGCTCTATCACGGCTTTGCCAAGATCGTCGATTGAGCCGGTATTTTCGCGGTACGTGGCAATGAATTGCTTGCCTAACCGAGTAGACATGCCATAGTGACGACGCGCGCAACGGCCTGACGCACCTCCGCTCGGCAGCGCGCTTCTTGCGAAAATCGCCTACCGAATGAGTTCGCGCGTCACTTGGGTTTCTGCCACTTGCGCGCCGGGCGAACCGTAATCGTTACGGATCATCTTCGCCTTCGATGACTCTCGACGACTCCGCGACAGATTCGTGATGGATGATCTCCAGGCAAATGTGCGAAAACGCGACGGCCACGAATCGACGATTCGCGGTGTCGTCGACTTCGCCCGCGAGGTACGAATTCATCTGCGTAACATGCAGGTGATCTTCGGCAGCGTCGCAGAGACAGCAGGCCGCGAAACGGGCTCGTTTCGCATCCGTCCGTGGGGCCTCACCCAATCGATGGACATTCAATTCGACGACGTCGTGCTCGCCTCGACTGTCAAACAAATGGGCTGGGAGCGCCATCGCGCCATCGCCGTAGCCCAGCAGTCGGGCATTTTCACGAATGCTGGAAAGACCAACAAATGAATTTGGAAACACTCGCGGCATTCCGCGGCGAACTCTGGGCACGGCGCGTACTTCGTCGGATCGCGTCGGCCGGCGGTATCTCCGCTGAGCGCCCCTGGCCGGGGAAAATCACCGAAGCCAGGAAACTTGCGGGAATGCTGGGACGACCACAACTCGTCGAAGCACTCGCGGCGATCATCCAAGAGCGTGCCTCCGTGGCTTGGCGGCTGGCGGTTCCACGTGCGCTCTTGAAGCGTTCGTAGCGTCAGCAATGGCTTAGCCGGGCCGCGCTCGGTCGAATGCCCGTTGCGCGAGCAGTTTCGAGCGAGCATACTGCGCCCGCCGTGTACCGGTCGTCGAGCGTGGCGGCTCCTGCGCGCGGCATCATCCCTCACCGCGCTCGTCTGGAGGCCCCATCGACACCGGAACGAACTGCAAGCTCGCCATGCTGGGGAATCACGTTCCGCGGCAATGCGGCATCGCCACATTCACGAGCGATCTGAGCGACGCGCTCACGCGCCAATTCTCCAACCTCGAGTGCTTCGTGGTCGCCATGAACGACGCTGGCAAGCGTCATGCGTACCCGCCGCGCGTTCGTCTCGAGATCGCTGAAAACGACGTCGACTCTTATCGGCATGCGGCCGATTTTCTGAATGCAAACACCGTCGATCTCGTGTGCATGCAGCACGAGTACGGCATCTTCGGCGGCAAAGCAGGCAGCCTCGTTCTTCCGCTTTTGCGCGAGCTGCGCATGCCTCTCGTCACGACGCTGCACACGATCTTGGCGGAGCCGAACCCTCTACAGCGCGCAGCGATGGACGAGATCACGCGCTTGTCGGATCGCATCGTGGTGATGAGCAAGCTCGGTGCGTCCCTTCTGCAAGACGTCCACGGTGTGCCGCCCGAGAAGATCGACTTCATTCCCCATGGCATTCCCAACGTCGCCAGCGCGCGGCTGACCAAAGAGCAGCTCGGCGTGGGTGGGAAATCCGTCATCCTAACGTTCGGGCTTTTGTCGCCTGACAAGGGGATCGAGCACGTCATCGACGCACTACCATCCGTCGTCGCGCAGTTTCCCAACACCGTGTACATCGTCCTCGGCGCAACCCATCCCCACGTCAAGGAGCGCCACGGCGAGGTATATCGAATGATGCTCGAGAGCCGCGCCAAGAAACTGGGCGTCGGTTCTCACGTCATCTTCCACAATCGCTTCGTGAGCCAAGCGGAGTTGACGGAGTTTCTTGCGGCTGCCGACATTTACATCACTCCCTATCTGAAACCGGAGCAGATCATCTCCGGGACGTTGGCGTACGCGGTCGGTTCGGGGAAGGCCGTCATCTCCACACCCTATTGGTATGCGCGCGAGCTTCTGGCCGATGGTCGCGGCATTCTCGTGCCGTGGAAGGACCCGGCCGCCATCGCGCGCGAGACGATCGACCTTCTCGGCAACGACGCCAAGCGCCTCGAGCTCAGCCGATGTGCGGCTGCGCACGGCAGCAGCATGAAATGGTCAGCGGTCGCCGCGAGCTACGTCGAATCGTTCGAGCGCGCGCGGGTCGAGCACGCTAGCCGTCAGCGCGCCGCGGTCCGGGCGAGAACGCTGGCGGCCCGCCCCACCGAGCTGCCGGAGATCAATCTCGAACACCTCGCCGCCATGACGGACGACACCGGGATCGTGCAGCACGCGGTGTTCACCGTCCCTTCGTGCGAGAGCGGATATTGTCTCGACGACAACGCGCGCGCCTTGCTCTTGATGGCCCTCATCGAAGATGCTGGCACCGAGGATCGCCAGGTCGTACGCGCCCTCGCGTCACGCTATCTTGGCTTCGTCAATCACGCTTTCAATCCGGAGCGCCGGCGCTTTCGCAATTTCATGAGCTACTCGCGCCGTTTTACCGAGGAAGCGGGCTCGGACGACAGTCATGGTCGGGCCCTATGGGCGCTCGGCAGCGTGCTCGGCCATTCGCAAGATCCGGGACGGCGTAGCTTGAGCGCGCATCTCATGCGGCGCGGGCTCCCCGTCGTGTCGACCTTCACGAGTCCTCGCGCGTGGGCATTCGCTTTGCTCGGCATCGACGAGTACTTGCATGCTTTCCAAGGCGACGGCGAAGCCGAAGCGATGCGTGCCGTTTTGGCCAACAAGCTGCTCGAGCTCTTCCGCCGCGCCCGGCGTCCTGATTGGCCGTGGTTCGAGGACCGTCTCACCTATTGCAATGCGCGTTTGTCGCAAGCGCTCGTCGTCTCGGGATCGGCAATGGGCCACGAGGAGATGACGGTGGCGGGGTTCGAGTCACTCGAATGGTTGATGTCCTTGCAATCCTCGGCGGAAGGGTTTTTCTCGCCCATCGGATCGAACGGTTTCTATGAGCGCACCGGTTCGAGAGCAGCGTTCGATCAACAGCCCGTCGAGGCGCACGCCGCGGTTTCCGCTTGTCTCGAAGCGCGCCGCATCACCGGCCTCTCGCGCTGGACGGACCGTGCTCGCCAAGCGTTCAGTTGGTATTTAGGCGAAAATGAACTGCAGCAATGGCTGTACGACCCCACCACGGGGGGCTGCCGTGACGGCCTCCACGTCGACCGCTTGAACGAAAACCAGGGCGCCGAATCGACCCTCTCGTTCCTTCTGGCGCTCTGTGAGATGCGCTCTGCCGATCGCCGCGACGTCGAGAAATCGGTGGAGAGCGGCCGCCTCTCCTGAGGCTCGGTTTCATTGTAGAGGAGACGCAGCATGGACCGATTCACTGGCGGTTGCCGGCGCGGCAACGTCCGAATGGTGGCGTCGGGACTGCCCTACCGGGTCGGCCTTTGTCATTGTCTCGACTGCCGCAAGGACCATGGCGCCCTGTTTCACGCTTCCGCCGTGTTCCCCGAGAATGCAGTGACGATCGCTGGCGAAATCCGCGACTACGCCGGGCGTTTCTCTGCCCCCGCTGCGGCTCGTCGCTTTTCGCGCGCACCGCCGATGAAATCGAAGTGAACCTCGGGTCGGCTCGTCACAGTCGCCCATAGCCGCCCTGTCAGCGCGCGCAACGAACGCTCCTCGGTGTCTTCATGGCGAAACTGTAAGTGCTGCCGTTCGCGAAGAAGGCAGTCCAGGCTCGTGAAGGATCCTCGACGACCGCCGACGACGACCAGAAGTACTCGCTG
>DATHEQ010000202.1:0-15471 GCA_035318505.1 Polyangiaceae bacterium | reverse complement strand
GAGGGCCAGCTGCGGGGCCTGGTTGGCTTGGGCGAGAACCGCCGCTGCCGCCTGGCTCAGCACTTGGCTGCGCGAGAGAGCTGCCGACTCCTCGGCCACGTCGACGTCGCGGATACGCGAGTTCGCAGCGGCGAGGTTGGTGCGGACCGTCTGAATGTTCGAGGTCGTGGTCTCGAAGCGGTTCATGACAGCGCCGAACCGAGCGCGGGCAGTTTCGACTTGTCCCAAGGCCGCGTCGATGTCGTCGATCGCGCCGAGGGCGTTGCTGGAGGTCGAACCGGAGACGACTTCGGCCGTGGCGAGCAGGGTCGTCATGGCGAGGCCGCCGAAGGTCACGGCGATTTGATCGGTCGAGTCCGAGCTGATTCCAACTTGGAACGAGATCGAGCTGGTCGTCGCGCCGATGAGCGCGTTGCCGTCGTACTTGGTCGAGGCCTGAATACGGCCGATTTCGGACTTGAGCTGCTTGAACTCCGTGTTCAGGTAGTCGCGGTCGGTCGAGCTGTTCGAGCCGTTGGCGGACTGCACCGCGAGCTCGCGCATACGAGTGAGCAGGCCGGTCATCTGGCCCAAAGAGCCTTCAGCCGTCTGCGCCATCGAGATGCCGTCGTTCGCGTTACGTTCCGCGACCGAGTAAGACCGAATTTGCGCCGTGAAGCTGTCGCTGATGGCAAGACCAGCTGCGTCGTCGGCGGCGCTGTTGATGCGGTAACCGCTGGAGAGTCGGTTGAACGAGACGTTGAGGCCCTTCTGAACGCTGTTCAGGTTTTTCTGGGCTTGAAGTGAACCGACGTTAGTCTGAATGGTTAGCATTGTGAGATACCTTCCCCTTCTTGGAGATTGGATAGAAGCTCGCTGTCGCGACCTTCGGGAGGCGTCATTGCCTCGCGCCGTGGTGAACGGTCAGGCGGCGGTTCCCTTAAAGGAATCCATCGGAAAAGAGGCGGCTTCTCGATGATGATTCGGCGCGCACCAAAGCACACCTGTGGGTGTCACCGTCGAGGGACACCACCGTGCTCGCGGCAGCGCGATAAACGCGAAAGCATGTGCTCACCGCGCTAGAGCGGTCGCACCGCTTCGGACGCTCGACGCACGGAGAAGAAACGGCGCGAACGCGCTCAGTCTTGCAGCAAGCTCATCGCGTGCGCGGGGAGCTGGTTGGCCTGCGTCAGGAGGGCGGGCTTACCTTGGCCGACGATCTGCGACTTGCAGAGGTTGGCGAGCTCCTCTGCCGCAGAGGCGTCGATGATCGGTGCGCTGCCGGCAGCGCGGCTCGCTCGCGCCGTCTGCACGGTGGCTGCCGTATCCGCGAACCGAGTCACGGTAGCGCTGAAACGAGCGCGCTGATCGGAGATGGCAGCGAGTGCGTGGTCGATGCGTCCCACCATGGAATCGGAGGCACCTTGCGGTCCAGCGGAGGGATGGGCGCTCGCGGCGAGCAGCGTGAGAGGGCCGAATCCTCCCAGGGTCACCGCGAGGCGATCGGAAGCGTTGCCGTCGAGCGCTACGTCGAATCCGATTTCGATCTCTTCGGCGCCGAGCAAGGCGCGGCCATCGTAAGTGGCCGACTTTTGGATCCCGTCGACTTGGTCGCGCAGCTTGGAAAACTCGAGCTTGGCGTCCTCGCGCGCTTCGACGCTGAGCTTGCCGCCCGAATCGTCGACGGCGAGCTTGCGCATGCGCTCGAGGAGCCCACCCATGTGGCCGAGCGCGCCATTGGCGGTCTGCGCCATGGCGATGACGTCGTTGGCGTTGCGCTCGGCCGCGGCGAGCGAGCGGATCTGAATCCGTGCAGCTTCACTGATGGCGAGTCCGGTGCCCTCCGTTGCTTTGACCGCCGCGCCGCTCGGCGCGTGCACCGAGGACACACCTTTGCTCGTCGGTTTCGCCGGCTGATTGACGCCGATCTGCCCGTCGAGCGCAGTTGACGGGCTGTTGGGCGGAATGATGAGAGCCATGGGGATCCTCCGGCGCGATCAAGTGCTGTGGTCGTTGGCAAGTTTGGCGAGGATGGTCTCGAGCTCTTCGGCGGAGCGCATGACCATTTCGGCAATCTTTCCTTCGTTGCAAAGCGCGTGCTCCGCCTCCGCCTGTGCGCTCTTCTCGATGCGGGTGTGTGTGGTGGCGAATGCGATGCGCTGCAGCTCGGCGTTGCTCCAGGTCTCGATGAGCGGTTGCTCGATGCACGCTTGGCGCAGTGCTTTTTCGGCGGACTCGAGACGGCGAAAGGAGCGCGTGACGGCTTCGGGTTTGTCTCTGTCGAGCTCGGCGAGCGCTTTCTTCACCAGCTTGTCGACGAGAACCGCCGCTCCCTTTGCCTTTTGGACGCGCTCCAGTTGGCGCTCGGCCCAGGCGTGGATCTGGGCGCGGGTCACGGCTTTGCCGAGCCTGGCGGCGTCGTCGCCGATGTTGCGGCTGGTAATGCCGCGTTCTTTCATGCCCGCCATCACTTCGGCCAAGGTGCGTTCTTCGAAATTGGGAATGCGAGCGCCCCCCTCGGTCGCGTTGACGAAGCGAAGCTCCGGCTTGTCGCGACGGGTCAGATCGGCGGTCGTCGCCAGCCAATCGCGCACGGCCGTGAAGGAAGGCGTGCTCGACACGGAACCAACGCCTCCCCAAGACGGAACCTCCTGAAGAGGTTGCGATTGCGGCAACTTGCCGGCCGTCGTTCCGTGCGCTTCGAGCTTGGCTTGCGTCCAATGGTGAACGATGCGCCCAGCGGCATCGACGCTCACCGTCGAACCTTCGTAACGCGTTCCGCTCGCGTACGCTTGATTGCCGGTGAAGGCCAAATCCTGGCCGACGAGAACGATGGGATTGCAGCCGAGCCTCTCGGCCAACATGACCGCGGCGGTGGTCACGCTGGCACCGACCGAAAGCCCGGCATGTCCGAACAGGTCCGTCAGCACCGAGCAGGCTCGAATGGCTTCGTAGGTGGGTAAAAGAGGCCCGCGTCCCATCGTCAGGTGGGCGGGGCTGCCGGACAGGCTGAAGGCGCGTACGACCTCGTCGATGAAGGGCAGCTCGCGCATGTCCTTGGACAGATCGATCGACTCGAGGCAAGCGAGGACCTGCGGGACAATCCCGTGTTTGGCTAGCGCGCGGCCGCTCGTATTGACGGCGAAGACGATTCCCTTTTTCGTCGCGTCACGGAGCTGCTCCACGTTTTTTTCGAGGGATGGACCGGCCCCCACGATGAAAGCGGGAACGCCTTGGTAGCGACCCTCGAGGGCGAGGAACGACGTTACTCCGACGAGGTGCTCGACGTTGGCCAAGATGTCGGTGAGCCAAGTGCGCGCGCGCAGGTAGTGCGTGTTCTCGCTGATGTGCGTATTGGCAATGAGCGACTGCACGGTAGCGGCAACGGCCGCCTCGGCCTCGGGAAATGCGCGCTTATATCCCGGCGAGCAAACGAGGGTGACTTCGGGTCTCGATTTTCGCGTCGCCGCCCACAGGAGCCGGAGGTCGACGAGGTCGGTGCAGATGCCGACGCCGCCGAGGTCCGAAGGCCCCCACTCCAGCACGGTGCGAAGGAGCGACGGGTCCGGTTCGTAGACGAGGATGGGCGCCGAGGTGTGCGCTCGAATTTCCCGGAGCGCGTGCCCGACGCCAAGGCCGAGCAGCACCACCACGCCATTTTTGACTGACGCGATGTTGGTCAAGGTCTGTGCGCGCGACGCGGCATCGCCCGGTGCGCCGATCGTCTGGTCGTCGAGATCGAGGGCATAGTTGCCGTCGGGTTGACGCACGACGCGACCCCGCGGCGCGGCGGCCATCACTTGTTCGCGCGTCCGCCCGCGAATGTCGAGCGCGGCCAGATTCTCTTCGAGCGTGCTCACCGCGCTAGGCGGCGGCGTGTCGAGGGCGGGTTCGGCGGTCATGTCGCTTTGGGCTTGCCAGGCTCTGGCACCGGGAGACCCTCCGATGCGCTTTGCGCTGCTTGCCGATTGGCTTTCTCGATGGCGTCGCGCACCTCGCCGCGGAGGACCAGGTGCGAGGCGTCCGCCTTGACGGCGAGGCGAACCCCTTTTCTGTGAATTTCGGTGACCGTTATCTCGATGTCGCCGATGACGATGGTTTCGCCAATCCGGCGGGAGATCATGAGCATCGTGTCGTCTCCTTGTCCTGCACTTGGGATGCCAATAGCCCCTCCCGCGCCGTTTCGAGCGCACTCCCCGCGCCCGTTCAGCGTACTCCTACGCGCGCTCGAAGATCGTGCGATTTCCGGCGCCGCGACCACCCAAAACCGCGTTTGGGTCGGTCGAGAATGCAAGGAGCGGTGGTCGTCGCGCCGACACGGTCGCCCTTGCACTCCTTCGTGGAACGCGCGCTCGATCGCGCAGCGTGCGTCGCGCGGTCGGTTGGGCCGCGGCGAGTGTTAGCGCAGCGCCGCGGTCGTGGAGGCCAGCGTGTCGATCAGGTTCTTCGAAACGGCGACCGCAGCTTCCAACTGCTGCTGCATTTGCGCTAAGTTCGAATACGCCTGCGCCGGGTCGATTTCGACGAGACCGTGCCTTTGGGTTGCCAACGTCACGCTCGCTTGCTCGTGGGTGGCATCGGCGGCGTCGAGACGAGCCACCTTGATGCCTGCGTCGGCCCGAGCGGCAAGAATCTGACGCCCGCCTTCGTCCATCCGATTGACGCTCGCCAACATGTTGGCTTTGTCGTCGGCATTGATGGCCGTGTAGAGAGCGTCGATGTCGGAGAACAGATCGCGCCCTCCGGCAGCGGTGAACGCTTTGGCCCCGCTCGTGCTCACCGTCATCACCACACCGTGCCCGACCTCGGCGGTGCGATCGAGATCATCGCCGGTGAATCCGCCGGAAGGCGAGAACGGCGCCGCCTGGGTCTTCGTGCCGCCGAAGAGATAACCCATGCTCCCCTTCTGATTGGCGAACGCGACGAGCTGCTCTTTGAGCTGGGCGACTTCGGTCGCCATCGCGGCTTGCTCCTTGGGATCGAGCGTGCCCGAGCTCGCGCCGAGCGCGATGTCGTGCAGGCGCTGCATGACGTCTTCGGCGCCAGCGAGCGTCGACTCGGCAAGCTCGACGTCGCCGCGCACGCTGCCGATGGTGCTGCGGAACGTCGCCGTGCGCGCCATGGAGTGCGCCACGCGCAGCGCCTGGGCGGCGGCCACGGGGTCGTCGGAGGGGGCGCCCACGCGCAGGCCGCTCGAAGCTTGGCGCGCCGCGTCGGCGTGTGCCGATTGCGCTCGCGTCACTTGATCCTGAATGTTGCGGAAGCGGGTCGTATCGGCAATGCGCATGACGTTCAAATCTCCCGAATCAGATTGGCCAAAAGCTCGTCCGCGGTGCGAAACAGCTTCGACGCCGCTTCGTAGGCGCGCTGGTAACGCGATAGCGAGATGAGCTCTTCGTCCATGGAGACGCCGCTCGTCGATTCACGCATCGACTGCGCTTGACTGTAGATGGCGCCGCGAAGGTTGACGTTTTGCGCCGAAGACATCTTGCGTTGGCCGATGTCGCCGACCAAGTCGGAGTAGGCTTCGATGGGAGTGCGGGTGTTGCCGGTTGCGACGTTGCCGTCGGCCAAGCGGGCCAAGGCGATGGCGTTGGTCGAGCCAGAAGGGAGCTCGGCGGCCGACGCGGCGGCAGCGACGTATTCGGGGTGACCGACCATCGTCGCGTTCAAGGCGATTCCGGCGGCAGCGCCCGTCGGGCCCGCGACCGTGAAGAGAGCGCGCGATCCCAGGCCGTCCAGCCCCACGCCCGCGGCGTGACGCGCGTTGACGGCGGTAGCCACGTCATACGCAAATTGATCGAGCTTCTGGCTGACAGCGACGAGATCCGTCTCGCGAGCCTCGCGCAAACCACCCAAGGTTCCGGCGGTGGTCTGGGCGGTCACGTCGAACGTCGTGCCGTTCGACCTTTGCACGAGGATCTGCATGGCGCCGCTCGGTGACGTTCCCACCGTGAGCCCGGCGGCGTTGTTTCCTTCGACCAGCGTGGCGCCTGCGGCGGCGATGACGAGCTTGCCTCCGCCGTCGGTAAAAACGTGAATGTTGATCTTCTCGGCCAGCTCGCCGACCAGGTTGTCGCGTTGATCCTTGAGATCGGAGCCGTCGGCGCCCGCCACCTCGGCCTCGGAGACCTTGGCGTTCAGCTTGGCGATGCGGGAGGCAAGGTCCGTTACTTGCGACGCGGTCGCTTGCGCTTGGGTGAGAAGATCCTGCCGCTGCGTCAACAGCTGGCCGGACGTCTGGCGAACGCGTGCGGCGAAATTGTCGGCGCTGGTGAGGGTCGCGGCGCGCGCTGTCGGATCGTTGGGGTTGGTGGCCAACGCGCTGAAGGATCCGAAGAGGGCTTCGAGGGAGTCGCTGAGACCGCTGCCGGCGGTGTCATTGAAAAGGCCTTCGACTTGAGTGAGCGCACCGTCGCGCGACTTTGCCGAGGCGGAGAAGCTGCCCGCTTCGTAGGCGCGGGCGTCCAGGAAATGGTCGACCGAGCGCGCGATTCCGGCGGTTTGGACGCCACCGTAGGTGACGGTGCCGACGGCGCGCGTCTCCAGCATCGCCGTTCGCTTCACGTAGCCGGGCGTGCTGGCGTTGGCGATGTTTTGCCCGGTGACGTCGAGGCCGAAGCCTTGCGCCGTGAGCGCGTCGCGCGCGAGGCCGAGGAGATTCGTGATTCCCATCGTCAGCCTCGGATGTCCACGCGCAGGGCAGGGGCGGGTCCGCTGCCTGGCATTCGTGAGTAAGCCGCCGGTTCCATCGAGGCGCCGGACGCGAGCTCGATGGCTCCGCGCAAGCAAGCGCGCGCGTGGATGAGCAGAGCCTGATTGGCGTGCGAAGCGGTTTGGATGCCGCCGATGGTGGCGCGCACCCCGGGCTCGTCGGGCAGCTTGTTGCGCAGCGCGGCGAGCTTCTCGATGAGAACTTCTTTGCAGGCGGCGGCGCGTTCGACTGCTTCTGCGTCGAGACGCTTCAGCGCCGCGAATTCGTCGCTCAGCACCCGGTGCAGCGCACCCGCGATTTCATCGAGCTCTTGCAGGGCGTTGGGCTGGTTCATCGTCGTTCTTGGGTGACGCCCCCGAGCGGGGGCGAGGTCTTGTCGCGGCTGCTACCCGAGGGCGTCGAGTATGCGCGTGGCGAGCATCTGTGGGTTGACTCTGTATTCTCCGCCGTCGACCTGCTTCTTCAGCGCGGCCACCTTCTTCTCGTCGATTCCTGCTCCGCCATTCGCGGCGAGCGCGCGAGCTTCGTCGGAAACCGTTACCTGTGCTGCTTCGCTGCTATGAGTTGTTACCGGTGTGGCCGGCGGCTCAACGGGGCGTGCCGGCGTAGTAGAAGCGAGTGCTGTGCGTGCATACGCATCAATCGCGTGGCTATGCACCTTCATGTCCATCCTCCGATCGCTAACTTCCTGCACACGGTGGGCCAACCATCGTGTGGGAGGTACTTGTTTCGACCCAGTGGACGGTCACCGATTCGGATCCTTAAGCAGATCTTTGATGTCATGGCTTTCGCTGGTGATATTGACAGAAACGGGTCGCGGGTAGGTGGTGGTGGTCGGCTGGGAAGCGGCGCGCGCGATGACTTCGGCGAGGCCGATGCCGCCGCCTTTCGATACGGCTTCGGCAAGTGCCGAGACGACCATCGACCCATAGGCGTCGCCGCTCGACGAGGCGGAGGCGCCGGCGTTGTGACCGCTCTTCTCGAGCGGCGACAGCATCTTGCGCAGAAAAATTTGCTCGAACTCGCGCGCCAATCGAAGTTTCTCGGGATCGATGGGCTCCTTGCCCCCGGCCTCGGCCAACTTCGACGTCGACTGTGCTTGTGACTTTTGCGCTTCTTGTACGGCGGACATCCGCTCGAGACCGAACGCCGCCGGGTGGAGGGGCTCTATTTTCATTGCATGATGATCTCCGCGCGAAGCGCACCCGCCGTGCGCAGGGCTTGTAGAATGCTGGCGAGCTCGCGCGGGCCGACGCCGAGCGCCGAGAGCGCGTTGGTCACGTCGGCGAGCGACGCGGCACCCTCGAGGAACGTCATCGACGGCGAGGGCTTCTCCTGCTCGGCGGTGATTTCGGTGTGCGGCGTGACGACCGTGGTTCCGGTGCGACCGAATGGCGCGAGGGGCTGGGACACGATCGGTGTCTCGCGAATGACGATGGTGAGCCCGCCTTGCGCAATCGCAACGGGAGAGAGCCGGACATCGCCGCCGGCGACGATGGTGCCGGTCCGCTCGTTGATGATGACTTTGGCCGAGCTGGCCGGTTGAACGTCGATGTCGGACAACTTCGCCACGAGCTCCACGGGGCGCCCGGCGAGATCGCCTTTGGACTTCACCCGTACGGTTCCGCCGTCGAGCGCCATGGCGGTGCCCGCGCCGAGGAGCTTGTTGACGGCGTCGGCAATCCGCTGGGCGGTGACAAAATCGCCCTGTTTGAGCGCCAAGGTAATGACGTCGTCCGGCGCGTAGGGCATGGGGATCTCGCGCTCGACGAGCGCGCCGCTCGGGACGCGCCCCGAGGTCGTCACGTTGCTCTTGATCGAGCTGCCCGACGCCCCCTTGGCCTCGAATCCGCCTAGCACGAGCGGCCCTTGCGCGACGGCATAGACGTGCCGGTCGGCGCCATAGAGCGGCGCTTGAACCAGCACACCGCCGGAGAGCGAGCGTGCATTGCCCATCGAAGAAACGGTCACGTCGAGGTGACTGCCCGGCCTGGCGAAGGGCGGAATGGTGGCGGTGACGAGCACCGCAGCGACGTTGCGCAAACGCAGCTGGCCGGCGTCGATCTGAACACCGAGGCGCCGGGTGAGGGCGAGGAGCGACTGAGCGGCGAAAGGGGCCGAAAAAACGTCGTCGCCGGTGCCGGTCAAGCCGGTGACGACGCCGTAGCCGAGGAGCTGGTTTTCGCGTGCCCCCACGACGTCGCACAGGTCGCGCACGCGGTCGGCATGCGCCGGCCCCGCCACTACGACGACGAGGAGTGCCGCCAACATCGGCAGCTTGCGAAGGAACGACAGCTTACGAGCGAAAGACATCGATTGGAGCCTCAGAACGGATTGATGAAGTCGAGAATCTTGGTGAGCCAGCCGCGGTCGGTCTGATCCGCCACGTCGCCGCGACCGGTGAACTCGACTTGTGCGTCGGCGATGCGCGAGGAGGCGACGGAGTTGTCGGCCCCGATATCGGCGCGGCGCACGAGCCCCGAAATATAGAGGTGGATCTCTTCGTGGTTGATCATGACGACTTTCGTCCCCTCCACGAAGAGGTCACCGTTCGGCATTTGCTGGGTGACGCGCACGGCAATACTGCCCGTGAGCTGTCCTTTGCGGCTGGTCTGGCCGTCTCCCGCGAAATCGCTGGTGGCCGCGAGGGAAATGAGCTTTTCGGGATCGATGTCGGGGTGCGCCTTTTTGAGCGCAGGCATGAGGCCGAGCAGCGCTTGCACGCCGACGTCGCGGTTGGTGCTCTTGTTCAGCTTGGTGTTGGCCGTGCCCGAAGCGTTGGCCTGCTCGTCGATGCGCACCACAACCACGTCGCCGACGCGCACGGCGCGGGTATCTTCGAGAAAGCCCGCGGTCGCCTCGGAATAGAGCGAACCTTGCGTCGGTTTCGCGTCGGCCTGTTTGACCGCGTATTGGCCGGGCGCGTACTTGCGCTCGCGCGGCGTGAAGGGAGCGACGTGGGGCGGACCGCATCCCGCCACGAGCCAGCCAAGAACGAGGATGGCGGCTGCGCTACGTGACACGGAGGAACCTTGTTTCACAGCCCCTCGACCATACGTGCTTCGTCGCGGCTCGTAATTTTGGCTTTGACGACGCGATTGGTGGAGACGACGAGGACGCTGACCACGTCGCCGATGTTGGCGTCGAGCAAACACGAGCCTTGGGTCATGATGCGGAGCGATCGCCGATCGATGACCAAGCCGATGCGCGCGCCGCGAGCCACGTCGGGTCGCGCTCCTTCTTCGCTCACTTCGAGAATAATGGGAACCGGCACGCGCGCCACGATCTCGCCGTCGGCGACCATCTGTACGTTGGCCGTCGTGCGAAACGGCCCTTTCTGTCGCGGGTGACGCGGGATTTCGATCGGTCCCACGGTGGCGCTCGGGGGGACGACGATATCGTAGCCCGGCTGCACCTTCGTGAGCGCGACTCCCGTCGGAAGCCTCTGCACGATGGCGGGGGTGATGATCGCCGTCAGCTCGGCGGGAGTGACCCGCTTGGCTGAACCGACGATGCGTAGGGACACCGGGATGGTGAGCTTGGTCGTGTCCACTCCGCGCTGGCGGAGCATGAGCTCGATCTCGTTTCGCGTGAGCAAGCGATTGCCACCGGGCGGCGGAGCTGGCCCGAGATCGATCTCGGCCACACCCGGCGGCGCCGATTTGACGACGTCGCCGGCGAGAAGGCGTGCATGATCGATCGACTGGGTCGGCTCGGCGGATGCCACGAGCGGCAAACCCAGCGAGAAAAGAATGGCGAGCCCGGAGCGCCGCACAATTACCTCATCTGCGTGGCGTTACGGAGCATCTCGTCGGCCGCCGTGACGACCTTGGAATTGATCTCGTAGTTTCGTTGCGCGGCGATGAGACCGATCATCTCCTCGACCACTTCCACGTTGGCGTGCTCGGTCGTGCCTTGCAGTAGCGTTCCGCGGCCGTCGACGCCGGCCATACCCATCTGCGGCTCGCCGCTGGCGGCAGTGGCAATGAACAGGTTGTGGCCCATCGCGTTGAGGCCGGCGGGATTGACGAAGCTCGCAAGCTGAATCTGGCCGAGCTGGACCGGCTGCGCCGCGGCCTTGGTGGAAGCGCTGACGGTGCCGTCCGCACCGATCGATACGCTGGTCGTGTCCGGCGGGATGGTGATGGGCGGGTCGAGCGGCAGACCTTCGGAAGTGACGATGCGACCCTGCGCATCGGTCTTGAAGTTGCCGGCGCGCGTGTAACCGATGGTGCCGTCGGCCTGCTGGATCGGGAAAAAACCGTTGCCTTCGACGGCGAGGTCGAGCGGGTTGCCCGTCTGGAGCAGAGCGCCCTGCGAGTATTGGCGCGTGGTGGCGACGAGGCGCGTGCCGCTGCCTACCTGCAGGCCGGTGGGGGAATTGGTGGTTGCCGTCGTCGCCGTGCCGGGGGCGCGCAGGGTCTCGTAGAGGAGGTCCTGGAAATCGGCGCGGACCTTCTTGAACCCTACGGTGTTGACGTTGGCGAGGTTATTGGAAATGGCGTCGAGCTGCGCTTCTTGCGCTGCCATTCCCGTTGCTGCGATATGAAGCGATCGGAACATGCTGCCTCCAGCCGACCAACAATGCATCGTTGGTGCCAGCGAGGGGCACGGACGCGCGATGGTTCATCCGGCGGCGTCGAGGGCGTCAACCGTCGCGTCTTTGACGCTCGCCGAGTCAGCATCACCGCCCACATCGTCGCCCGCGGCATCGCCGTTTCCGCTGCCGGTATCGGCCGCGGCACGAGCGTCGGCCTCGCTCGGTGTATCGGCTTGCGCAGCATCGCGCGGCGCATCGAGTGACGAGGTTGGCGCGCCATCGCCGTCGCCGGCGGAGTCCGGCGTCGTATCGGCGCCGGCGGAATCGGCGAGTGGGTTCCCCTCTTCGCTCGCGTCGCGACCTACACCCTCGGACACGACGTCATTCACGCGCGGAACGTCGCTCGTACCCGGTGCATCACCGAGTGCGGCGTCGATGGGAATGTCGCCGACATCGATCTGGCACTTTCCCTCTACGCACACGAATCCCGAGCCGCAATCGGTGGTGCGCAGGCACGGGTCGCCGTAAGTACCGCATCCCGCGAGGGCCGCGGCCGCAGTCGTCAGGGCCGCGACGATCGAAAAAACGCGCCTAGGCGTTCGCTCAGAATTGCGCATGGACCCCCACCGAGACGAGCGCCCACAAGAGCACATGGTCTCCGGGTAAATCGGTCCCGAGCGGTATCGCTGCCAGCGAAGGTTCGACGAAGAGCGCGACGCCGGATTTCCCGAGCGGGATGCTGAGATCGACCCCGACATCGACGCCGACCAACGTTTTGGGGGCGATGATGGCCGGTATTCCGACGAAACCCGAAAAGGCCTTGCCGAGCCAGCGCACGTACCTGGCTTCCAGTCCGATGCCGACTTTGGGCTCGATTTCGAAGATGCCCACCAGCGCGATCCCCTGCGACATGTCTTCGTCGTTACGAAAATCGAAGGGGACGACGATGCGTGTCCGCGCGCGCTGGAACAAACCCTCTTCAATGAGATCGCTGCGTTGCAGGCCGGTGCCGATCCCGATGCCGCCGCCGCTGACGAGCCGCTGGGCGGCGGCAGAGCGGCCCAAGAAGAACATCACCATCACCGTCGCCAGGCTGACGGTCCAGCGTGTCATCGGTTTGTCTCCGACGCGCCGCCTGGCGCTGGGCCGGGCTTCGGGTGGTCGGGACTCTCCGCTTGGGCACCGGTGTCGGTCTCGGGTGAAGCTGCGGTCGTGGACGCGCCTTCCAGATCGGCGACGACGATGAGATCGACTCTGCGGTTCTGAGCCTTGCCCTCGAGCGAATCGTTGGAAGCGACAGGATGATGCTCGCCGTATCCAGCGGCCGCGAGGCGCACCGGCGCGATCTTGCCGTCTTCGAGGAAGAAGCGAACCACCGCCATGGCGCGCGACTGAGAAAGCTCCCAGTTCGATGGAAAACGCGGTGTGTGAATGGGGGTAGCGTCGGTGTGCCCTTCCACACGGATGCGCACCGGGCGCTCGGCCAGCTCTTCGGCAATGGCGACGAGCGCTTCTCCGCCTTCGCCCCTCAGGATCGCCTCAGCGCGATCGAACATCAGCTTCTCGGGCAGGCGCAGCACGAGCTCGCCGTGCACCTCGAGGATATTGAGGCCGGCCAGCATGGGGACATTGCCGAGGCGCTTGACGAGCCCGCGACGGATCGCGGTCTTTTCCTCCTCGAAGTCGTGCGCTGCCTTGGCCATCTTGGTGTCCATGAAGGTCGGGATCACCTGCATGACGGCCGTTCCGCCCGCCGAGTGTCCCGCGTTCTGCCCCATGACCTGCCACTCGAGGGCGTCGTGGAACGATTGCGTGAAGCGCCCGACTTTTTTGGAATCAACCTGCGAAACCGCAAACATGACGACGAAGAACGCGAACAGCAGGGTGATGAAGTCGGCGTAGCTGACGAGCCATCGATCGTGACTGACGTGCTCGGGATGCTTCTTTTTTTTCCGCGCCATGGGGTATCTACGCTGCGGCCTTCACCTGCGAGCGATCCCCCTCGGCAGCGAGAAGCTCTGCCTCGACCTCTTGTGCCAGCGTCGCCAGACGTTCGCGCACGAGCTTCGGGTTCATCCCTTCTTGGATGGCGAGCGCCCCCTCGAGCATGATCTCTCTGACCGCAATGGCTTCGCGGTTTCTCAGCTTGAGCTTACCACCGAGCGGCAGGCAAAAGATGTTGGCGAATCCGACGCCGTAGATGGTGGCCACGAAGGCAGTGGCGATGCCCTCGCCGACCTTCTCGATGTCGGAGAGATGGCTCATCACTTGGATGAGGCCGAGCACCGCGCCGATGATGCCAATCGTCGGAGCGTAGCCGCCCGCGGTCTCGTACACCCTGGCGACGTCCTCGCCCTCCTCTTCGCTTTGGCTGATCGAAGTTTCGAGCGCGAGGCGCATCGCAGCCGAATCCGCGCCGTCGATCGCCATCATGAGGGCACGCCGCAGAAAGGGATGGGTGGTGTCGGGGATCACGTTTTCGAGGGAAACGATTCCGTCTTTGCGCGCAATGATGGCGAAGCCGACGATGTCCTCGATGAGCTTTGCGGCTTGATTTTTCGGCTCGATGAGAACCGTCTTGGCCGCTTTCAGCGCACGCAGGAAGGTGCGAAGCGGAAACTGGATCATCGTCGCGCCGATGGTGCCGCCGAAGACAATCATGGCCGCGGTGGGCTGCAGGATCTGGCTGATCTTGCCGCCTTCCAGGAGATCGCCGCCGAGAATCATCCCGATACCGAGAAGCAGACCGAAGATCGTTCCGAGGTCCATCGGTTACTTCCCCTCGGGCGGGATGCTGCCGCGCGGAGGCGGCGGCGTGCTGCGCCCGGTGCGCTGCCGACCCGAATGCAATTCGGCGCGATGGATGTCGAGGTAAGTAACTGCGCCCTCTTTGCTGCCCGTGTAAGCGGGACCCACCGAGCGTCTGAAAGCGACGATGAGCTCGATCACCTCTTCGAGCGGCTCACGAACGATGATCTTGTCCCCACCGAGCAGCGACACGATCGTGTCGGGGGTCACGTCAATCCAAGTAATGAGATCGGGATTGATGGCAACGACGCTACCGTTCAGGCGGGAGAGAGTGACCAAAAGAGACCTCCGGCTCGGCTAACGCAATTGCCAGGCCAATGAGGTATTCCGCCACGTCGCGTCGTTCCTAGAGCACGCGTACGAGAGGAGGACGCGTGCACATGCGCGCGCCGACGTGCTCGTTGGCGTCCTCGTGATCGCGCGCAGGACGACCTGCGCCGAAGCCATGCGATGGTGTGGTTACGCGGCTCTCGTACCGAGGCGCTTGCGCTTCAACATCTCGACGAGCGTCGTTCGATTGAGGCCGAGGAGCCGCGCTGCTTGGTTCTTGTTCCACCCGGTGCGCTCGAGCGCTTGGCGAATCAGCTCATTTTCGAACGCTTCGACGGCGGCGCGAAGCTCGAGCCCAGCATTCGGGAGCTCGGGGCTGATGGTGCGGTTGGTCGCCAGCCCGCGCACGCGAGCCGGCAGATCATTGGGTTCAATTGCCGAATTTTGGCAGAGGATTGCGGCGCGCTCGATCGTGTTCTCGAGCTCGCGCACGTTACCGGGCCAGTTCCAATCGGCGAGCAGCTGCAACGCCGCTCGCGTGATGGCCACGTTCCGTCCGAGTCGCTCGTTGGTTTGCTTCAAGAAGTGTTCGGCCAACACGGGGACGTCCTCCGGGCGATCGCGCAGGGTGGGGACGTGCAGATGGATGACGTTGAGACGGTAGTAGAGGTCTTCGCGGAAGTTGCCTGCCGCCACGGCTCTGTCGAGATCGATGTTGGTTGCCGCCACGATTCTGACGTCGGTGCGCAGCACGCGGTTGTCGCCGACGGGCGAGTACTCGTGTGCCTGCAGCACCCGCAAGAGCTTGACCTGGAGCCCCAAGGACAGCTCGCCGATTTCGTCGAGAAAGAGCGTGCCTCCGCTGGCTTGCGCGAGCCGGCCAAGCTTGGTGACATGCGCGCCGGTGAATGCGCCTTTGGCATGGCCGAAGAGCTCGCTCTCGAGTAGCGCTTCGGGAATCGCGCCGCAGTTGACGGTGACGAAGGGGCCCGCCGCGCGTTGGCTCACTTCGTGAAGACCACGAGCAACGAGCTCCTTGCCGGTGCCGCTTTCGCCGGTGATGAGCGCGGTGGCATCGCTGCCGGAGAGTTGGCCGATGAGTTTGAAGACGCGTTGCATCGGCTCGCTGCGGCCAACCACCCCGACGTCGTAATCTTCA
>DATHEQ010000201.1:0-11639 GCA_035318505.1 Polyangiaceae bacterium | reverse complement strand
CGCTCGTGCGCACGGCGCCGCCGGTCCCGCGCGACGCTGCGACAAATCGTAAAAAGCCAAGTCTTCATCGAACAGCGCTCTTCGAATCCGTCGAGCGTGCGATGAACCGCCAAAAAAACCTCTTGGATCGCGTCGCCGACGTCGCGGGCCGGCACGCCGAGCGCGCGGAGAGTGCGGAAAACGAAGTCCGCGTGAAGCTCGTAGATGCGTTCGACGGTCATGCTCGCGACGGCTCGGACTTGGTTGGAGCGCCCGCTATGGGTTAGAGGGGCACCGATTCTCCAGCCATCACTTCAATTGCGCAGTTTACCAAAGCCTTACATCGAGCACGAGATCGGCCACCCCGGCCACGACCTCCGATTCGTAGGCCGTGCCCACATATCCCACGGAAAAAGAGTGGTTTTGCAAGGGTACGACCAGGCGCCATCGGGCGCCGAGACGAAGGCGCGGCGCCACGGCGAGGTCGCCCCTCACCCCCGCCCCGAGCGCCAACCAGGTGAGCGAAGCGGACGATGTCACGGCGTATTCCGTGCCTTCGCCGTGCAGCGCCCCTCCCATGACATGCAGCGTGGGACCGACCTTGAACGTTTCTCCTGTGAGTGAACGAAAAACACCGAGCTCGGCAAACCAAAGCCGAACTTCGACGGTTCCGGCGCCGAGCGGGCTCTGTTGCGGGCCGGTCAGGGCCCCCCCGAGCTCGATCAGCGTCAGCGGGCCGAGCGACGTTTCGAACCCGCCTCCGGCGACCCAGCTCGGTCCCCCCACGATCCCCGCCCCAGCCCCGAAGCGCCCCGAGAACCAGATGGCGAACCATGACGGCGCTTGGTCGTGCGGCTCGCGGGCGGGGGGCGGACGAGACGCAGGATCGAGAAGCACCGCGGTTGCGACGGCGACCGCATCGGCGAGCGGCTCGCAGGTGGGACTCTCGTCGCGCAGAAGGCGCTCACCTTCGCGCGACCCCGTCAGCTGCAACTTGGCTTCGTAGGCGCTACCTGCGCGCGAGAAGTCGGCCCGGACGACCGTGGTCGCGTTTTGCGGCGATGAGAGCGGGCTCGCGGAAATGCGTTCGACCCGAGCGGCGAGGTGTTCCGTATCCGGACAGTCGCGAGCGTCGGATGCGCGGGTTACGACGATCGCCGCCGAAAGCTGCGCCACCAGCAGGTGGGGAAGCATACGAGCAAGCTATCGGACCTTCCCCGGAGCGCAAGCACGAGGCCTGTTTGGGCTACTCCCTGCGTCGAAGTGGCGGTAAAGAATCGGAGCGTCAGGCCAAGTGGACGCGCCATCGATGAACCGATTGCCCCTTTCGTATGCCGAGATCCGCGAGCGCTACGTCGATGGCGCGCGGCCTTTGCCCGAAGCGATCGAACGCGCCCTGCGCGCCGATCCACGACCTTCCGCCAAAGCGATCCTTCAGGCCGTCGACCGCCGACGGCGCGAGCATCGCGCCGAAGGTCAGCGGTTGCGCGGCATTCTGCGCTACGAGCGCGAGCTCTGGGCGGCGGGCGTCCTGCGCGTCGCCGGCATCGACGAGGCGGGGATGAGCCCTTTGGCCGGTCCGGTCGCCGCCGCCGCGGTCGTCTTCCCGCCCGGATTGCGCCTGCCCGGCGTGGACGATTCGAAGAAGCTCGACGAAAAGGAGCGTGACCGCCTCGCGCCGGTGATTCGCGAAAATGCGTTGGCATGGGCCGTCGCTTTCGTCGAACCGGACGAGATCGATCGCATCAACATTTACTGGGCGGGGCTCTTGGCGATGCAGCGCGCCGTCGAAGCGCTCACCGTCGAGCCTCAGCACCTTTTGATCGACGGGCGGCGACTGCGCGACCTCGCGATCACGCAGCAACGTATCGACAAGGGAGACGAAAAAAGTCTCAGCATTGCTGCCGCATCGATCCTCGCCAAGACGGCGCGCGATGCGCGCATGGTGGAGTACGACGCGCGCTACCCGGCGTACGGCTTTGCGCGACACAAAGGATATCCGGTGCGCGCGCACGTGGAGATCCTCCGCGTCCACGGCGCATGCCCCATCCATCGCCAGTCGTTCGCGCCGGTGCGGGAAGTCCTCGGGTTGCCACCGCTGCCCCCGTGGCCGGTGCGGACCAGCCTGCGCGCCTGAATCTGCCTGCACGGGGCCTCTTTGGCCCCAAATGACAGGAACTTGGCACCGGTGAACCTGCCGGCGTTGGACCCGGGCCCTTAGAGTTCTCGCCATGATGACTGCACCCGAGCTCGAAGTTCGCAACCTCCGATTCGATGTCAGCGACGAAGTGCCGCGATATTGGCATGGCGGAAAGCGGGCGATCACGCTCTTTTTCGACAACCTTTCCATCTTCTTTCCGCCTGGCGAAAGATTCTTCATCGCTGCCGTCAAAGCGCACGCCGGCCAATTGCAAGACGAGCGCCTGCTCCAGCAAACCCGCACGTTCTGCGCCCAAGAGGGCATCCACAGTCGCGAGCACGTTCGCTACAACGAGATGCTGCGTCGCCAAGGTTACCCGGCCGAAGCGATGGAACAACGCGTGGAGCGTCTGCTCGCGCGAGTGACGCGAATGACGACGCCGCGCGGGCGACTCGCGGCAACCAGCGCCCTCGAGCACTTCACCGCCCTTCTCGCCCACTTTCTCCTCAGCAACGACCGAATGCTCGACGGCGCACACCCGGTCATGGCTGCGCTCTGGCGCTGGCACGCCGCCGAGGAGAACGAGCACAAGGCCGTCGCCTACGACGTGTATCTCCAAACTGGCGGCGGCTATCTCGAGCGCATCATGGCGATGGTCTTCGCCACCGTGATCTTCTGGGCCAAGGTCTTCGAGCACCAGGTCCGCTTGATGTGGGCCGACGGCATTCTGTTTTCGCCACGCGAATGGTACGGGCTCTTCCGGTTTCTCTTCCTCGATCCGGGCCGCTTGACGACCTTGTTCAAACCCTATTTGGAATATTACCGACCGAGCTTTCATCCGTGGCAACACGACAACCGCAGTCTGCTCGACGCATGGAAGGCCGAGCTCGAGGCGTCCCCGTCTTACGAGCAAGGGCTCACGGACCGCGCCTCGCCCGGTTGGTCCGTTTGACGGCACGCTTCTGACCATCGTCCCCTCGGCACGACGTTCGCATACCCGCGATCGTGCGAAGGGACGGCGTGCACATCGGGATCTCGGGGTGGAATTATCCCGGCTGGCGCGGCGTGTTTTACCCAACCGGGCTGCCGCACAAGCAAGAGCTCGCCTTCGCGAGCCGAAGCGTCGATTCGATCGAAATCAACGGATCGTTTTATTCGCTCCTCAGGCCGGAAAGCGTGAAGCGCTGGCATGAGGCGACGCCGAGCGACTTCGTTTTTTCGCTCAAAGGGAGTCGCTTCATCACGCACATGAAGCGGCTGAAGGACGCCGAGACGCCGCTCGCCAACTTCTTTGCGTCGGGCGTGCTCGCCCTCGGCGAAAAGCTGGGACCCATCCTGTGGCAACTGCCGCCCAGATTCGTGTTCGACTCGGCCCGGCTCGCGGCGTTCTTCGACCTGCTACCGAGAACCACGCGCGACGCGGCTCGGCTTGCCGAGAAGCACGACCACCGCGTGGAAGGGCGCGCGTTCACGACGGCAGGCGCGAACCACCGCCTTCGCTATGCGTTGGAGGTTCGTCACCCGAGCTTTCATGATCCAGCATTCTTCGCATTGCTGAGACGTCATCACGTGGCGCTCTGCATTGCCGACACCGCCAAGAGGTATCCCGACTTCGACGAGGTAACCGCGGACTTCGTCTACGTGCGCCTGCATGGCGCGACGAAGCTCTATGAAAGCGGCTATGGCCGCCGGAGCCTCGAACGATGGGCGGCTCGCATCGATGGATGGCGTGACGCATCGACGCGGCGGGACGTCTTCGTCTATTTCGACAACGACGCCAAGGTGCGTGCTCCGTTCGACGCCCGAATGCTGATGAACATCGTGCACGGTCCGGCGTCGCGTCCGCGCCGACCCGCCGCGCTCGTGGCATCCCTCGCACGCCGGCCGAACGAGCCCTTCCGTGTTGCGATCCGCTGATTGCTCGCATGCCGACGACGGTTCGGGACCAATTGCAACTTCCATTTGCAACAGCGGAAAGGTAAGTAGATAAGACTACGGCGAGGAGCGTCCGGTTCTCCGCCCGCGCGATCTCACAACTTCGGAGGGCGGACGATGCACTTTACCTCGCTGGACAGTCCCGGTTTTATGCACAACGGAAAAGAGGCGAGGGTCCACCGGCTTTCCCCCTTGCGAGGCGGCGCACGGTTGGCTCTGGCCGCTTTCTTCCTCGTGACGCTCGGAGGATCCGCGAACGCCGCCGCGATCGAGTCGACGCCGTGTGGTTCCTCTTCCGCGGTGTGGAACGCCCCCGACGGCGCGCTGGTGCTTTCGCGATCACAGGGCCCGGTGGGGGGCACGCTCTCCGGCGTCGGCGAGTACCGCACCCATTCCATGCTCGCGCACGGAAATGGGTGGGTCACACACGCGACGATGTACTCGCCGGAGACGACCAATTGGCCAACGTACTGCAGCACACCGCTCAATCCCGACGAGCTCCGCAACGGTTACCCCGGCGCCTCGATCGTATCGCCCGGTGCGATCTACGCGTTTCTCTACGGCGGCGGCTCCTCGGTCGAGCACATCGGATACCAGCGCAGCTGCAACTCGGCGCAATGCCCGAGCGACGACGGAAGCGACATCGCCAAGTGGCTGTGGGACTCGGCGGCCTCCGAGTGGACGGTGTCTCGCCAGGACAGCAGCCAAGGCCTCTATCGACTTCTGGTGGGAACCCCGCCCCGTCCGACGAACTATTCGCTTTTCCAATACCGATTCATCGAAGGGGTCAATTTCGGCGGCGTGGCGTGGAATAACGGCGCCGTTTGTTCCACATTTCTCGCCTATGCTCAATACATGGCCGATAAGCGTACCGTGGAGGCCTACACGTATCCCCACGACGCCGTCGTCAACGCCATGAATGGTTTGATGGGCGCGGTAGAGAGCGAGTGCCACGAGGGAATCGGCTTTTGGAAGAACCTCGCCGTCAACGTCACTTGCTTCGAGAGCATCTGCGACGATGCCGCGCGCCAGGTGGCCAACTGCATGGCCGTCGGACGGTGCGACAGTGACGACGACGGCGCCAACACGTTCGCCAGCGTGCGCGACGATCCCGCTTCGACGGCAACATCGATCAGCCCCGATCGGCTCGGCGGTTGGAGCGGCCACCCGTGGGAAGGGTATCTGGAAGGAAGCGGCGTGAGCGTTTGGGCCGCCGATACCGAGCAATCCGTGCAGTGGAACTCGGCAGGAAACGTGTACGGCTGTTGGTACTGATGGGGGCATGAACGAGCGACGCGCGCGAGCACTCAAGGCGGGGGCGCTCGCGGCATTGGCGTGCCTCGGCACCTGCGCCATCGTGAGGTCGCGACGGCCCGCGCCCCTGCCGGCGCCGCCCGCTGAGGCGCAGAACGTCAGCGATCCGCCAGCTCGCGAACAAAGAGAGCAGGCCCCGCCGCGACCATCGCGCGAGACCGCCGCCGCACCCGTCATCGACGCCGTTACCGTCGAGAAGGACGAGGTGTGCGAGGGGGAAGAAAACCTGGTGACGGTGCAAGCACATACGGCGGACGGCAACGACGCGTTTCTCCACTATCAGGTCGGCGCCGGAAGAGGCTCACCGGTCGCCTTGCGCTCGTATTTGGATGACCGCGGCCAGCCTACTTCGCACCGCGTCACCGTTTTTGGAAAGAACAACGTTGCCACCAGCGTCCCGGTGCCTTCCTTTCGCGTAAAGCGCTGCGATACCGCTCCCGCCGTGGTCATCGAGCATCATCTCCGACCGAACACGGTGGATGAATTCGATTTGGACGTTCGCATCATGAGCACGGGCGCGGCCCGCGCCGACGCGGGCACCGTCACGTCGTTCCGGCCGCGCAGATTCGTTTGGTCTTTCGGCGACGGCATGCGCGAAGAGAGCCGTGAACCGCATCAAACGCACAGCTTCGCGGCGCGCGCGCAGGACACGCTCTACTCGCACTTCTTGGTGATGGTGGAGGTGCTCGGCGAGGACGGACGCGCGCTCCAGGGTCGCCATGCGATCGAGCTCTTGAACCCGGCGTTCGAAGCCTTCGCTTACAAGGGCACCATCCTCCTCTTTGCCGATCTCATTCCGCGCTTTCCGCAGCTATCGGCAAGCGGCGTGGTCGACCAAGGCATTCGAATCTGGCACACGCGTCCCGAGGTGATCGCGATCAGCAAGGTAACCGTCACGACGCGCCGCCTCGACGGACAGCGCTCGCCGCCCGCCTTTCCACCGGTGGGATCGGTGCTCGGCGCGACTGTGGTTCCCCCGGGCCGAGGGATCGAGCTCCACGCCGTGCTCGACCCGCGCGCCGAGCCGGATACGCTTTCGCGCGACTATTTTTTGGAAGGGCAAACCCTGGATGGGCATCCCGTTCGTGGCGCATTCTCGGTGATGAAGCCTCCCGCGCTTCCCAGTAAAGAGCGGCACGACGCGATTTCCGATCCTGTGCTTCTCGCCAAAGTGAAGATTGCACGCGAAGTGCTGCACCGCGACTATGTCACCGACGAGGACATCTGGAGACTCGAGCGCGCGGGGCAATTCGACGGTCTGCACGTCGACGCGCGCGCGCCCAACGACCCTCCTGCCGCCGCGAAACCGGCCACCAAGTAAGCCGCAAACGTTAAAGGCTTTACCGGACGGCCAAAGTTCGAACGATCCCATACGGCCAATTGTCCTAAGCCTGCCGCCCCGTGGCGCTGCGTGTCGCGGCTGCGTAAACACGCCGCACCCGACTCGTACGGCGCGCGCTATCGATCGCGTCGGCGTTTAGGGCGAAGAGGAGAGAATAAGATGCGACTCGGGCATTGGGTATCGTTAGTGGTCTTGGCCAGCAGCGTGGTGGGTGCGCCGGCTTGTTCTGGTGATGACGACACGACGACGGGCGCTTCCGGCGGCAGCGGTGGATCGGGCGCGACTGCAACGGGCGGACGTGGCGGCGGCGGTCAGAGTGGCGCTGCCGGCAAGGGTGGCAGCGGTGGCGCGGTTGATGCGGCTGGAGGAGCGGGAGGGACGGGCGGAGCGGGCGGCGCGGCGGGAACCACCGGAGGAAAGGGTGGAGCGGCCGGTGGACGTGACGCCGGCGGAGCGGCCGGCAGCGCAGGCACCGGAGGTCAAACCGCCGACGCGAGCGACGCACCCGACGCTCTCCGACTTTCGGACGGACAAATCGTAGGCGTGATGCACGCCGCCAATCTCGGAGAAATTCAAGAGGCGATGCTCGCCGAGACGAGGGCTGTGAACACGGATGTCCGAGCTTTTGCAACACGTATGAACACCGACCATTCCGCTGCTGATCGCGACCTCCTCAACGTGGCCGCGGACGCGGGCGCAGCGCTGACCCCGGCCGAGAGCCCGGTGAGTGTCCAGCTCACCGCGATGGCAATGCAGAAGCTGCAAGCATTGCAGCCGCTGCAGGGGATTGCGTTCGACCGGGCTTACATGACTGATCAAGTCGAGATGCATTCTCAGGTTTTGACGCTGATCACGGACGTACTCTTGCCGTCCGCAGTCAACGCGGCGCTTCGAATGCAACTGACGATAGCGCGCGACGCGGTCACCATGCACTTGGCGCAGGCTCGTTCGCTGCTACTCATCGTCAGCAGCGACGCCGGAGATGCAGGTGGCGGCGCTGACGCTGATGCCGCTGCCGATGCCAGCGACGGCGCCGATGGCGGCGGTGACGGTTCCACGGACGTGAGTGACGGTCGATCGGGCGACGCCTCGGACGGCGGCTGATCGTCGGACAAGGGGAAGGGTCAGCGCCCTTCCCCTCGGGCCTAAGGAGCAGGAAACCGGGGCGCTCGGGCTGCCGGCACGGCGTCTGCAAGATCGGCTGATGGCAATGGGCACTCGTTGCACGCACGCACGCGCACGCCGCGTAGGCAACGCGTACCGCAAGCCGGAGGATTCATGAATCACGTGACGAGCGGCGAAAATCAGGGGAAACACTCGATCGTACTCGTTGGAATCGATTTCCTGGCGTTGTCCAGGGAGATCCTCGCGTACGCGGCGGAAGTCGCGGTCGCGGCGGGGGGCGAGCTCCACGTCGTGCACGTCCTTCCCGACGGCAATGTCGCGGCCGTCCATGGGGAACGGGCGATCGGTGTCGTCAATCTTTCAGCGGACGCGCACGCCAAGCTCGAGAAGCTGGCGGCCGACCTTCCGGACTCCGTAGCGCGCATCTTCTTGCATCTAGCGGCGGGTAAAGTCGACATCGAGGTCGTGCAGCTCGCCAGCGACATCGGAGCGGACCTCATCGTCGTAGGAACGCGCGGCCGCGCCGGCATCGATCGACTACTCGAGGGATCCGTGGCGGAAAGCCTCCTGCGCCTCGCGCCGTGCCCAGTTTTGGTGTACCGGCCCAAGTCGATACCAACATACGAACAGATCGTCCCGCCCTGTCCCGACTGTCTCGAGGTGCAGCGCGCGAGCGATCGCGCGCGCCTGTGGTGCGATCGACACTCCGAACGACACCCCCGCGCGCACACGTACTCGGAAACGCCGGCCGGTTACGGCGTGGGGTCGCTCACGTTCCGGTGAAGCGCCCCCCCTGGCTCGCGGTTCGTCAGACGGGCGCGTGCAGCAAGCGCGCCCGTCAGGCTTTGGGCGAACTCGGCGCCAATGAGCCCGACGCGAACCGCGTCAGGCTGGCGACCACGTCGATCAACTCGCCGGGCTCGATCGGTTTGGCGAGATGCATCGAGTAGCCAGCGTTGAGCGCGCGCCGGCGATCCTCGGTGCGCGCGTAGGCACTCAATGCAGCGGCGGGGACGCCGCCACCTCGTTCTGCGGGCAGTTTGCGAATCTTCCCGATCAAATCGTAACCATCTTGTCCGGGCATTCCGATGTCCGAAATGAGCACGTCGGGGATGCGCTGGGTAAAGACGAGCATCGCTTCGTCCACGTCGCCCGCGGTATCGACCTTGGCGCCGGACGTCTCGAGGACCGCGCGAATGAGATCGCGGGCGTCAGCATGATCGTCGACGACGAGAACATGAATCCCGCTGAGATCGCGCGCTTTGGTCACTGCGCGCGCACTGTCCTGCGCGTCGGTCATCGTCGCGGCGACGGCACTGAGCGGTAACGTGACGGTGAACGTCGCGCCGCGGCCATCTCCGTGGCTTTGCACCGCGATGTTGCCGCCGTGAAGCTCGACGAGCCGGCGCGCGATGGCGAGGCCCAAGCCCAAACCCCCGCGGGCCCGGGTGGAAGTCGCGTCCTCTTGGCGAAATGGATCGAAAATATAGGGAAGAAAGTCGGGGGCAATTCCGCGTCCTGAGTCGGTGACTCGGATCTCGGCCGAGAGATCGACGCGCTGCAAAACCACGTCCACCGAGCCGCCCCGCGGGGTGAACTTCACGGCGTTGCTCAGCAGATTCCAAAACACTTGTTGAAGCCGCCCCGGGTCGCCCGCGAGAACGGCCGAATCCGCGTCGAACAAGGGGGTGATCCGGATCTGCTTCGCGTCCGCCGTAGGTGCAATGGAGTCGATGGCTGATCGCAGCACATGCGCGAGGTCGACGGCGTGCCTATCGATGCGGAGCCGGCCGCTCACGATACGCGACATGTCCAGAAGATCGTCGATGAGCTCGGCCATGGCGACGGTATTGCGGTCGATCGTCTCGAGCGCGCGGCTCCTTTTCGCCTCATTGAGCACGGGCGAAGCGAGGAGCTTGGCCCAGCCCATGATCGCCGTGAGCGGCGTGCGCAGCTCGTGGCTCACCGTCGCGAGAAATTCGTCTTTTGCCTCGCTCGCCAAATCAGCGTTCTTGCGAGCGCGAGTTTCGGCGGCGTAAAGACGCGCGTTGTCGATGGCGACGGCGCATCGCTGGGCCAGCGTCTCGGCAAATTCGAGGTCGTCCTCCGCATAGCGACGGTTGGCATCGGCGTAGACGAAGGTCATGGCTCCCAGCACTTTTCCGCGCGCGATGAGCGGCACGATCATTCCCGACCGCAGGCGAAGCTCGCGCAAGATGCGCAGATGTTCGGCGTCTCGCGCCCCCGCCTCGAGGAGGGATTCGGGTACGTCGGAATAAAGCTCGGAACGGCCGGTGCGCAGGACGTTGGGCACCCCCGTCGCCGCCTTGGGATCGGGGGGATACTTCTCGGCCAGCTCGCGCGCGAGCTGAACTTTGGCCGGGTCGATATGGGCCATGGCCAATTGCTTGGTGTGGCTCTGCCCTTCCTCCAGCACGTCGACGGTGCACCAGTCGGCCACCTCGGGGACGGCGAGCTTCGCAACTTGCGCGAGCGCCGTCTGGTAATCGAGCGACTCGGACAGGACGGCCGCTGCCTGCGCCAGAAATGAGCGACGGATTTCTTCGCGCCGCCGCACGCTGGCGTCGCGAAAAACGAGGACCACGCCTTGGATGGTCTGATCGGGTCCGCGAATGGGAGCGCCGCTGTCTTCGATGGGAATTTCCCTCGTGCCATCGCGGCTGAGGAGCACGGTGTGGTTGGCGAGACCGACCACCCTGCCCTCGCGCAGGACTTTGTCGACCGGGCTCTCCACTTCCTTGCGCGTCTGTTCATTGAAAATCGGAAAGACTTCCGTGAGCGGCTTTCCGCGACTTTCCGATTCACTCCAGCCGGTCAGACTCTCGGCGATCGGATTCATGAGAGCGACGCGCCCGCTCGCGTCGGTCGCAATGACGGCGTCGCCGATGCTGCGCAAAGTCGTCTCCAGCGAGCCTTGCAACCGCTCGGCGGCCGCGCGCGCCGCGCGTTCGGTTTCGAAGCGCTCTGCGCGCCGCAATGCCTCGGAGCAATGATGACAGAACGTCTGCACGAACTTGCGCTCCTCGGCCGAAAAAGCGCGCGGCGCGTAAAAGCCCATTCCCAGAAGACCGAACGATCTCCCTTCGGAGATGAGCGGGAAGCTCCAGAATGCGCGCGCTCGCGGACCCTCTGCCTTGTGCGTCACCAGCGCCGGATAAAGGGCCATGTAGTCGGCTTCTGTTTCAGCCCAGATTGGCTTTCCCGTCTGAAGTGTACTCAATACGGGGTTGCCCGATTCGGGCCGAATGAAGCGGATTTGATCGACGATCGCTCGGCTCACACCGCGATCGCCAATCAGCGTCAACGCCGTTTTGTCTTCATCGAACACGTAAATCGTGCAGGTATCGGCCCCCGCTGTCTTCATTCCGCGTTCGACAACCACCTCCACGACCTCGGAGCGCGTGAGCACCGTCGAAAGAGCGCTCGCCAGCCCTCCCAGCGCCTCGAGCCAGTGGCGCGCCAGCGCTTCGCGTGCTTCGAGCTGTGCTCGCTGGAAAGCTTGGGCCGCTTGACTGCCGAGGGCGACCATGACGGCGCGCTCCTCGTCATCGAAGGTGCGGGGTTCGTCGAACCGGAATGCGGCGACCGCGATGACTCGGCCATCCAAGACGAGCGGCAGCGCCGCGGCTGCGCAGGAGCGGGTCTCTGGGTGGGATGCGAGGCTCGGGTAGCGGCGCGCGTATTCCGCCTCGTTCTCGACCCATTCCGGTTCACCGGATCGAAAGGCGCGGGCCGCAGGAAAGGAAGCATCGGGCGAGAAATGACGATTTTCCTCGATGAAGC
>DATHEQ010000200.1:0-19483 GCA_035318505.1 Polyangiaceae bacterium | reverse complement strand
CGCAATTGCTCTGCTTTTTTGGCGAGACCGACCGCCGTGCTCAAGAGACCCCGAACGCGTCGCATGGCCTCCTCGTCGTCCACTTGCGCGACGTCGTTGGCGGTGTCGTAGACAACCGGCGTCGGACGCGCGGAGCCGCTTGCCACGCGCGCTCCCACACGCAAGATTTCGCGCGCGCCGGCACGGGTGCGCAAGATGGCGCCGAGAACCTTGCGTTCTCCATCCTCGGCTTGCTTGGCGAGCGCGACCTCTTCTTCGCGGGTCAGGAGCGGGAAGCAACTCATCTGGCGCAGGTAAAGGCCGACGGAATCTGCGCCGCTCTCGGACGCCGACGGTACAGCCTTCGCGTTCTCCTTCCCCACGTCCTGACGGTCCATCACCATGACCTTAGTCGTTCCTTGCTCTCTTTCGGAATGCACCGCGATGACGGTTTGCCGGTCCTGCGGCGGCGGCCGCGCCGCCCTGATCCCCCGAGGGATAAGGATGCTGCGTCACCTTGGGAACGGGCATTCCCAGGAGTCGCTCGATGTCGCGAAGCTGGGTGCGCTCGGAAGCGTCGCAGAAGGAAAGGGCGGCCCCCGACGCGCCGGCGCGCGCCGTGCGGCCAATGCGATGAACGTAGGTTTCGGGGACTTCGGGCAGCTCGTAATTGACGACGTGCGAGATCGAATCGACGTCGATGCCTCGGGCGGCGATGTCGGTTGCCACCAGGACGCGGATGTCCCCGCTCTTGAAATCGGCGAGAGCACGCTCGCGCGCGCCCTGTGATTTGTTGCCGTGGATCGCTTTGGCCCCGATTGACGCCTGGCACAGACGGAGCGCGACCTGATCCGCGCGACGCTTGGTTCGCGTGAAAACGAGAGCGCGATCGATGGTCCGGTTCGCAAGGATGTGCTCCAAGAGGGGGCCCTTCTTGGTGCGGTCCACGAAGTAGAGCGACTGGGTAATCCGCTCCGCCGTCGATGCGACCGGCGTCACCGCCACGCGCACCGGCGCGTTCAAGATGGTTTCCGTCAGCTGCCGGATCGGCTCTGGCATGGTGGCGGAGAAGAACAGCGTCTGGCGCTTCTTCGGCAGCACGGCCAGGATTCGCCTCACGTCGGGCAAAAATCCCATGTCGAGCATGCGGTCGGCTTCGTCGAGCACGAGCACTTCGAGCTTGGCGAGAGGAACGCGTCGCAGCGAGATGAGATCGAGCAGCCTGCCGGGTGTCGCGACCAAGATGTCGAGGCCGCGAGCGAGCATCTGCTCTTGCGCGCGCTGGCTGACGCCGCCGAACACCGTCCCGCAGCGAAGCCCGGTATAGGCTCCGTAGGCCTGGAAATTCTCGTTGATTTGGGAGGCCAGCTCGCGCGTCGGCGTGAGCACGAGGGCGCCGATCTGGCGGCGATCGGACCTGTGGTCTCGCGATCGAAGGAGTCGATCGAGAATGGGCAGCGCGAAGGCAGCGGTCTTGCCGGTGCCGGTTTGCGCGCATCCGAGCAGGTCGCGGCCTTCGAGAACATGGGGAATCGCGCGCACCTGAATGGGAGTGGGGTGCGTATAGCCGGTTTCACGCACGGCGCGAAGGAGGTCGGGAGAGAGGCCCAGCTGGTCGAAGGCGACAGTGGGAAGGGATGATGCAACGGGCGCAGCATGATGAACGGGTGCAACGGAAGAATGGGAATGTTGTGAGGCAGTGATATTCATAGAGCCTTTGAATCTCGGCGGAACGCGGCTTCGGTCAACCGAAGTGACCACACTTACCTGCCCAACCGGATCTTTTTGGTGCACGAGTGCTCGGAACGGAGACGGTGCGCGACTGTCGATGCGCACCGCACGTAACGCCCTCAGCAACGTGCAATTGATAAAAGGTGTCCTTTGCCGAAACGGGCCAAGGAGGGCAACAGAGAGCAACCATAGGCGGACCTAGCTTCCAGCGCCAGGAAAACCCGCTTTCGTCCCACACCCACCTCCACCGTCGCCTCGCGACGGCGACTTCGCGGCCGAGCTCGGGGCAGCTTCGCAGTCGCGCTGGCGTCCCGGTGCGCGGAGTGGAATGGATGGCCGGCTCGATGATCATCGTGCTGATGGGTACGACCGGTGCCGGAAAAACGACGGTGGGTCGGCTTCTCGCGGAGCGGCTTGGCTGCGCTTTCGAGGACGGGGACGATTTTCACCCGGCGTCGAACGTCGACAAAATGCGCCGAGGCGTCCCGCTCGACGACGCCGACCGCGCACCATGGCTCGCCGCTATCGACAGTGCCGTGCGGCAATGGAGCAGCGAGGGGAGGGACGTCGTTCTTGCCTGCTCGTTGCTGAAACGAGCGTACCGCGAGCGCATTTACCAGGGCGCGGATACGAGGCTCGTGTACCTGCGCGCCACTTACGACGACCTTTACCGCCGGTTGCTGGCGCGGACCGGCCATTTCGCAGACGAACGACTCTTGGCGAGCCAGTTCGCGATTCTCGAAGAACCCGGCGACGCGATCACCGTCGACGCCATGCGCTCACCCGAGACGATCGTCGACGATATCCGCAACGCGTTGACCGAGAGCGCATGATGGCGGGCGAGTTCGATGCGTCGCCAAGGTGCATCGGAGGGGACGGCAAAAGATCCGCGTCATGTTAGAAGGGGTCATGATCGATCACACCGGACTCGACGTGAGTGACCCTGTGCGGAGTCGCCGCTTTTACGAGGAGGCGCTGCGCCCTCTTGGGTACAAGGTGCTGATGGAAGTGCCCACCGAGTTCACGGGCGGAGCGGTGGTCCTTGGAATCGGCGTGCCGCCCAAACCGGATTTCTGGCTGCACCAGGGCACACCGCAGAAGCCCCCACTGCACGTCGCATTCCGCGCCGACAATCGCGCGACGGTCGACGCGTTCTACAAAGCCGCCGTGGCTGCAGGGGGCAAGGACAATGGGCCGCCCGGGCTGCGGCCGCAGTACCATAAGGATTATTACGGCGCGTTCGTGCTCGATCCCGATGGACACAACATCGAGGCCTGCTGCCACGCGCCGGCCTAGCCGAGCGCTGGAACACGCCACCGCGCGGCGCCGCAGCATCGCGCGGTGGAATTATTTCGTAGGTGCTGCCCAACGCGGCGTGCAGCCGATTCTTTGTACAAGATCCATCGATCGCGGCGTCGATTGGCTATGAGCTCGAACGCTGCCTTCGTCATGGCCAAGCCTCCGTCCAAGTCACCCAAGCTCGTCGGTCTGGCCCTCGCTTGCGGCGTTGCAGGTTGCTCCGCGGCCGATGTTCCGCACGACGATGGTTTCGACCGCGGAGTGGCTGAATCCGCGCTCGAAACGCCGACCCAAGCCATCACCGAATTCAATCGCGAGCGCATCGCCGGTGACGTCTACCATTACACGCTGGTTTTGCGGTTGGGCGAGGCGCCCAACGCGCGGATCCGCCTGCATCGCGTGGTTCGCGAGAACGCGCCTTTCCGACCGCGTCCGACGCGCCAGGCCGTCATGATGCAGCACGGATCCTTCTCTTCGTTTACGTCGAACTTTCTTTCCCATCCGCCGGACGGCGAGGGGGAAACGCACCACGGTCTTGCCGCGTACCTCGCCGAACGCGGAATCGACGTGTGGGGGATGGATCGCCGCTGGGGCACGACGCCTGCCGGCTCGGCCGATGTCTCGGACTACCCGTCGCTCGGCTTTGCCACCAGCGTGGAAGATATTCGAACCTCGCTCGCGTTCGCGCGCTTGGTGCGCGGCGTTTCAGGTGCTGACGCCGATCGCATGACGCTGATGGGTTTCAGCATCGGTGCCATGTTGACGTATTCGTATGCGGCTGCGGAATCCGTGCGCCCGGCGCGAGAGCGGCACGTCAAAGCCATCGCTCCCATCGACATCTACGCCGAGATCGCCCCTGACCATGAAGATCTCCGCGAAAAGGCGTGCCAGCGCCGCGACCAGGGGCGCGCCGACATGGCGGGGGGGTTGTTCGATGTCGATAACAGTTTCATCCAACAATTGGGTGCGTTCTCTCGAGCGGCGCCCGATGACCCATCGCCCATTTGGCCCGGTCTCGCCAATCGCCAAGCGCTCTACACGTGGGTGGGACAGACCTACTACTACTATGCGGTCACGCCCTTTTATCACTTGAACGGCGGTACGGTCGAAGGCGAGGACATCACGCGGCTCGACTTCTCGTCCGTGCATCGCGTCGAGGAGTGGCACATCGGGGCGCCCCCTCACGAAGCCTATGTGGAAGGCGTGGATATGGACACCATTCTGTGCGGGGAAGGTCCGCTTCCGCTCGAAGACCACCTGCGCGAGATTCGCGTTCCTATCTTCTACCTGGGCGCAGCGGGCGGCTTCGGCGATTACGGCATTCATTCGGCGCACGCCATCCGATCCACGGATGTGACGACGCACGTGGTGCGCCGCTTGCCCCCGGCAGGCGAAGTCTCGGACTACGGCCATGCGGACCTGCTGTTTGCCCGCGATGTCGAGGAGACCGCCTGGCAACCGCTCACCGCGTGGCTCGCCCTGCAGTGACGGCGCGGCGCGCCGATGCGATCAGGCGCTCGAGAATCGCTCCCACGCAGCTTGTCGCGTGACGCCCAGCGTGGTCGCGATTCGGTTCCAAGTGATGCCGCGTGCGCGCAGCATCCGAACGTGATCTCGCAACGCGGCTTCGGCAGCATTCACGGCAGCGGCCGCGGCGGGCACCGTCGCAAGAAAGTCTTCGTCGCTCAGCGACTCCCAGCTGGAAACTGCGGCTGTCGCCTTGCCGGTGAGCACGCGACTCGAGAGCGCAATGCATGCATCGCAGATATGGACTCCGGGGCCTGCGACGAGCATCGCAACCTTGTCCCGACCTTTGAAGCAAAACGAGCAGCTGCGTTCGTGCATGGGTTTCTCCTTGGCGAGTCAAGGTACTACTGACAAGTTCGAGTTGTCAAGGTCGCCCTGACGAGGCGAGCTCGTTGCGAAATCGTCATCGAAACCACGCCCTGTCGACGTGTTTTCGCATCCTCGATGCCTTTTCGGTTCGGGTGGCGCGCAACGCGCGCGCGTCGTCGGATGCGCCGTGCACGAGGCGTTCGCGCTGTGCGCCGGACCGTGTCGCTCAACTGAACGCCGCACACCAGGTTCCCTCGGCGTTCCGCTCCCGATTTTTTCGATCAAAAAAAATCGACCCCGCGATGAAAGAAAAAGAAATGAAAACTCCCCAGCAGATTCATTTTTGGTGTTCGATAGGGACGTCGACGCGAAGGAAAGTCATCATCCGGCACGTCACCCAGCGAGGCCTTGCAAAAACAAGTTCCAAAATGCGCATCGAATGCAAGGACATACCAACCATCAACGTGCGGTGGCGAACAATCCCGAGCTGCGCGGATGCCTGGCGGCGTCAATCCCAGACACTTACGCCCAAGGGAGTCGCGCCTGATTGGCTCGTCTGCCCCCGCCATGGCTTTCGCCCGTCCACTGGTTCGGAACGACGGCGAGCAAGAATCTGGCTTTGAACCGAAGTGTTCCGTTTCTACGAACGGAGGGGCGCCCTGCTGCCCCCCCATCCATCTAGCCAAGTAGGATCATTTTCGAGAGGAGAGTCTGCCGTGGATCGCCGCTTTCGTCGTTGCCGTACCGTTGTCTCTGCCACGGTCGGCGCTCTCCTTTGGGTTTCCGGGCTGGCTGCCGCTCCCAAGGACGCCGCCGCTACCAAACTGGCTGATGAGGCCATCAACACCGATTACCTGGCGACGAACTTCGCCGAGGCCGAGAAAAAGCTCCGCAATGCGGCGGCGATGTGCGGGACGACGGCGTGCAGTCCTCAAGTGCGAGCGAGGGTGCACCGCGATCTCGGAGTCGTTCTCATCGCGGGCCTCAACCGTCCCGACGACGGCAAGAAGGCGTTCGCCGAGGCGCTGCAGGCCGACCCCGACGTCGCCCTCGAAAAAGCGCTGACCACCGTCGAAATCGACAAGATCTTCCGTGCCGTGAAGGGGGGCAACGCAGGTCCCGCATCGAAGTCGGGTGGCGGCGCGTCCGGCGGGGCTGCGGTCGCAGCCGGCGGCGATATGACGCACACGCCGGTCGCCGAGCAGATGGCGCTCACGCCGGTGCCCATTTACGTCGAGCTGCCCGCGGGCATCGTCGCGGTGAAGGTGGTCGCTCGGTACAAACCGTACGGCACCTCTGAGTGGAAGACGCTCGAGCTTCGCCGGCTTGGCTCGGGGTACGGAGCCGAGGTGCCGTGTCACGACGTGGGCAGCACCACCGGCGACTTCGTTTACTTCGTGCAAGCGACGGATGCGGCGGGCGACGTCGTCTCGATGAGCGGATCGCGGGCAGCGCCCAACAAGGTCCCCATCAAAAACGCGCTCACCGGCGAGCCGCCGCATCTTCCGGGCGTCGTGCCACCGGCCAAGTGTTCCGATGCCGCCGATTGTCCGCCGGGTTTGCCGGGGTGCCCCACCGGCAAAGCGCCGGCCGCGCGCAAAGGCTGGGGTGTCAGCTGCGAGCAGGACACCGAATGCAATGAAGGCCTGTGGTGCAAAAACAGCGTGTGCGAGACCGGAGACAAGCCAGATTCGGCGACCGAACCGAAAGCGTCGGGTAGGCTCTGCGACGCCACGCCCGAGTGCGATCCGGGGGAGGTCTGCACCAAGGCCAAGGTTTGCGAGCGCGAGGCCACCGTCACGACAGTGAGGAAGGTGTGGCTCAGCCTGAACATCGGGCAGGACGTGTCCTTTCTCGGATCGCAAAACGACGTGTGCGGTACGCCGCAGCAATTGCCGCCGCCGCAATATTCGTGCATCGACCAAGATGGATTCCTTTACAAGGGCGTTCCGCAGCCGGGCGGCCCCGGAAAGGGAAACGCCATCAAGGGCGGCCCACATCTGGCGACGACCCGCATCATGGCGGGGTTCGACTACCTCATCGCCGACAACGTGACGCTCGGAGCCCGCCTCGGTTACGTGCTCGGCGTCGCTCCCGGGCGCTCGTTCTCCCATTTCCACGGGGAGGCACGCGTCGCGTTCTGGTTCGGCAAAGAACCCTTCGCTCGCGTACGTGTTCGCCCGTACATCGTCGTGGTCGGTGGCATCGCCGAGATCGACGACAAGCTCGATGTCCCGATCGTCGAGACGGATTTGGCCAAGGGCGTCTACCCAACGCAAACGCTCACGGCTTGGCGACACACGGGAGGCGTATTCGCCGGAGGCGGCGGTGGAGTCATGATCCCCTTGGGTGCGGGGCAAGGCGTGCTCGCCGAGCTCAAAATCCAAGCGCTCTTTCCCGACGTCGGCATTTCCATATCGCCTTCGATCGGGTACGCGGTCGGGTTCTGAGTCAGGGCTCGGTAGGGCCTCTGGCGCGAGGGATTTCTTGAGCTCTCGGGGCCAGCCCCGGGTACTTGCTTGAGCGCCCCACCGTTTTTGCCCGAGGTTCGGCGCCTCTCGATGACGCCATGAACGCCAAGCCGCTCCTGATCGCCGCCTCGAGCGCGCTCCTCTGGGCATGTTCTACGGAGGCGGTCGCGCCGCCATCGGATGCGGGAGGTACGGCGACCGAAGATGGTTTTTCACCGGCCGACGCGAAAATTCCAGGCGCGGCCGATGCTCCAATGGAGGCCGCGACTCCCGGCGACCCCCGCGCAGATGGCGCCTCGATCCCGCTCGACGGCGCCTCAATTCCGCCCGAGGCCAGCTCGATCCCCGACGGCGGCTCGATCCCGCCCGACGGCAGCTCGATCCCGCCCGACGGCACCCCGATCCCACCCGAGGCCGGCACGATCCCGCCCGACGCCGGGAACCGATTTCCGTTTCCGCAGAACGGGCGTGCCGCTCGCTGCACGTATGCGGCGGGCGCCGACGCCGAGCACGTCCGCCAAACCTATCTCGCCTGGAAGAGCGAGCTCGTTACCGCCAGCGGCGCTGGGGGTCATTTGCGTGTTCGGCGCCCCAATTCACCTGGAGGCGAAGTCGATTCGACCGTGTCGGAGGGCATCGCCTACGGAATGATTTTGGCCGTCGTGATGGATGATCAGATCCTTCTCGATGAGCTCTGGAAATACACGCAGCTCTGGCTCGACTCGAATGGCTTGATGCACTGGTACATCAATGCCGCGGGCACGGCGACGCTGGGCACTGGCGGGGCGACCGACTCCGACGAGGACATGGCATGGGCGCTCGTGATGGCGAGCCGCAAGTGGGGCGGCTCGGGGACGCTGACGAGCCCCTACCTCGACGTGGCCAAAGCTCAGATCGGGCGCATCTGGCAGTTCGAGATCGATCATGGACAGGGCGACTTGGTCTTGCCCGGTGACACCTGGGGCGGCAACGTCGTGTTCAATCCGTCGTACTTCGCGCCCAACGAATATCGCGTCTTCGGGCAAGTGACGGGCAAGGTCGACGAATGGAATCGCGTCATCGATACCGGATACGCGGTTATCGCCAAGTCGCTCAATGCCGCGAGCGGCAACGCGACGAATGGGCTCGTGCCAGCCTGGTGCGACGTCAACGGTGTTCCCAAGCCGCCCTCGACCGGCGCGGCCACGAATTATCAATACGATTCGGCGCGAATGCCTTTTAGGATCGGACAGGACTACTGCTACTACGGCGATATGCGCGCAGCGAGCTACCTTGCCGGCGTCAGCACTTTCTTCGCCGCGATCGGGGCCGGCAACATCGTGGACGGGTACGATCTCGACGGCACGGCGCACCGCGACCCGGCCACCCCGGCTGGCAGTCCGCAGTCCGCGGTCTTCGTCGGAGGAGCGGCCGTCGGCGCGATGCACGACGCCAAATTTCGCACGCTGCTCGATGATGCTTATGCGCGGGTGGCGACGGGGCAGCTGCTCGCTAGGAGCCGCTATTACAACTTGAGCTGGACCGTTCTGTCCATGGCAATGCTGACGGGGAACCTGTTCGATTATCCGCCGTGAGCATGGCGACGTCGCCGCTCGCGGCGATCTTGTGACGAAGGTGACCCATGCGCGGAGGAGTTGATGACGACGGTCGGAGAATGCTCGAGAATCGATTCATGAACGGCACAGCATGGGACAGGCGATCTTTTCTCGGCTCTACGGGCGCCGCCGCGGGCGCCGCGCTCCTTTCGGCGTGCAATCACGCAGCCGGTCCTCCCAAGGCGCCCAATCCTTTCGGAGGATCTGCGGCGGCGCCCGGCTTTCCGGCCGATTTCATGTGGGGTACGGCCACGGCGTCTTATCAGATCGAAGGCGCCGTTGCGGAGGACGGCCGCGGCCCTTCGGTCTGGGATGTGTTTTGCAAAAAGCCGGGGGCCATCTTCGAGGAAAACAGCGGTGACGTCGCGTGTGACCACTATCATCGCTATCGAGAAGACGTTGCGCTGCTGAAAGAGCTCGGCGTGACCTCCTATCGCCTCAGCCTGTCCTGGACGCGCCTTCTTCCGGAGGGGCGTGGTCGTGTCAACGAAAAGGGTTTCGACTTTTACAAGCGCCTCGTAGACGAGCTGGGGCAAGCGGGCATCGTCCCCATGGTGACGCTGTTTCACTGGGATTATCCGCAGGCGCTTTTCGAAAAAGGAGGATGGCTTGCCCGCGATTCGGCGGCTTGGTTCGCCGACTATGCTGCGCTCGCGGTGTCGCGCTTGGGCGACCGCGTCAAAATCTGGCTAACGCAGAACGAGCCCAGCATTTACGTCGAGCTCGGCCATGGCAACGGCGTGCACGCGCCGGGACTCAAGCTCGGCGTCAGCGAGGTGCTCACCGTCGCCCACAACTCGATGCGCGCCCATGCCGAAGCCGTGCGCGCCATGCGCGCCGCTGCCAAGCCCGGCGCTGCCACCAAGATTGGCTGCGCCTTCGCGCTCAGCGTGCGTCATCCGGTCTCCGAGGCTCGCGAGGACGTCGAGGCCGCCCGCGCCGCGATGTTTGCCGTCGACGGCAAGTCGCTGCTCAACAACGCGTGGTGGATGGATCCGGTGCTGCGCGGGAGCTATCCGGAGGATGGATTGCGCGCCTATGGCGCCGACGTTCCGAAGGAGCTCGAGAAAGATGCTCCTCGGATGAAAGAAGCCATCGATTTTCTCGGGCTGAACATTTACACGTCGCGCGGGTGCCGGCGATCCGAAGGCGGGCAGCCGGAGCTCGTGCCATTGCCGCCGGGGTACCCGCGGTCGGGCGTCGATTGGCAGCCCATCGTTCCCCAGGCGCTCTATTGGGGACCGCGCTTCATGTATGAGCGGTATCAGCTGCCCATCTCGATCACCGAAAACGGGCTCTCGACGCGCGATCAGGTGTTCCTCGACGGGCAAGTTCACGACCCGCACCGGGTCGACTATCTGCATCGCGGGTTAGCTGAGCTCGGACGCGCCATCCGCGATGGAGTGCCCGTGCGCAGCTATCATCATTGGTCTTTGCTGGACAATTTCGAGTGGGCCGACGGCTACAAACAACGGTTCGGCCTCGTCTACGTCGACTACCACTCGCTGCGGCGCGTTCCGAAAGACTCCTATCGCTTTTATCAGCAAGTGATCGCCTCCAACGGCCGCGCTGTTTTCGGGGAAACGAAAGTGCCGATCACGCAGGTGACGCCCGTCTGAGGTTGGACGCCCGCCCGCCCGATGGCCCTTGTGGCGGCTCGAGGGCGACGGAATCGGCGACGAGCTGCTGCGCAAGTCATCGTTTGTACCGCGATCGACGAAGGATGAGTCGTGGATCTGTCCACGGATTGAAAGGTCTCGGTGGGCGCTGGCGAGTGTGCGCGCCAATGCGCATGGCGACGGGCACTTTTATTGCTGCGACACGGGCAATGACCCCGACCGAAGAAGAAGCGAGAAACCAAGACGCTGACGATACCGAACAGCTTGCGCGCCGCGCGACCCGCGATGTGCGGCAGCTCATCAGTCGCGAGACCGATATGTTCAAGCGAGAGCTTGCGGACAACTTGCGAAACCTCAAACAGCCGGCGTATGAGCTCGGCTTTGCTGCTGTGCTAGGACTTTCGTCCTTCGGCATGCTCCTGTCGTCGTTCGGTTCCGAACGGCGGCGAGGTTTGCTCTTGTTGACGAGCACGGCCTTCGGGCTCGCATCGTATGTGGTGGCCGCGCGGGCGATGCGCGCGGCAGCTCAGAGCCTGTCGTTTTCGCGCACCGCCGAACACGTCGAGCGCGCCATCGGAGCTGTGATCTCTACCGCTTGACGTGTTCGCGCAGATGCTCGGGACGGCGACGAGCGTCGAGCCGCGGGACCGGGGCGCATTTGGCGAGAATCGCGCGAAGTGTGTCGAGGCCGGGCGGCTTGGCGAGGTGCTCATCGAACCCCGACGCCCGTGCCTTGGCGCGATCGCGCGCAAGCGCATAGCCGGTCAAAGCAACTAGGTACGCCGAGCGCAAGCGCGCATCGGAGCGAAATGCCTTGGCTACACGGTAGCCGTCCATTCCGGGCAGGCCGATATCGCAGAACACGACTTCGGGTCGGAAGCGGCGCGCCTTGTCCACCCCTTCGCGACCATCGCGAGCCAATTGCACGTCGTGGTTTTCGATCCTCAGGAAATCGGCGAGACCGCTCGCTGCATCGAGATTGTCTTCGATGATGAGGACGCGTCGAGAGGGGCCTCGTGCTGGTGCCTGCGCGCGCACCTTGTCGGTCGTCGCGCCAGCCATTTCGAGCGGCAAGTGCACGACGAACTCGGCGCCGGCCCCCGGCCCTTCACTGACCGCCTGCACCGTGCCGCCGTGCATCTCGACCAGCGACCTCACGAGCGCAAGTCCCAACCCGAGACCTCCGCTGCTGCGATCGAGCGTCTCCGCAGCCTGTTCGAATGGCTCGAAAAGCCGGGGGAGCGCTTCGGCCGTGATGCCGACGCCGGTGTCCCGCACGGCGAGAAGGGCCGACCTTCTTGCTTGATCTGGTTTCAGCGTCACTGCGACGCGCCCCCCGGCGGGAGTGAATTTCGCGGCGTTCTGCAGCAAATTGCCCAAGATCTGCGCGATGCGCTCGGGGTCTCCCGTCACGATGAGAGGCTTAGGGACGGTGTCGATGTCGAGCTCGAGCTTGTTGGTCGCGAAGAGCGCGGCGTAGTCCTCGACGGTACGTCGCACGAGCGCTCCCAGGTCGAGCGAGCTGCGCTGGAGCTTGATCTTGCCACGCGAGATTCGGGTCACGTCCAAAAGGTCGTCGACGATTCGGGCCAGGTGGTCGACCTGCCGGCCGATGATCTCTTTGGCACGGCGTGCTTGCTCCGAAAGAGGCTCTGCGCGATCGAGCACGAAGAGGCTATAGCGAATGGGCGTCAGAGGATTGCGGAGCTCGTGCGAAAGTAATGCCAGAAACTCGGTTTTGTGCCGGTCCGCTTCTACCAGCGTGCGCTCGAAGCGCTTTCGCTCGGTGAGGTCGTACGTTGCTACGATGACCTGCCGAACGGCGCCCCGCGCATCCTTGATCGGAACGTAGTTCATGAGTTTCGTGACGCTCTCGCCGGTGACGCCAATGGTGTCGAGCTCGAACGTCTGGGGAAGCCCGGTTTCGTAGGCCTGGATCAGAGGCGGTACGTAGGTGCCCGTAATCGTCTCTGGGAAGAGCTCCTCGTCACGTTTGCCGATAATGTCTTCGAATCGATAGTTCGTGAGCCGGAGGAGTACCGGGTTGACATATTCGATCCGCCGATCGGCGTCGTAAATGGCATAGCCCTCGGGGGTATTTTCCAACACCGTGCGTAACCGCAGCTCACTTTCGCGGAGCGCCTGTTCCGCCTCTTTGCGCGCGGTAATGTCGCGCCCCTGGATCGCCAAGCCATACGCGGACGGGTGGAGAAAGGCCTCGTACCAGCACGCGAGCGCTGGGTGGTAATACTCGAAGGTGACCGGTTGCTGGTCGGTCCAGGCTCGTTCGCAATGGGCGCGGAAATCGCCGGCGGTTTCGGGAAAGACCTCCCAAAGCGTGCGCCCCATCACATCCGCCCGCGTCATGCCCAAAGCGTGAAGGGCCCGATCACTGACGTCGGTGTAGCGCCCTTCGCGATCGATGACGGCAAAGCCATGGGGAATCGTCTCGATGATCGCGGCAAGGCGCGAATTGGCCGCGCGGAGCGCCTGTTCGAAACGTTCACGTTCCGTCGCCGCGATGGGACGCGCGCGCGCTTTTTTTTTCGCCGTCGCAGACGCCGGCGGCGCGGTGGTCCGCGTTTGCTTGCGACCCCCTTTGCCAGGTGTCGATAACCCCAGTTTTGTCGGACGCATGATCCCCCCCGGTTCTAGCGGCGATTCACGGGGAAGAGGTGCGCTCGATACACCTTTCTGATCGCAACCCCGATTACATTGTCGTTGAGTTCTTGTGGCGATAGCACAAAGAACTCGAACTCGGGAAGGTTTGGCATTGAGACCGCCAAAGCAAGCAGACGAAAGTACGGCGCAGCGACGCCCCCCTTTTCTCGCGTCGATTTGACTGGGTAGATCGAAGGCCCCCACGGCGGGGAGCCCCCGCTGTCCAAACGCGGCGAAGCCTGCGTCTCGCTAACCCTTCTTCTTCTTGGTCCGTCGCTTCGGTTGCGACCGCGCCTGGCCGCTCGATTGGGTGCTCCGACGGTGGTTGTTGCTGCCGTTACTGCCGCTGTACGACCGATAGTCCGTGAAGAGGGATGCCGCGATGGTTCCCATGCCGAGGGCCATTTGCATCCAGCTGACCGCCTTGTCCTCGCGGTAATATCCAAGCGCGAAAGGGGCGACGACGTTGCTGATCCCCCAAGCGTAGTCGACCGCCTCGTGAACTTCGATGGGGATGACCTTCGCCAGACTGAGCTTGTAGTCGGTGAGCACGGAAACCCCGGCAGAAGCAGCGGACAGCGTGGAGTTTGCCAATTTTGCGCGACTCGTGTTTGCGAATGACGCTGCCAGGAGCCCCGCGGCACCATTCGCGTAATCCATCAAAGAGTGGATGTCCTGCGGGATGACGCGTCGGACCGGAAGGCCCAACAAAGGTCGCGAGCGAGCACCCGTCGATAGGTTCGCGCTCTCGACGCGACTCAGTACGTCTTGAACTTTTTCGCGGGCGCTCTCGGTGATGTCCTGCATCGAATCCTCCTTGTTCGCGTAGCTACGCGGCGGTCTTCGACTTGCTCCCCGCGCAGCCGTAGCGCAACCCGAACTCTTGGCCTACGCCGAACGCGCGACCAACGCGCATCGCTCGTCAGTGATTCAATCGATGCGCGACGGCAGACCCGCCGCCGTACGCGATGGCCCACAACGCCACAGCCACGACGATCCACGCGAGCGTGGCGAGACCGAGAGCCGCTACGGGCGGCCACGAGGTGGCGCTGTACCCAACCGTAACGCCGAAGATTGCGAGCGCTAGGCTTCCGAGGCGCGCCCCCCGGGCGTCATCGACGGCTTTCGCTCGCCCGTCATGTTGCTTTATCAGTGTCAGGCTTGCCGGCAAAATGGCGGGAAACGCGAGCATGAAGCCGCCGAGCTCGGGTCCGTACCCGTCCGCGACGAGCCCCGCGCCGGCGGTCACCAGCCCGCCGAAGGCGAAGCGCACGCCGTATTCCCATAGCTTCGTCTTTTTCAAACCGGCGGGTTTGCATTGGGGGGTCATCACAAGATCCCCGTCATCGCACCGAGCCGCCAGAGTCCAAGGGCGGCTACCAGCCAGACCGTCCAAGCCGCGGCTGCGCCGACCGCGAGCGGCAGTCGTCTCGTCTTGGCGATAGCCACGCACGCAGCGCTATAGGCGAGGAGCGCGATCGAGCCCATGACCATGGCACGCGCTTCGATGGCCACGTAGGAGCCGCCGTGTTGATAAAAGCCCAATGCCAACGTCGCGAGCGCCACCGACGGTGCCGCGCCGAAAAGACCGGCAAACGTTTTCGGGTCCCACATTTCGGCGAAGGCGGCGAAGAGCGAGACGATGGCTCCGCCGAGCAAGAATCTGAAACCGAGTTCGGCCAGCATCCCTTGCGGTTGATAACAACTTCCGTGCCAGGATTGCGCGGCGTCATTTGCGAGAACGCGCTGACCATGTTGCAGCGGTTCGATGCGCGCATCGAACCGCTGCACGCGCTCATGTGTCGTCGTTGCACGGAACGTCGTCTACGGCATGATCGTCTCCAAGATGGGACTGGCGGTGCCGTCCATGGTCTGGCTCAACGTCCAGAAATTCATGCCTCGCATGCCCTGCGCACGCGCGTAATTCATTTTCTCCGTCATCGAGCGCGGTGTTTCGTAAAAGATGAGACTGGCCTGGATGGCTTTGGTCTGCGCCGTCGCCGCGACGAGATCGGTGGTGGCGGGCGCGTGCCAATAGGAGCATTTGCCCGTGTCGTCCCAGCCCTCGATCATTCGGCTAGGATTGCCGTTGAGAACGCCCTTGACCCAGCTCCAGGTGACGACGCGGTCATCGTAGAGATTGCCGGTTTCACTATCGGCGCCGCCGGAACCGGTCACCGTGATGTATGGCGCGATAGGCGCAGTTCGATCGTTGTTGGAGTCGCCCCACACCGATCCAAATCCGCCCACGCCCATGATGACCTTCGACGCGGGTACGCCGGCGGTGGTCCATTTCTTCAGGTTGTCGTCGACCGAGTAGCCGTTGCCGGGATAGCCATAGAGCGGCGAGAGCGGAATCGGCAAGACCCAACCGCCCCATTGGGGAATGGGTAGAAACGTCATCGGCATGAACGCGTCGATGTCGTCTTTGGCTGGCGCGACGGCGGCAAAGATACCGCTGCCGTCGTCGAGGGGCAGGACGTCGATGAAAATGAGCCCGTCGGCCCAGCGGGCGCGAATTTTTTGGGCGAGCGCCACGAGCGCGGCGTAGTCGATATCCTCTTCCCAGTCGAGCTCCACGCCGTCGAGGCTCATCTCCTTGGATACCGCGACGATGTTGTCCGCAAAGGCATCGATGTTGGCAGAGGCGGTGGCCGCGTTCCAAACACCCGCGTAGTCACCGGTGTTGGACTGCGCCGCCCCGAGCATCATGAAAGCCTTTCGGGAGGCCGCGTGAGCGGCATCGGCGAAGACTTTGGCGGCGTCGCGAAACCCCGTCCATCCGCTGCCCCAGCCGGGCGGCTCGCCCGCGATGTATTTGCCGCCCGATAGCTGCGGCTGCAAGTTGCCGAGGCCGAGATGGGTGATGTGTTGCCACGGCACCTGATCGGCGGGCAGAGCGCTCCACTCGTACCAAGGGTGATTGGGCGCGATCCATAACCCCGATGTGGAAGGGGGAGTGAGGCGGTCCGCGACGATGACGTCATTGCTCGGTCCGGCGTCGTTGGTCGGGCCGCCGCCTGCTGCTGCGTCGATCCTCGCGCCAGCATCGACTAAGCTGGTGCCCCCCGTTGCCGCTGCACCGCCGGCACCGGCGTCTTTGCCCGATCCTGCGCCGCCATTTCCAGCTCCTCCGACTCCGCCGCTGCCACCGATTCCGGTGCTCCCGGCGCCGCCGCTGCCGCCGACACCAGCAGTCCCCGCGCCGCTACCGCCAGCGCCTGTCGTGTCGCCGCCGCTGCCGGCAACGCCGGTATTGCCGCTACGGCCCGCGCTTCCGCCGGCACCCGCGCTGGCGCCCATCCCGGTCGCGCCGCCGGAACCTGGGTTCGTGCTACCGCCGCTGCCGCCATTGGGATCTGCTATTTTGCCACTGCCCGTCGTTGGATTCGTATTGCCGGTGCCCGTCGTTGAGGTCGCGGGATCCCTGGTACGAGGAGGGCGGGCGACGGTGCCATTGTCGATATCTCCGCAAGCCAACACGCCGGTGAGCGCGCCCAATAGACAATACCCGATACCTCGCATTCCAACGGCCCCTGTTCCGGGACTCAACGAAGTTGCGAGTCGTCGATCGAGCCAAGTCATCGATCGCCGACCAACTCCGAATCCCAGGCCGAGTATGGGCCGCAAGTCTCATGGTGCAATAGTCGGAGGTGTGCAGAGTTTTCCCAAAGTGAGCCTTTCGATCGGCGAAATAGCGCAATTGACCAGAATCACTTTGCTTCCAAGGTCGAAGAAAAATCAGGTTTGCGCTGAGTGGAGCCGTCCTCAGTGCAGGAAAAGTGAAAAGACGGAATCTGCGTGCGTCCGCGACGTCGCCGCTGGTCACTATGCGATGACGAGCACGGTTGTGGCCAACGGTGCGCACGACGCCGCAGGGTAGGTCTGCTCAGTGGCCGACGCTCTCCACCGTGTGGCAGTTGCTGCACGAGAAACCGTCGGCGTGGGTCGCCGGATCGAACATCGGTACTTTCAGCAAAGTGGCCATTTCAGGCCATACTTTGTCCAGCATGAACTGGCTCCACCGCGCATGCTCCGGGTCTTTGAGATATTCGTAAAACGCTTCTTCGCTCGCCGGCAGCTTGGGAATGCGCGCGCTCGGCATGGCATAGGATCCGTCGAGCATGCCTTCGCCGTGACAAGTCGCGCAGCTCATCTTCGCGAACTTGGGATCGAACGCGACGAAGGTCTGCGTCATCTGCGGCAGCACGACGTCGTTCATGAACAACGCGCGCTGTTCGAAGGTCATGTCGGCGTAGGTTGCCGGCTGGGAGCCCGCGGCCGTGCCGTCGGGCGCGCTACCGCAAGCAGCGACGAACAAACATGCTGCGATCGAGAGGTCTCTCCGATTCATTTCTCGTCTCCTTCGGCTGAGCGGTTCATCTAAGGTCCCGACGAACGAGGCCATCGCGGATCGACACGGCGCGCGCTTTTTTTTTCCGCGCGCAGAGGGGCCCATGGCGCACTCGAGGGTGGTACCCGCCCAGGGACCTTCGTGTTAGCGGTGTCTGGATGAAGGAGACTCGAGCAGCGGCGTGTGCACATTTACGGCGAGTCAGGATGCGGGCGTTCGCCCTGGTGCTGGTGCTGAGCTCCGGTGCGGCAGGGCAGACCAGCTCCCCCCCGGACGCCTCGCCCGCACCGTCCGACGCGCCGCCTGCGCACGCCGCACCTTCGATCGCGCCGGACGAAGCATCCCCCACCCAGTTTCCGGGCGTCACCGAAGGTGGCGTGGTTTCTGCGGCCACATACGTTTCGGACCGCCCGTGGCCAACCCAGCGCCATTTTGCCCTCGTCGCAACGGAAGGGTCGTTCAGTGGGTATGGCTTGGGCTTTCGAGCCGGTTGGCTACGCGCAGGATTGGACGGCGCTTTTGCCTATACGCCGCTCCTCGCGACCTATAGCCCCGATCCTGAGAAGTTTCCCGAGTTCAAGCTGCTGTCGTCTTTTCAGGCGAGCGCTTCCATCTACGTGGGACTTCATCGGCTGGACGCACGAACGGATCTCGGGGTCGCATTCGGCTACAGGTACAACACGCTGATGCGACACGGTGCGACCGTCGCCTTTTACTTTCAGCGCGAGCTCGCCGCGCATTGGACACTGCAGGGATTCGTGGGCCCTTGCATCTTCCCGGATGCCGAGGATCAGATTCGCCAGAAGACGGGCTGGGTCGGCGGTTCGGTGCTCTCGGGGCTCGCCTGGCATCAAGCAGGCGTGGGTCTCTCGATCGCGTTCTACCCGTAGCTGACGAACGCTCGTTTTCAGGAGTCCGCAGGCGGTCTCTGCGCCGACGCGGGGGCTGCGTCGTCTTCGTCCGTCTCGGGGCTCGGCTTGGGGCGCTTCGCTGGCGACGCACGCCGGTCTTCGTTCGTCGCCGCCGTAGGCGCCTTGGGCAATTGATCGAAGCTCGGCATTTCCTGCGCAACCTGCCGTCGCTTGGGCGGAGAATCTTCCTTGGCGGTGGCGGGCTTGGCGACTTTTTTGTGCTTTGCGTTCATGGACCCGAATGCCTCCATCGATAGTGGCTGTCCCGCCAAGGTGGATTCCCATTCCGATAGGCGCCATCGAGCCTTTGCCCACAGCATGTCGACGCCATCGCCGGCCAATCAGGTGGATGATGTACGCCCGTGCTGTGCGGCGCGCTCGACCGCGCGTATGGGCCACACGATCCTTCTCGTATCTGCGCGTGCGCCGTAAAGTTCTCTCGACCGCCAGCGCTCTTCCCTGCGAAGTGGCCAGAGTGCGTGCTCGGCGTGCCGTGGAAGTGTTGCCAATTCGCGGGCGCGTTTGCGCTCGCCAGCGCGGGGAGACCACGATGAAAACCTGGAACATCGCGTTCGTCGTGTGCCCGACCCGCATGGCCACGGGCCACGGCGACGCGCTGGGACGGGCGGGGGTGGGGCCGTGCTTCGAAATCGCGTTCCTTGGTGAGCCGGTTGGGAGGGGGTCCCCCTCCTAATTGGACAAGACGAGCAGAGCCTGTGGCCGCATCGTGCGGGTCGCAGGTGTGTCGGGCGTCTCGAAAAGGAACGCACTATGAAGCTTGCCCTCCGTCGGTCGCGGCTGCCGTTGCTGCATTTCTTTCTGGTCGCCGCCCTCACCGCATGCAGCGGCACGATCGGAGAGGATCCGCCGAAGAACCGGACGGGGGCTGGCGGGGCGGGGGGGACGACGGGGAGTGGGACCGGAAGCGGCGGGCCAGGGGTAGGTGGAGCGCCCACGGGACAAGGCGGTGCCGGCGTCGGTGGAAGCGGTGCGGGTGGAATGAGCGGTGCGGGTGGAACGAGCGGCG
>DATHEQ010000199.1:0-6834 GCA_035318505.1 Polyangiaceae bacterium | reverse complement strand
GGGTGCCGGCGGCGCGGCCGCGGGTAGTGGCGGCGCGCCGACAGGAGGAAGCGGAGGGGGTCCGGCCGGCGCCGCTGGTACGCGCGCGGGCGCGAGCGGCGCAAGCGGCGCGGGCAGTGTTGGCGGAGCAGCGGGCAGCGGTGGAGCCCGCGATGCTGGTCCGAGCGATACGAGCTCGGGAGGCAATGCCGGGCAAAGCGACAGCGGGCGAGACGGGTCGGGCGGGGTCGCGGGGGCCGATGGTGGGAACGGCGTCGACGCGAGTACGCCGCCGCCGAAGATGCGTGACGTGCTGCTGGTCGGAAACAGCGTGGCCGGCACCGTCAGTTTTCTCGATGGCAACACCTTCGAGAACCTCGGGTCCCTCAACGTCATACCGGATCGCGATGAGGTGACCGCGGCGATCAACGCCGACCTCGTGCGGTTCATCGCCTATCCCATCGTCAAAAACGCCCAGCTCCTTCATCATTTCGAGCCCGCGGCCGGCGACCGGTTCGTCGACGATCTTTTCGTCTCGCCGGACGGCACCGTGCTCTATGTCTCGCGCTCCAATCTCGGTGACGTCGCCGCGTTCGATCTCACCAAGGCGACGCACCCACGGCTGTGGCGTACGTTCGTCGAAAGCCCCAAGGCGGACCATGCGGCACTCTCCCCCGACGGAAACCGGCTCGTCGTATCCGCAACGGGCACGTCGCGGTTGGCCGACGTGCTCGATGCTCATACGGGTAAGATCTTGGGCTCGTTCGCGACCGGGGCCTATCCCCATCAGAACGACTACTCCGCCGACGGCAAGTATATCTTCAACAGCAGCATCGGAAACGTCGGGTACCAAGCGGTTACCTACCAGAACAACGCCACCGCCGGCGATCGATGGCTGATCAAAGTCGACGCGAATACTTTTCAGGTGCTCAAAACGTGGGTGTTCGAATGGGGCATTCGACCGAGCGTGATCACCGCCGACGAGAGCATCATGTACGCGCAGCTTTCGTACCTGAACGGCGTCATCAAATACGATCTCGTGGCCGGCAAAGAGACGCAAAGAAGCGACCAGCCGCTGAGTCCCTTTGCCCTCATGACGTATGCCAATTACGACGAGTACCCTCACCATTCCGCTCATCACGGTTTGGCGCTGTCGAAGGACGGCAAGAGGCTCTGCGATTGCGGTACGATTGACAACACCGTCTCCATCGTTCTCACCGACGGGATGACACTCGAAAAGACGATCGATGTCGGAATGGTGCCGTACTGGGCGACCAACAGCCCCGATGGCCTTTACTGTTTCGTCTCGCTCAGCGGCAGCGACGCCATTTCCGTGATCGACTACAACGCCGGCACCGAGGCGAAGGTCGTTCCCGTCGGCAAGTTCCCGCAGCGCAGCCGTCTCGGGCGCGTCCCCGAGCCGTTGCTCGCACTCTTGTCGCGCACGCCGGGCTAGCCCGAGCGGTAGCGCGTCGCGCCAGCCTCGCGCGTTCGCGCCGTGGCTGCGAGAGGGGTGCATTCGGCTCAAAATTCTTCGCTGAGCCAAATCGGTTATCTGCGGGCCTCTTGGGAGCCGCGCCCCCGTCGGCGCAGGTCCCAGCATGGAAACCGTCAATCGATCCATCAGCGAATGGTTTGTTCGCGTTTACAGCGTAGAGCTGCTGCTCGTCTGTTTGACGTTGATCGGCGTTCTCCGGTACCTGGCGAAGAACAGAGAGACGCTGTCGGATCGGCGCTTCGTGTCGGTTTCGGTCGTGGCCGGCTTGCTTGGCGTGCTGCTCGTGGGGGCCGGGTACAGGACGCCGATCGTGGCGTGGTTGCTCGACTTGCCGGCGGGAGCAATGGTTTACCGGTCGCTCAACTGGATCAAGGCGATGCTAGCCCTCACGGCGGCGGCGCTCTCCGTCTACGAGACGGCGCGCATCGCTGCGCGAAAGCCGCCGCGGAAATGCTGGTCGAAGGGCGCTGCGCTGGCGCTCGCGGTGATGTCGCTGGCGGCGTACTTCAGCTTTGGCGACGTGGGATATGCGGATTTTTATCACCGCCACGAGTTCTTTCATTATTACCTCGGCTCGAAATACCCGCGCGAGCTCGGTTACAAACGGCTTTACCTGTGCACGGCGGTGGCGCAGACCGAATTGGGTCAGGGCAACGAGGTGCGCGCGCGCAAGATCATGGATCTCGCCGTCGATCGCATCGTACCCGGGCGCACCGCGCTCGAGCATCCCGATGAGTGCCGCAGTCGCTTCACGCCAGAGAGGTGGGACGCGTTCAAATCCGATGTCAGGTTCCTCCGCCAGTCTTCGAACCTCGAATACTGGAACGGCATGCAGACCGATCATGGGTACAACCCGCCGCCGGTCTGGACGGCGCTCGGGCATTTCTGGTCGTCGATGCACGCTCCGAGCCTCGCCTATTTCAAGTTCCTCGCCAGCCTCGACCTGATGTTCTGGGTCGGCATCTTCGCAGCCATCGGCTGGGCGTTCGGGTGGCGGGTCTTTTGCGTCGCTGCCATCTTCTTCGGCTGCCAGGTGCCAGGCGAGTACTTCTGGACGGGTGGCGCGTTTCGGCGTCAAGACTGGCTCTTCGGCCTCGTTCTTTCGGCCTGTCTCGTGCGCAAACGTTACTACGCGCTCGGCGGAGCCGCGCTTGCTTACTCGACTTTGCTCCGTGTCTTTCCCGGCGTGCTCCTCGCCGGCTGGGCGGTCGTGGTGGGAACTCACGCTTGGAAGCACAAGCGTTGGGCGCCGCATCATGTCCGGCTCATCATGGGCGGGGTCGCGGCAGCGGTCGTGCTCGTGAGCCTCAGCATCGGCGTGGCGGGTTGGCGCGCCTATCCCGAGTTCTATCAGCACATCCAACTGCACAAACAGACGCCGGTCACCAACAACATGGGACTCGAGACGTTGCTATCCCATAGTTACGCGGGGCGAATGGAGTTCGTGCGCGATGAAAAGAAGGTCGATCCCTTCGCACAGTGGGTGGCGATGCGGCGCGACCGGCTGCACGCCTTTCGTCCGCTTCACGTGGTGTTGCTCATCGCTCTCGGATTCGTGTTCGTGAAAGTGGTGCGCCGGGTGAAGTCGCTTTGGATCGCGCTTGCGCTTTCCCTAGCGGTCGTCATCTCGGTGGTAGAGACGACTTGCTATTATTATTCGATGTTCATTCTGGCCGCGCTCTTGTCGCGGCACCGTCGCGGTGTCGAAGCATGGGTGCTTTGTGTTACCGGCGTGAGCCAGTTGCTCGCCGTCAACCGCTTCCTTTCCTACTTCTACGACGACCTCTATACGACGCAGTCCGTTCTGTTCTGCGGGTTCGCGCTGTCATTGCTGTTTGCCTATTGGCCGCCGGCGAACCAGGCGCGTGCGCTTGCGTCGTCTTCCGCCGAAAATTGCTGAGCCGTGCTGCGCGGGGGCGAAGTCACGTCGCGGGGGCGGGTCACGTCCGCCACGCCAGGGTGCAGCGAAACCGTGTCACCAAAACCATGCGCCCGCGCTGGACGTCCGCGTTTTCGACATGACCTCGTGAGTGTGCAAAGCGTGAGCCTTGATGCGCCGCAATCGCTACTACCCGCATCGAGACTTTTCGGGCGAGATCTTCGCCGAGCCATCATGAGAGAAATTTTTGCCCGCGTACCGGGAACGCTTCGAAAACACATGAGATACTCCTCTGCGCCGCGACCTTTGCGCACGCTGACGAGTCACGGCGTTGCCCGTGGCGTGGGGTTCGGGCTGGTTTGTTTCGTTGTTTCATGCGTCATGGAGCCCCCGGATCGGTCGCCAACGGACGCTGGGAACTCGACTGGCGGCGCCGATTCATCGGGCGGGGGTAGCTCAGGAAAGGGCGGCATTGCCGGCGGCTCCGCGAGCGATGCCAGCGGTGCTGGTGCGAGCGGCTCGGGCGGCGCCACAGCGGACGGGGGCCGTGTCGATACGACGAGCGGGACGGGCGGCGCGGTGTTGGACGCGGGTCGCGCGGGTGCGGGCGGCGGCGCCACCGTCGATGCTCGAACCGATATCGCGAGCGGTGGAACCGCAGGCGTGAGCGGCAGTGGTGGAACGAGTGGCGGAGGAGGAACAGGCGGAGCGAGCGGAGCTGGTGGCGCGGGCGGTGCCGGAGGTGCAGGAGGAAAAGGCGGATCGGGCGGGGCAAGTGGTGCAGGTGGCGCAAGCGGCGCTGGCGGAGCGAGCGGGACGGGTGGATCCAGCGGAGCCAGCGGCGCGGGCGGCGCGGGTGGTGCAGCGGGTAGTGGAGGCACGGGCGGTACCTGCACGCCCGATTCGAACGTCTATACCGGGCACATCACGTATTACACGCTCGCCACGTCGATGGTGGCCTGTCACTTTCCGACCGCATCCTTGCCGCAGTACTATGCGGCCATCAATGAATACGACTATCGGAATGCCGCGGCTTGCGGCACGTGCGTCGAGATCACGAACACGCAAAACCAATCCAAGCTCACGGTCCAGGTGGTCGACGAATGTCCGTTCGTGGGCAACGAGCAGTGGTGCTTCAGCGGATCGCACCACGTCGATCTGAACCCGGCCGCCTACAACGCCCTCGGCGCCAACAACAATCCGCAAATCACGTGGCGCTATGCCCCTTGTAACCCCACGGTGAACTCCTCCAACGTCCAATATTTCTGGGACACGGGAACGCAACAATTTTACCTCGCCGTTTCGATCATGAATACGCGCCACGAGCTATCGAAAGTCGAGATCATGAAGAATGGCTCGTACGTCGCCATGACACGGCAACGCTACAACGTATGGACCGACGCCGGGGGTGTGGGTACCGGTCCCTTCACGTTCCGACTCACCGATAAGTACAATCATCAGATCATCGACGCGAACATTCCCATGACCGCCAACCAAGTCGTCCCCGGGCACGTTCAATTCCCGGTCTGCCCTTGACCACACGCTGGCTCGCGCCCTGCCTTCTTGGCGTTTCTGTCGCTGCGTGCTGGCCGGAGGTCGAGCGGAAGGCGCCCCTCGCGGACGGCTCGAGCGGCACTGGCGGCACTGGCGGTACTGGCGGTACTGGCGGCACTGGTGACACTGGTGGCACTGGTGGCAATGGCGGCAACGGTGGCAATGGCGGCAACGCTGGGACGAGCGTCTCCATCACCGACGCCCGTCCCGTCGAGGGCGGGCCAGGGGCAAAGCCAAGTGATGCCGCTGCAGGTGTCGACGGCTCGCGGGATGTGAGCAACGAAGGCTCCACGGACCTCGGACCGACGCCGCCCCGGCCGGGCGTCAATTTCCCGTTTCCGCAGAACCGCCGTAGCCCCTATTGCGCATATCCGTCGAAGTTCAAGAACGACGACGTGCGCGCGGCCTACGCGAAATGGAAGACCACGACCGTCACGGCCAACGGCGCCCGTGGTCACCTTCGCGTGCAGCGGGTGAATCCTGATCCGCCGTTTCCAGAAAACTCCACCGTCTCCGAGGGCATCGCCTACGGCATGACGCTGGCCGTCTACATGGGCGACCAAGAGCTGTTCGACGAGCTCTGGAAGTACGAGCAGCTGTTTCTCGACGACCGCGGGCTGATGAACTGGGAGATCCACGCCGACGGAATGCAGATTCTCGGAGAGGGGGCGGCGACCGATGCCGATGAAGACATGGCCTGGGCACTTTTGATGGCGGACCGTCAATGGGGCGGCAGAGGCACGCTCGGCGACACGTATCTGAATAACGGCAAAGGGCAGATCGAAAAAATATGGCAGAACGAGATTCTCGAGGGCAAGCTCGTGAAGCCAGGAGATAAGTGGGGCGATTGGAACACGACCAATCCTTCCTATTACGCGCCCGCCTACTACCGCGTGTTCGGGCAGGTGACCGGCAACACGGGCTGGAGCGACGTCGTCAAAACATCGTACGACACCATCGACAACACCCTGAACGATGCGAACGGCAACAAGAGCAACGGGCTCGTCCCGGCCTGGTGCACGAGCCAAGGCGCACCGAACAACGGCGCCAATTACCAGTACGACTCGTGCCGAACTCCCTTTCGTATTGCGCTCGACTATTGCTATTTCGGCGAACCGCGAGCCAAGGCCTACCTCGCCAAAACATCGTCGTTCTTCAGCCAGATCGGCGCGTACAAGATCGTCGACGGCTATGCGTTGAATGGCGCGCCCCAGCCCGCCAATGCGAGCGGGCAGTCCGCTGCATTCGTGGGCCCCGCCGGAGTGGGAGCCATGAGCGACGCCATCTACCAAGCGTTCATCGACGGTGCTTACACGAACGTCGCCACCCTCAATCTGCTCGTCGGGGGGACGTACTATGAACTTTCTTGGACGGCGTTGTCACTTCTCATGATGAGCGGAAATTTTCTGGACTACACCGCGTACAAGTGAATCGCACGGCTCTCGCTGTGCCGGGCGGCTAGAGTGCAGCGGGCGCTCCGCGGCCGAGCACCGGCGTTAGAAAAGATAGAGTAGCCGCAGCCGGCCGCTCATCATCGTATTCGAATACACCGGCTCGTTGAACGTGGGATAGCTGTCCGATTTCGCGTACGCGAACACTGCTTTGACGAAGAGCTGCTTCAGCAACAGGTATTGGACCGCTCCAAAGGCTTGTAGCTGGTGAAAGTGTTGCACGTCGTCGAGCGATGGATCGTAGTGAAGATCTTCGACCCTCGTCATGTTGAGCCCCACCCCGACGATCAGATCTTCGATGGGACGGCCATTGGCGAAGCCTCCCACGCTGACCGTCGTCGTACTCCCTTCCGCGTCGATGGTGCCGTCGGGCTTGGTCGTGTCCACGAGGCCATAAGCACCGCTGGCGCCAAATTCGACGTACGGATCGAGCACGAATTGGATGGACGCGCCGCCGCCGCGCATGGTCCTTT
>DATHEQ010000198.1:0-14645 GCA_035318505.1 Polyangiaceae bacterium | reverse complement strand
CAGTGCGCCTTGACTTATTTAGGCGACAGGCTAAATAACGGCGCATGTCGACCGAAACCACCATCACGTCCAACATCACGCTGTGCCGTTACTGGGTGAAACCCGAGAAGGAGGGCGAGTTTCGCAAGCTTCTCGAGCGCCACTGGCCGACCTTCACGAAGCTCGGTCTCGTCGGCGAAAAACCGCCGCACCTCATTTTTCGAGGTCAGGAGAAGGACGGGCGCATCTTCTACGTCGAGACGTTCGCTTGGAAAGACGCCGATGCCATGCAGCGCGCTCACTCGTTGCCCGAGGTCGCTTCCGTTTGGGAGCCCATGGGCGGTTGCTGCACGTCGATGGAATTCCCCTTCGTTGAGCAAATCGAAATCTGAGGTCGGCTCGTCCGCGGAGCGGAAGCTCGCCGATCTCGAATCGGTCTTCACCGCGCTCGCGCACGAGCAACGCCGGCACATTCTCCTCACCCTGAAATTTCGAGGCGGCGAGATGACGGCGGGCGACATCGCGAGCCGGTTTGCGTGCTCTTGGCCGACGACCACTGGTCACCTGCAGATCCTCGAGAAGGCGGCCCTGGTCATTGTCGAAAAGCGCGGGCGCGAGCGATTCTACCGTCTCGACGTGGACCGACTTCTCGCAGTGACGGGCGGGTGGCTGGCTTGGTTCGTAGACGACCGTAAAGAACACTGAACACGACGCGGAGGAAGTATCCATGCCTCGAACCAAACGGTCCACCGACGCCCTGCTCAAAGAGTTGCGTGAGTTCGGCCTCGCCTATCCCGGAGCTCACACGAAGAGCCCGTGGCCAGGGCACCTCGATCTGGCGGTGAACGACAAAACGTTTGCGTTTTTGAGCATCGAGGGTGAGCCCTTCAGTATCTCGTGCAAGTTGCCGCAGTCGAACGCTCTGGCTCTCACGCTGCCCTTTGCGAAGCCGACCGGCTATGGACTCGGCAAGAGCGGCTGGGTATCGGCGCAATTCCCCGAGGGGAAGATGCTTCCGAAAGATCTCCTCAAGGAATGGATTGACGAGAGCTACCGCGCGCAGGCGCCGAAGAAACTCGTCGCAAGCCTCGCTGCCTCCACGCGCGTCGACGAGGGAACCGCGAAAAGTCGCCCGAAAAGCTCGAGCTCGTCGACGGCTAAGCGCGCGCGCCGAACCGCGGGGAAGGGCGTGATGGGCACGCCTCCTCGATCGAAGGGCCGATCGAGCTCCGGCTGACACGCGCGAGCCTTGCCTGCCACTCGACTTGGGCCGAGCTGGCGGCCGTCTTTTTTCGCGATAGTCTCGCCCTGATGCGGAGCTCACCGAACGACGCGTTGACCTCTGACTCGTCGAGTGCCAACGGCGTAGGGCGAGCGCGCGACATGCGGCGTTCTCGTATTCACAGTCAGCTGAAACAAGAGACGGCTGCCGTCCACCGGCGTTTGGAGGAACAGCTCGACTTGCTCGATCCGAGCCTTTCGCGCGAACGTTACCGCTGTGTACTGGAAGCGTTCTACGGGTTCTATGAACCGGTGGAAGCCGAGCTCATGAGCCTCGCCAGGGCAGCTCCGCCGCTCGGGTTGACTCTCCTTTCCCGCCATCGACTTCTCCGGCAGGACCTCATTGCACTCGGCGCAACCGCCTACGACGTCGAGGCGCTGCCGCGATGCAAGGCATTGCCACCACTCTCCTCGCCCGCCCATTTCGGCGGATACCTCTATGTGCTCGAGGGGGCCGCGCTCGGCGGTCAGATCGTCGCTCGCGCGCTCGCCCGTCATGTCGGCATCGGGCAGAAGACCGGGGCTGCTTTTTTTTCGGGAGATGGCATTGACACTGCCCAGCGGTGGAAACGCGTCCTCGAATGGCTCGATGAGTCCTTCGGCGCGGACGATTGTAGTGAGCCAGTGGTCAGTGCGGCATACGCCACGTTCGCGACGTTCAGCTGCTGGTTGAACGCACGAGGAGCGGCTCGATGACGACGAGCCAAACGCCGACTCTCGTCGATCTCGCCAATTGCGACCGAGAGCCCATTCATGTCCCCGGCGCGATTCAACCGCATGGCGTGCTCATCGCCCTTTCCGAGCCATCCCTCGCCGTCGCGCTCGTCAGCGAGAACATCGGTGATCATCTCGGTCTCCGCGTCGACGAAGTACGCAATCAGCCGCTCTCGGCGGTGCTCGATGCGGCCTCCGTCGAACAGGTTCGATCGGCGCTCGTCGATGACCGCTGGCAGGAAATGAATCCCCTCCGCCTCTTAGCGCACGGGAGGCGGGCCGACGGAATCGTCCATCGCCATCGCGGCATCGCCATTCTCGAGCTCGAGTTCTTCGCGCCTTCCGCCGAAACGGGCGCACGGCATCCGCTACGATCCGGTTTGCGCGGGATACAAGCCGCTCGTACTCGCGAAGAGCTTTGCCAAACCGTGGTGGACGAAGTGCGGCAGCTCACCGGGTTCGAGCGGGTGATGCTCTACCGCTTCGACGAAGAAGGGCATGGTTGTGTGGACGCCGAAGCCAAACTTCCCGCCCTCGAGCCGTACCTCGGCCTGCACTATCCAGCATCTGATATTCCGCAGCAGGCCCGGCAGCTCTATTTGAAAAACTGGCTCCGCATCATTCCCGACGGTCGCTATCGGCCTGTTCGCCTCGTTCCCGATCGATGGCCGAATACGGGCGAGCCGCTCGATCTCAGTTTTTCCGTTTTGCGTAGCGTTTCGCCCATCCACCTCGAATACATGGCCAACATGGGCGTTCGCGCGTCGATGAGCATTTCGCTCGTCGTTCGCGATGCGCTGTGGGGTCTCATCAGCTGCATCAACCATAGTGAGCCGCGGCTCGTTCCTTTCGAGGTTCGTTCGCTCTGCGAGGTGATAGGCCGGCTGACTTCGTTACAGCTCGCGGCGCTCGAAGATCGCGAAGCGGCGCTCTGGCGCGCCTCGTCGCGCGCGACACAGCAGGCGCTCACCGAAGCGATGCGCACCGGCGATCGTGTTCTCGAGGCCCTGCTGACGCGACCTTCCGAGCTCATGGAGCTCGTAGGCGCCGAGGGGGCTGCGGTGGTAACTGCGGGTGAAGAACCGCGGACCTGCGGTCACACACCTCCCCCCGCGCTCGTGTCCGCGATCGCGAGCTGGCTCGAACAGCACCAAGATCTTGCGCCATTCTGCACGTCCTCGCTGCCTGCGCTTTTCCCGGCCGTCGCCGCGTCCACCGAAGTGGCTAGCGGGTTGCTCAGCTTCGGATTGCCCGGCGCACCGCGCCGCCAGCTGCTCTGGTTTCGCCCGGAGATCCTGCGTGACGTGAGCTGGGGCGGAGATCCGCACAAACCGGCGGCGCTCGGCCCGGAGCAGCGCATACACCCTCGCCGCTCGTTCGAGCTCTGGAAGGAACAGGTGCGAGAGCGATCGCGTCCTTGGACCGCCGGAGACTTGGAAGCGGCCGACGATCTTCGCCGCTCGGCAGTCGAACTCGATCTCGAACGGCAAGTCGCGCGCGAACAAGAAGCCGTGCGCGCGCGCGATGATTTGGTGGCGGTGGTGTCGCACGACCTCAGAACACCCCTCGGCGTCATTCAAATGCAGGCGGCCATGTTTCTTCGGTCGTCGGGAGCCGAAGGTGAAGACGTCTCGCCGCGTGTGCGAGCCGGCGCCGAGCGCATTCAGCGCGCGGTCAATCGCATGAATTCGCTCGTCCACGACCTACTCGATCTCGCCAAGATCGAAGCGGGTCGTTTCACCCTGCAGCGCCAGTCCGAAGAAATCGGCGAGCTCGTCGAAGAGGCGCTCATCATTTTGCGCCCGCTCGCCGAGAGCAAGAGAATCAACTTGGAGATCGCGCTGACCGACCGATGTCGTGTCAACGTCGATCGCGAGCGTATTTTCCAGGTATTCTCGAATCTCGTCGGCAATGCCATCAAGTTCACGCCCGAAGGGGGGCGCATTGCGCTGCGGGCCGAAGCTGGGAATGGTTCCATGCGGGTGACGATCACGGACACCGGTCCCGGCGTTCCCCCCGACCAGATTCCACACGTATTCAATCGCTATTGGCAAGCACGGCGCACGGAGCGGGAAGGGACGGGCCTCGGACTCTATATCGCCAAAGGGATCGTGGAAGCGCACGATGGCCGCATTTGGGTCGAACCAACCGGTCCTGGCGCCACGTTTCGCTTCACGTTGCCGCTGGCATAGTCGTGCAGAAAAAAGAAGGCAGCGTCCGGGTCTAATCGTGCCCGCCCGAATCGGCGTGCCCCGCAATTTGTTCAGCTAGGAGCGCGTCCGCAACGTGGGCCAGGGCGCGCGCCGCGCCCTGCCGATATAGGCGAATAGACGAACGCGACGCACATTGCGGCTATCCAAAGTGGAGTCACCAGCGCGAAACCGATGGTGAAGCGATCCTCTTCCTGCATTGGCACGAACCGGGCGAGGGCGACACACGCGATCGTCGCGATGAGCAATGTTCCCAACGTCGCCGCCGACACGCGAAGTGCCCCCTGCATGCGTCGCAACCATGGGCGATCACCCATGTTGCTCCACGAGCAACGCGAATAGGATGACGAGAGGTGGGCATGCCAGCGCTAGCCCCCATATTGTTCGGGGGAAGAGCGGAACGAGCAGCACGAAGAGCGTGCCAATGGCGGAGAGCGCCGTGAGCGCGACGAGCACGGCGCTCGTTGCATCGTACGCGCGACGCAAGAACCACATGCCGGCGGCCACGGACAGCGCCGCCAAAATCCGCATACCGGTGCGATTGCACAACTTCCAGTGGCAGAGTCCCGGCCATAGCCGTCGTGAATCCGCAGCATGAACCAAGGCGAAGGAAAAATAGAGCGCACTGAGCGCTGCCGCTTCACGCATCGTGGCCACCGGGGTTTGCAAAGAGCGGGCGCGCTGACGTGGGTGGCGATAGGGCATCGCGCTGAGCCGTCCGCCGAAGTGCTCGCGCGCCAGCAACGAGTGCCGCGCCCGTGGCGAGAATGGCGGCGTCCAGGACGGCGACCACGACGATGCGAGGGCCCGACCCGAAGAGTCCGGCTTGCGACCAGCGGGCCGCGAGGAAAGGAACGGGCAGGAAGAGCGCTCCCGCCGCGGCGAGCTGCGTGCATGCGAACGCTTTCGTGTCGCGCGCGACGAGGGAGCAGAGCACGCAGACGCCGAGGACCAGGACGAACGTGAGCTCCTCGGCCGAACCGCGTCGCGCCCACCCGAGAGGAAAGAGCCGACTCACCAGGAAAATCGCACCGAGAGCTACCCATGCACCGGCGCCAACGCCGGCCGTAAGCCGCGCGAGGAGACGATTGCCGACAGTGGGATGAACCAATTCCCTGCGAGAAAGCCACACCAGGTTCCCCGACAAAATCGTCAAGCACGTCGCTAACGCCAACGCCAGAAATAGGGCGCGCGCCATCGGTCCGCCGAAGTGAACGAAGTGGAGGCCGTGGATCCACCGTCTCAGCGATCGACTCGAACCTTCCGCACGGCGGCGATCTGGGGCAACTTCTTCGCCGTCCATCTCGCGCAGTCGCACCGAGGCTCGCCCACTGGAAGACGTGCGCTCCTTTCCCCATGCCTCGAACGTTGCGCCCGCGTGACCGTGATGCACGAGATGAAATGCCTCGGGCTCGAGATCGGGGCGCGCCGCATGTGCACGACGCTCGAGCGCGTCGAGCGGGAGCACGTGGGCCGGGGGCCCCGCGCTGGAGACCGGCGATGGCTCGATCCCCAAAGCGAGCTGCGCGGCGCGCGCGCGGTCGCCGCCGAAGACGGGGCCTACGAATGCATTGAGAAGGATCGGCCCCAAGACGATGAACGCGCCGGTGTATGCATACATGAGCTGAAAAGGCAGGCCCATGACGCCGAGCACCTTGTGCATGTCCGACCACAGCACCCGCTCCGACTTGGCGATGCGGAATTGATGAAACTGCCGTAAGAGGTTTTTCATGTGAATGAGAAACCCCGTGACGACGGTCAAGAGCATCACGGCGGCGAGCAATCCCCCCACGGTGTAGAGCCATTGGCCTGTGAAGTCGTGCCAGAGGAAATGGATCGAATACAGAAAGCCCGACAAGCGCTCGCGTTCGCGCGTCAACTCACCGCGCTCGGAATCGATCCAATCGGTCCGCCATTGGCCGGAGCTTGCTTCGCGATGGAGGAGCCTTGCCTCCCCGCGGCCCGCCCGTGGCGGGTAGAGCCAGAAGTCGTCGGGAGTCGACCCATTGGCGATAAGGGCGCGGTCGAGCGCGCACTCGAGATCGCAGGGCGCGCTCGACCGCTGCGACAGGGGCTCTTCCCAAAGGGCGAGCTCGTCGCGGAAGAGCGTCACCCCACCGGTCAGGAACATGACGTACAAGACGAGCCCTCCAATCACGCCCGCCCAAGCGTGAAGATCCCACCATCGGACGAAAGCGTGAGTGGAGAGGCGCCCCGTCATCGGTCCAGCTCGTAGAGAGCGTTGAAGTACCCGTCCATTTTGAAGCGCAAGACCGCGGTGTTGGTCATGGGGTCGGTTTCGTACACGTCGCTCGCGCTGCCGTCAGGGCTCTCGCCCGTGTAGAGCTTGCCGGCGACGACGCCCCCCTCGAAGCCAATCGCGGAAAATGGAATGCCCTGCACTTCTTCAGCAGTGGGGGGACTGCCGAGATGAAGGCGCCACATCTTGTGCGCGGGGTGATTCCAAAATTCGAAGTTCACCGGTTCCACCCCCGGAGGTAGCTTGTCCGGATAGAACATTTTGGCAAAGGCGATGCCGGTATCCTGCGTGACCGTCTCGAGCTCGCTGATCGATTCGCGGCCGCCCGTCAGCGACGGGATCGTGTAGAAATAGCCGGGCTCGAATTGATTGGCCCCCGGCGCGATCCGCAGAAGACAGTTCTCGGGCGCCGATCCGCCGCTCGCGTTGGCGAACATCTGGGTCGCATAGTTGCGCCCGTCCCCCATAACGTAACCGTAACCTGCGTCGTCGAAGACGACTCGCCCGCCGCTCGCACAACGATCGTCGCTCGCCCTGCCCACGATCTTCATGGCCTTCGGATCGACGATGACGAGCGAAACACCGGGATAGATACGCTCGCCGTCCCAATCGGACCAGCGCGCGGGGATATAGACGAGACCTTTATGAGCAATCGTCGTCCAAACCTCGAGCTCGTAGCCGTCGCGCGTCACCCCCTCGAGCGCAATCTCGCCGCGAATCTCCATCGTGGTCGGGTTCCAGACCACCGCCACCGGCGGGTTCGTCAGAACGGAGACCGCCGTTTCATCGTCGAGGTAGGCATTGCCGAAATCGATGCGCGAAGCGCCGAGGTTCAAGAAGCTCATGCGCCCCGTCGATTCGATGGCGCCGGTTTCCGTCACGGAATAGCGCACCCAAGTTGGCTCTTCCGCCAGGCCTACGTAGAAGTGCCTGCCGCCGGCCAGCACCACGCCGTTTCCCGGCAGCTCGATGGCGGCTTCGTTGGTGAACGGCCCACTGTCGAGCGACGGAATCGTTTGCACGTAGGTCGTGCGATTGCCGTCGGCGTCAATGACCACCGACGACAGCACATAGCGAGCGTCACGCGGGGACGCTGGGGATAGTCCTTCGTCTGCGCCGCAGCCCAGCAAGCCCAGGGCGGGAACTAACTTCAAGCCTGTTTTTCGGGCGCGTGCCCAGCGGTTCGGCCTCATCTTCATCCTCTCTTGCTTCCTCCGCCGGCATTTCCGGCGATTGGTTCAGAACTCTGCCGTGGTCTTCACGTAAAAAGCTCGCCCCGGGCGCTGCACGCCGAAAAAGTCGAATGCCGCACCGTCGGCGACGTTCTGCACATCGAGCGTGATGCTGAGACTCCTGCCATCGCTCTGTACGCGATAGCCCGCTCCCACCGCGTGCACGACTTGCGACGGAATTCGTTGTTTGAATTCCGATAGCCCGATGCTCTCCCACGCGCGTAAGAACGCATGCACATAGTGCGTGCTCCACGTAACGATCACTTCATCCCCCGCCACCACGACGCCCCGGAGCTTCGCGCGCACCGCGCCGTTGGCGAAGAGATACGGTCGATTGGGAATACGATCTCCGACAAACTCGCGAAAGGTGCCTTCGCGCGCCGAATTGCGAAAATCGAGATGGGTGAAGTTGCCCTCGACGGCGAGGTAGTCACCGGGCGCGGTCCATCCGACCGCCGTCTCGGCGCCGAGGGCCCTGGCCCGCAACACATTTTGATAGCTCGTCACTTGCTCGCTTCCGAGCAGCACGATCAACTGGTCCGTGTCACGCACGAATCCGTTGACCGTCGCGCGGAATGCTCCGGCCGACGTCATGCCCGTATCGAGCGTAAGGCCCAGGTTTGCGTTGTGGCTCGTCTCTGGACGAAGCTCGAGGTTCGCGACGATGAACGTGTTGTCGCCGAAGATCTCGTCAGCGCGCGGCAGTCGCGTCGCCCACTCATAAGAAGCCTTCGCGTAGAGAAAGGGAGTTAGTCGATAGCGCAGGCCGTTGCCGGCGCCCCACTGGTGGACACCGCGCTGGCGGCTGCGATCGCCATTGCTGGGCAAGGGCTCTTCGGCGCTGACTCGCTGCGCGTATTCTTTGATGAAGACGATGTTTTCCAATCGATGGTCGAAAAGATCGATTTTGTATTCGAGCCCGCTAACCAGGGTGAAGAGCTCACGGCGCGCGGTGAGCGGATCGCGCGTGCTGGGGTCGCTCTGACGGCGCTCGTCACCTTTTCGCGTCAAATAGGTCGGAGCGAGGGAAAGTCCAAGCGTGTGGAGCGGTGCGAGGTTGGCGCGCAGATGCAGACGCGCAAAGCCCGAGTGATCGACGTGCACGCGATCATGCGGACGACCATCGATCTCGCCGGGTTGAGCGCGTTCCCGATTGCAGCGGCCGAACCAGTCGTAGACGCAGGTAGCGACGTCCAAGAATCGACCTTGCGCTCTCGCGTAGCCAGCCGTGCCATCGACGGTGAAACCTTGCCCGAGCGGCTGCTCGTACCGAATCGAGGCCCCTGCCGACGTCTCCCCATAGGCCACGCCACCATACGGAACCGTCATGACACGGTTGTGTTGGTAATCCTTGTCATAGTCGGTTGCGTGAATGCGAACAATCAACTGCTTGGCCCAGGAGCGGCCGATCATGCCCGCTTCGGCGCTTGCACCGGCCGCGCGATACGCGTCATGGAAGCGGTACGTACGCGCGGAGACGAGGCGCCCGCGATCGTCGGGAACGTCGACGTCGATGGGGTAGTCGTTGCGCGAGCAATCGAAGAACGCATTCAAGCGACCCAGCCAGCCGGTCCGCTCGTCGCGCCAAGCCCCGGTAAAGGCGACACGGTGCGTGTCGAGAGAACCCACTTCATACGATGCGGCGGCGCGTCCTCCCGGACGATCGCGCGCTGTGACGAGGTTCACGGCGCCCCCCAGCGCGTCCGCACCAAACCGCACCGGAACGACACCGCCGTAAATCTCGACGCGATCGACGAGGTTCACGGGGACATTGGCAATACCGAACGGATATCCTGCGAGCTCGAGCGGCACACCATCGAGGAAAAAGCGAACTTGATCGTCCGTCAGCCCGTTGAGCGAAAAGCGGGTGCTCGATCCCAGGCCGCCGTTCCTGCGCACGCCAACGCCTGGCGCGCGCGCCAGGACGTCGCCCATGTCCGCGGCTCCACGCCGCGTCTGGTCCAACTCGATGACCGTCACGGCTTCGGCCGACTGCCGACGACGATCAGCCGCCGACGGCCCTCGAATCGTCACGTTGACCGGAGCCCCCGGAGGGACCGGCGCCGGAATGTCGACGGCCGGCGGTGCCGCCTGGGCATCGGCCAGACGATCGCTGCTTTCCGTGGTCGTTGCCGCGTCGCGCGAGGCCCGTGCCAAATCTGCATCGTTCTTTTCGTCCGCCGGCTCGGGCAGGTGGAACTCGTAGCGATAGAGGATCCGCGCTGCGATCGCGACTGCGCCGCGCCTCGCCGGTTCGAATCGGAAACGGAGCGCTGCAGCACGAGCAACCTCGTCGAATCCATATCCGGCCGAGCCTTTCACGTCCGCTCGAATCACACGCCCCTCCGCATCGATGGCGAGCTCGAGCACCACGACACCGCCGACGCCTGCTCCGCGTGCATCGTCCGGGTAGTCGGCCCCGACGAACTGGACCAGGACGGGCGGGCGAATGTCGCCCACGTCACCCGCTTCGGCGCGTGTACCAAAGGCGAAAAACGCCAATGCCGTCGCGAATCGCGCGGCGCGCATGAATGCAAGACGACTGCGCGGGCCGGCAAGATCACCGTTCATCCTCACTTCCGGCTGTCACGACCTTGCACCGGTGAAGAAGGCATCTCGCGAAACGGCGCAACGGGGTTTGGCAACGTTCCAGCGAACTGCAAATTCTTGGCCGGATCGGTGAGGTCGATCATTTGCTCGTTGTTAGCGAGCTGCAGACGGTTGAGACACGAGTGAAGGAACTCCGGCACGAATAGGTCGTGCCGTTCGAACCGTTCCCGAAGCTCGGGATGCTCGCGCTGATAGCTCAAAAGGCAGGCGGCCACGCGACGCCAAAAGTTCTCCTCCGGATAGCCGCCCTGTTCGTCCAGAATCTGGGCGACGAAGCGAAAGATCCCATCGAACACATCCGTGAAGATGCACAGCGATTGGATGCTTCCGGGGATATCGACGCACAGCCGCTCGGCCCTGGCGGGAACGATCGCCGCCGCATTCATAACGACCGCTTCTTCGGCGATGTCCTTCAAGAATGCCCGCACCGGCACGTCGTTCTCGAGCACGAGAATGACATTTTCGCCGTGCGGCATGAACGCCAAGTCGTATCGGTAAAAGCAGTGCACCAGCGGCGAGAGATAGCTGTCCAAATAGCCATCGAGCCAGAGATCGGTCCCGACCCCCGACGCAGCGATGAGCTGCGGTAGGAGCGCCCTGCCCTCGCGGTCGCGATGCAGCAAGGCAGCCATGGTCATGAGCTGCTCCCCCGCCTTGAGGTGCGGCACCGGGCTCTCGCGCCAAAGGGCGGCCAGCATTTTTCGGTACGGATTGCCCTTGGGCAGCGCTGCTTCGAAGTGTCGCTGGCGATATCCGACGGCGGCCACTTCCCGCAAGATGCCGAAGCGCTTCGCCTCGATATAGGGATCGGCCTTCAACAGCTCGTCGATCCATTGGTTGATCGCCGGCGTAACACGCATGTATTCCGCCGAAAGGCCGCGCATGAAGCCCATGTTGAGAACGGACAGGGCCGTCTTCACGTACCGTTTTCGTGGATGGCTGACGTTGAAAAAAGTCCGGATCGACTGCTGCGCGCGGTAGGTGTCGGCACCCCATCCCAAGCAAATCAAATCGCGCGCCGCGATGTCCGGCGCGAAGGTCAGAGCCAGCTTGTTGAACCACTGCCAGGGATGGACGGGCATGAGCACGTAGTCCTGCGGCTCGACTCCCTGATCTCGGAGCTCGGTTTCAAAAGCCTGGACCTCGTCTTGGCCCAGCTCTTCGCGCAACAGGCGATCGTACGACAGACCGTCGACGGCGTTGAACTCCGCGTGGTTTCGGTGTGCGGCCAGCCATACCAAGCGGAGCGGAGCGCCCGCCTCGGGCGCGTACACCGAGTAATCGGCGGCATCGAAGCCTACCCGTCCGCCGTTGGCGACGAAGGCCGGATGACCTTCGGACATGGCGCATTCGATCTCTTGGAAGCCGGCGTGCACCAGATCTGCGGCTGTCCATTCTTGCCGCGCACGCTTGTAGGCAGCCGCATAAAGCGTGCTCGAGATCTCTTCCAAGTAGGTGGAAAGCATCGACGCATCGATACCGAGGCGTTGATTGAATTCGAGGATGAATTCCGCAGCGTCGAGCTCCTCCCGGTCACCTCGGCGCGTCTTGACGATCGAGGAAGGATGGATGTCCCAGTGGTTCAACGACAAAACGCGCGCGCGAAACTGGTATTTTAGGGCGGCGTCGTCGGCCACCAGGGTAAAGAAAGCCCATGGTCCGCTCCCCGCCTCACGCTCCGGAATGAGCAATCTCTCGTGAGCCAGCTCGGCGATCGCTTTGCGAACGAGCGCCGCGTTGACCCTTGTCCACGTCTCTCGGTCGGGGTGCCCGACTGCGGCGTACTCGACCTCGCCAACTCCGTTACTCTCTGCCGCGCTTTCTCGCCTCAGCGCCGCGGCGTGCTGCGCTCGTGTGCAGAACGCCAGGTGGGCCGTTTTGTTGGGCAGCTCGACCACCTTGTCGTAACGAAATCCCACCCAGTGGTTGAGCGCGTGAATCTTGCGATTGCGAATGTCGGGCTCGACGACGATGCGGCCCACCGTCGGGTCGCAAAAAAGGAATTCCGTGACAACCGCGAAAACACCGCGCGTGAAGCCCGAAATCCTCTGCTCCGAAGGCGCTACGAGGACGTGCATTCCCAAGTCCCCGGGCAGAACCGCGTAATGTTTGCCGATCGCATCGTGTAGAGGCGAGTATCTCTCGAGCAAGAATGCCGCTCGGTCTTCATGAAATCCGAGAAACACGTCGGCATGGAGCAGAATCTCGGCATACGCGCAGGCCACCTGGTCAGTCGTTTTTCCCTCCATTCCCCAAAATCGTGCGCGCTCGTCATTCACCCACGCATGAATCGTCGGGATGTCGTCCGGAAGGCGCAGCGGAAGCAGGCTGAAACGACCGAGTCCGATGACGTCCGTTCGATACACGTCGCTTACCGCGGCGTTTTTAGCGCCGTACGTTTCCGCGTCCGTTGCGCGAGCCTCATCAAATCGTTTCATGACCAAACCCCGAGGCTGTCGACGTTGCACGCCGGGCCCACTGCGCGATCGGATTGTCCAACGTTCCCACGAATTGCAGACTATCGACGGGGTCTTCCGCCTCGAGGTCGACCATCATGCGGTTGTTTTTCAGCTGCAGACGATTCAAACAGTTGCGCGCAAATGTCGGCGCAAAGAGGTCGTAGCGCGCAAACCGCTGGGCGAGCTCGGGCTGCGCGCTTTGGTATTCCGCGACGGAGTCTGCCACCCAGCGCCAAAAGTCCTTTCCTTCGCATCCCAGGTGCTCGTAAAGAATCGCGGCGACAAATCGGAAGACGCAGTCGAACGAGTCCGTAAAGATCGACAGCGTCATCACATCTTCGGGGACGCGAAGCGCGAGGCGCTTGACGCGTTCGGGCAGCGCCCGTTCCGGATTGAGAACGCCGATGTCTTCGGCGATGTCTTTCATGATGGTGCGCACCGGCCGGTGGCCAGACAGCACCAAAATGACGTTCTCGCAGTGCGGGGTGAAAACGAGGTTGTAGGCATAAAAGCAGTGCAGCAGCGGATGCAAGTAGCACCGCAGATAGTCGCGCACCCAAACCTCAGTGGAAACGCCAGACAAGTCGACGAGGCTCTTCATGACCGACTTGCCGCCGTGATCGAGGTGCATGAGCGCCGCCATCGTCATGAGACGTTCACCGTCGCCAACGCACGCGGTGGGATTCTCACGCCAGAGCGCAGCGAGCATCTCCTTGTGCGGATCGTTGCGCCTGCGGTTCGCTCGCTCGTAGTAGCGATGCCGATACCCGACGAAGGCGACCTCCCTGAGCAGCGTGAATCCCGTGCCACGAAGATACGCGTCGCTCTTTACGAGCTCGGCGACCCACTGATTGATGGCCGCGCCACTCTGAGCCAGCGAGGCGGAAAGGCCACGCGTGAAGCCCATGTTCACGATTGAAAGGGCGGTCTTCACGTAACGTCGGTCCGGACGGCTCACGTTGTAGAAGGTGCGAATCGATTGCTGAGCCTGGTACGCGTCTTCTCCACACCCGAGGTGAACGACGTCGCCACCGGCGATGTCGGCCGCAAAAAGTTGGGCGATGCGGTTTTCCCATTGCCAGGGGTGCACGGGGATGAGCACGTAGAAAGCGGGGTCACCTCCACCCTGCCGGATCTTCGTTGCAAAGAGCTCGAGCGTCATCGGGTCGAGCTCTTGGCGCAACAGCTCGTCGTAGGTCAAATCGTCGACGCACGCGAATTCGGCGCGCCGCTTGTGGGCGGCAAGCCAATGAAGATGGACCGGCTCTGCTGCCTCTGGCGCATAAGCGCGATAGTCGACGGCATTGAAGCCGAGGCGCGCATTGTTGGCGACGAAGGTCGGGTGCCCCTCCGTCATCGCGGCCTCCACCTCTTGAAAGCTGGCTTGTGTCAGCGCGGTCGCCGTGGGGCCACCTTTCCAGCGCTTGTAAGCGGCGCTGGACAGCGTGCTGGCAATCTCCTCTAAGTAGCCGGGCAGAACGTGCGACGGGATTTTCAGCTCTGCGCAGAGCTCGACGATGAAGGCGACGGCATCCAGCGGCGCCGGCCGACCGTCGATTGATTTTTGCACCGATCGATCGTCGATGAGCCAGTGATCGAGCTCGAGAAGCTGCGCGCGAAAGCGGTATTCGGTGCTCGGCCGATCGGTCGAAAGCACATAATGTCCCCACTTCCCATCGGTACCGAGGAGCGTGGGCCGAAGGAGCAGTTCGTGAGAAAATTCGGCGATGGACTTCACCACGAGGCGCGTGTTGACGGCGGTCCAGATGTCCGGCGTTAGATGAGCCACGACGTCGCGCGGCGAGGGGGGCATGTGCATCATGTGACGACTCCGGTTTTGGCGGCCACAGGGCCATCGACTTCCAACAGGTCGCCGTCACGTAGCTCTTTACGGAACAGC
>DATHEQ010000197.1:0-3778 GCA_035318505.1 Polyangiaceae bacterium | reverse complement strand
CATGGTGTCCCAAGAGCGCGCCGCCAAGCTACGTTTCGATTTGAGGGCGTTCGTCTGATGTCGGGATTTCGCGTTCGCACCGCGCGGGAAGAGGACGTCGAGCAGCTCGTCGAGATGGGCCTTTGCGCATACCCGGACAGCGGTGGGTTCGAGGTTCGACGCCGCAACCTGATGCAGAACTCTTTCGGAAACCTGAACGACGTTCGCGTCATCGAGAAGGACGGCCGCATCGCCGGTCAAGCTGCGCTCTATTCCATCGAGCTCTGGCTCGGCGGGCGACGTGTTCCCTCTGCCGCGGTGGCGTCGGTATCGGTCGCCCCGGGGGAACGCCGCGAGGGCATCTCGCGCGCCTTGCTCGAGCAACTGCACGCCGAAGTCGACGCCCAAAAAGCGGCGCTGACGCTGCTCTATCCTTTTCGCGAAGGCTTTTATGCGCGGCTCGGGTACGCGACCACGGCGCCGCTCGTCACGATCCGCGTGGCCACCGGCGCCTTCGCGCATGCCCCGTTCCTCGCCGACGCCGCGCTGGGCTTCGCGTTCCGCACCCTGGAGGGCCCGCTCGTCGCCGAGGCTCGGCTTCTCTACGAGGAGGTCGCCGCGACGCAAGCGGGGCGCATGGTGCGCACCGAAGCCCGCTGGCTGCGCCTCTTCTCGCGCGAAGCTCGGCACTGGATGGCCGCTGTCGGTACCTCGGGGCGCGTAGAAGGGTACGTGTCCTTCTCTTACGACGTACCCGTGAGTCATGGTCGCCAGACCCTCGTCGTTCACGAGCTCACCGCTCGCGACGGCCGTGCTCGGCGAGCCCTCCTTTTTGCGCTCGGCAAGCAGCGCGATCAAGTGGACGATGTCGAGCTCACCGCTGCTCACGGCGATCCGTTGCTTTTTGCGTTTTATGACGCGCCCGGCTCGCGGCGCGGAATAGCTGCCATCGAGCACCCGCTCGGGACGCTCGGCGCCGGGCCCATGGTTCGACTGGCGGACGCCGCGCGCGCGCTCACGCTGCGCGGCTATCCCGTCGACGGGGAGCTCGACATCGTGGTGTCGGAAACGTCCGCGACCTCGAAGACGCTGCACCTCGTCGTTCGCAACGGCGCAGGGCAGGCGTCGAGCGATGGCGAACGTCCCGCAGGCGCGGACCGCGCCGGTAAAAGGCCGGTCATCGAGCTTTTGCTCTCCACCCTCGGTTCGATCGTCGCCGCGGGCTTGCAACCGAGCGATGCCGCCGAGCTCGGACTCCTTCGCGGCCAAGTTACGGCCGTTGCCATGGCGGACTCCTTGTTCGCGGGCCCCAGGTTTCAATGTCTCGATCCATTCTGATCGCCCCGGTTGCGCTCTTGGCGGGGCCGCTCGCCGCGCTGATCGCCTCGGCGCCGGCTGCGGCGCGCGTTGCGGACGAGCGCATTGCCTTTCTCGCGGCATGGCCTGCCATCGCGGGACTCATCGGCGTCCCTCTGGCGGGCCTCATCGCAGCCATGCGTTTGGCGCGGCGATCGCTCGGCGATCGCAAGCCGAGCGGTGCAGCGGCGCTTCTGTGGGGGGCGGGTGTCTGGCTGTGCATCTCCCTTCCCGCCGATGCCGTGCTCGCCACCGTCCTCAAGGCGACGACGCATCACCGCGCGCTCGGCGGCGCAACGTTCGCCGCCTTTGCTCTCGTATTGAACGTGCTGGCCGTCCTCGCCGCTTGGCGATTCACGGTGAGCGTGCTGCCCCGCTTGCCGCCTCGCGCCAAGAGCAAGGATTTTGCGCTCGTGATCGCGGTCGCGGCCGGCATGCTCGTGCTCTCCGCGGTGATTCTAGGCGCGCTCGGAGCGGGTGGGCCGCCCGATGCCGCGCTCGCCGATCGCGTGTTCGCGCTTCTCGTCGATGGGAGCCTCGCCGTCGCAGCCACCGCGTTGGCTGCGCTGTGGGACGTGCCTCCCAAGCGGGCCCCGGTCGCGGCTTGGGGTGGAGCGGGAGGGCTCGCTCTGCTGGGGGGCGTCGCTCTTAGCTCGCTCGTCCATTCGCCCAGCCTGTCGCGACGGGTCCTCGAGCAAGCACCCTTCGCTGCAGCGATCGGTCAGACGGTCGGTCTCGGCGCCGAGGTACCTCCCCCGCCGGCGCGCCACCGCTAGCCGCGCCGTGCGTGCGGCCGAGGGGGACGATTTGTTTTCGACGTTCCGTGGCCTTTTCGCCGCCGAGAACCGCTGAACGCAGCGGCAGGTTGGCCGTCCGACATTTGACGTGGTCCACGCGATGGCTACGTTACGCCCCCATGAACGAATTCACTCGACCGAGGTCTTTCGGGCAGGCCGGTTCGTTGGTCGAAGCGCCCGCAGAGAAGCTGGTTTTCCTTAGGAAAGTCTACACGCTCTTCACGGGCAGCCTCGTCACCGCAAGCATTGGCGCGCTGGTCGCGCTGTATGCGGGTGCCGACATGTCGCGAGTTACCGTTCTGGTGGGTCGAGAGAATGTCACCATCCCGCCGCTCGTTGGCTTTTTTGCCAACCACTGGATCATCGGAATGGCGCTCTTTCTTGGGGCATTCTTCGGAGCATCGGCGGTCCGTGAGCGGCCGGGGGTGAACGTTGCGGCCCTTTTTGGCGCTTCCTTCACGAGTGGTCTCTACATCGCGCCCATGCTCTGGCTCGTGCAGATCCAGGCGTCCCAGGGGCTCACGCGGTCGACGGCGCCCGTGCGCGACGCGTTTCTCTTGACGGTCCTCGGATTCACCGGCCTCACGAGCTACGCGCTTCTGTCAAAGCGCGACTTCTCGTTCCTCGGCGGATTTCTCTCCATGGGTCTCTGGGTGCTCATTGGCGCGAGCCTCCTCAGCATCTTCGTCGGAGGCGCGTCGTTTTCTCTGGCCATCGCCAGCGTCGGCGTCCTCTTGTTCGGCGGTTACATCCTGTTTGACACGTCTCGCATCCTCCGTGACCCCACGAACCGGGACCCGGTCGGCGCCGCCATCGGGCTCTACCTCAACTTCTTGAACCTGTTCCTCTTCTTGCTGAGGATCCTGTCATCGGGGCGCCGCAGCGACTGACGAGCGTCAAAATTCCGACGGAAGTCCTGCCGCGGCAACGGGCAGCCAGCAGGTGCTTCGTGTAGAATCCCGAATGGGATGTTTTTCTCGCGATGCGTGGCGCTGGCACTCGCCGGGGTCGTGACCCTCGTGGCCGCAGCGCGCGTAACGGCCGGCGTGAGCCCATTTTCGCTCGGAGCCGCACCGCCTCCACCGCCCGAAGCCGAGACCGGTAGGTTCGATGTTCCGCGTAAGCCCCCCATCCCGGTGAGCTTTCTTTCTCACGAGGGCGGGTGGATCGAATTTCAGTACCCGCCATCGGCGCGCGATCGGGTGGGCAACATCGTCGCCCAGGCCGACGAGCTCCGAGCCGAGCTCACCGAGGCGCTCGGACAGACCCCGCTCGACGGCGTCGAGGTTCGCGTGGCACGCGGAATCGAGGAAATGAGCACGCTCGCGCCATCGGGATCGCCGCCGGAGCCCGACCAGACCAGCGTCGTCTATCCGCAATTGCGCCTCATCGTGCTCTCGCTTGGCGGCGGTGATTCTGCCGAGCTCGCCAGCGCGTTCCGACTCGAGCTCGCACGCCTCGCGCTGTGGGAGGCGGTGGGCGGTCGCAGCTTGCCGCGATGGTTTTCGGAGGGTTTCGCCGCGCGTTTCGCGCGCGAGGGGGAATGGGCCCGCGAGTGGCAGCTTTATCGCGCCGCGCTACGCCGACGGACGCACAGCACCGCCGAGCTCGATCGCGCATTCGAAAAAGGAGGCGCGCAGAGGGCG
>DATHEQ010000196.1:0-6120 GCA_035318505.1 Polyangiaceae bacterium | reverse complement strand
TCCCGATAACCGGAGGATCATCGATTTCGACGAGCGGCGGCGCGTTTTGGACGAGCTCTTGCGGAGTTTCGAGGGTGCGCCCCTCGACACCATCGACAACCTCATCGCTCATCCGCACGACGGCCGCATCAAGATGTTGGTGACGGCGCTGGCGCTGCGTTATCGCCACCGCTGCCCCGAGTTGCTCGGCGCAGGATCGTACGCACCGCTCGAAGCCGGCGGACAGCGCGCGGCCCAGATCGTCGCGTTCTTGCGAGAGAGGGAAAACCAAGCCGCCGTCGTTTTGACCGGCCGGTTCTTCACGCGACTCGGCGAGCTCGCCCCTCTGCCCACCGGAAAGGCGTGGAGCGATACCACAGTCACGTTGCCTCCCGCTTTCCGCGGACGGTCGGTGCGCGATGCCTTCACCGGAGAGAGCTTTGCCTTGACGGGGGCTGACGCCGTTTCAATCGCGGTGCCTCGCGCCTTTGCCCATTTACCCATCGCCCTTCTCGAGGTCCTCCCGTGACCGATCGTGAGATTCACCCCGGCCGACCCAACCCGCGCGGCGCGTCCTACGACGGCGCGGGAGTCAACTTCACCGTCTACTCGCGGGTCGCGACGCGCGTCGAGGTCTGCCTTTTCGATGCTGCCGACCCGATGCGCGAAATCGATCGCTTCGATCTCCCGGAGACGACGGACTTCGTTTGGCACGGCTATGTCCCCGGCCTCGAGCCCGGCACCCTTTACGGCTTTCGCGTGCACGGTCCCTACGAGCCGAGGCAGGGTCACCGCTGCAATCCGAACAAGCTCCTCGTGGACCCCTATGCCAAGGCGATCCACGGCGACGTCGATTGGCGAGGTCCGGTCCTCGGCTACAAGGTCTCTGAGGCCGACAAAGATCTCACCTTCGACGAGCAGGACAGCGCGCCGAGCGTTCCGCGGAGCGTCGTCGTGAGTGATTTCTTCGATTGGACGGGAGACCTCCCGCCCGACACGCCCTGGCGTCGCACGATCATCTACGAGCTTCACGTCAAAGGTTTCACCAAGCTTCATCCCGAAATCCCCGAAGACCTACAAGGCACCTACGCCGGGCTCGCTCACCCCGCGGCCATTCGTCATTTTCAGACCCTCGGCATCACCGCCGTCGAGCTCATGCCAGTTCACGAGTTTCCCGACGATGGCTTTCTCGAAGATCGTCTGCTTCGCAACTATTGGGGTTACGGCACGCTCGGCTTCTTTGCTCCCAAGCAGAGGTACGCGAGCCGCCCGCACCCCGGCGCGCAGGTGAACGAATTCAAATCGATGGTGAAGGCGCTACATGCCGCCGGTATCGAGGTGATCCTCGACGTCGTCTACAACCACACCTGCGAGGGCAATCATCTCGGTCCCACCTTAAGCCTGCGCGGGATCGACAACGCCACCTATTACTGGCTCATGCCCGACGCGCGTTACAACCTCGATTTCACCGGCACCGGCAACAGCATCGACGCGTCCAACCTCGAAGCCAGTCGTCTCATCGTCGATTCGCTGCGCTATTGGGTGACGCAGATGCACATCGACGGGTTTCGCTTCGACCTGGCGACGACGCTGGGAAGGACGGGCCACGGCGAATTCGATCGGTGCTGCGCGCTCTTTCAAATCATCGGCCAGGACCCGGTCCTCTCGCGCGTCAAGCTCATCGCAGAACCTTGGGACGTCGGCCTCGGCGGTTATCAGGTGGGCAACTTTCCGCCCCCCTGGCGCGAGTGGAACGGCCCTTACCGCGACGCGCTCCGACGCTATTGGAAGGGCGATCACGACCTCGCTTCCGAGCTCGGCTATCGACTGTCCGGCTCCGCCGATCTGTACCAGGGGGAACGCTCGCATACGCAGGCCATCAACTTCATCACCGCGCACGATGGCTTCACGCTGCACGATCTCGTCAGCTACAACGCCAAGCACAACGAAGCGAACGGCGAGGACAACCGCGACGGCGCCGACGACAACCATTCCTGGAACCACGGCGTCGAGGGCGAGACTGACGACGAACACGTCATTTCGCTCCGCGAGCGGCAGAAACGCAATCTTCTTTCGTCGCTCTTTCTGTCGCACGGCGTCCCCATGCTCCTCGCCGGCGACGAGATAGGACGCACGCAGGCGGGCAACAACAACGCGTATTGCCAAGACAACGAGATCTCGTGGGTCGATTGGCGCCTCGACGACCGCAAGCAAGCTCTCCTCGATTTTACGCGCCGCGTGATCGCGCTCCGCAAAGAGTTGCCCGTCTTGCAGCGGCAGCGCTTCTGCGCCGGGGACTTCGTGTGGGATTCGAGCTCCAAGGACCTGACCTGGCTTCGCCCCGATGGCAACGAGATGACGGGGCGCGATTGGCAGCGGCCGTGGCTTTCGGCGCTCGCTTTTGCCATGGGTGGCGACGCCATTCCCATGCTCGACGAACGGGGCGCGCGCATGGTCGGCGACGGCGTGATCACGCTCATGAATGCGTCGCCGGACGCCATCAATTTCAAGCTACCTGGAGGGGGTGAATGGTTTCTCGATTTCGATACCAATGCATCGACGAGAGAGCCGGGGGCGCGTTGTCCCAACGAATACGTGGTGGCCGACCGCTCCATGGTGGTGCTGCGGCAGCCGCTCGCGGCCGAAGCGCAGCGATCGATGCCGAGCAACGAGCGCAGAGCCGTTTCGCGCGTCGCGCGGGGGAGCTTGGATCGCGCCGTAGCCACGAGTAAGCGAAGGGCCGGCGTGCTCGTGCCGCTCTTTTCGCTACGGAGCAAAGGCAACTGGGGCATCGGCGATATCAACGACGTGGGGCGCTTCGCGACGTGGGCGCACCGCGCTGGCTTCGCCGTGCTGCAACTATTGCCTATCAACGCCGTTTCGGGCCTCGACCACAGCCCGTATGCCGCCATTTCCGCCTACGCCATCGATCCCATTTATCTATCCCTCGACGATTGCGAAGACTTCGTGGCGGCGGGAGGTCGCAACGCCCTCTCCCCGGAGATTCGCGGCGAAATCGACACCTTGGCCAGCGCTCCACTCGTTCAGTGGGGGCGCGTTCGCGCCGTGAAGCAGGAGGGGAGCGTTCTCGCCTTCGATCGTTTTTTGCGCGACGAATGGCGTGCACGCTCGGGACGGGCGCGCGAGCTCATGAGCTTCATGAAAGAGCATCGCTCCTGGCTCGATCATTACGCGCTCTTCTCGACGCTCCACGATGAGCGGCAAAAATCATGGCTCGATTGGCCGCTTGGATTGCGCGATCGCACCCCCGATGCGCTGGCGGACGTTCGCCGCAAGTACGAAGAGCCGCTGCTCCGCAAGGCGTGGGAACAATGGCAACTCGATCGGCAGTGGCGCGCCGCGCGGCACCAAGCGAGCGAAGTGGGCGTCGAGCTGATGGGGGATCTGCCCTTCACCGTGGCGATGGACTCCGCCGACGTTTGGGCCAATCGGTCCATTTTTCGTACCGATCTGCGTGTCGGCGCGCCGCCGGATGAGATGTCCCCCACGGGCCAGGACTGGGGAATGCCGGTCTACGACTGGGTGGCGCTTCAACGATCGGACTTTGCCTGGCTCCGAGCCCGCGCTGCGCGTGCGGGAGAGCTCTTCAGTCTCTACCGCGTCGACCATGTCATCGGCTTCTACCGCACCTTCTTTCATTCTTCGGACGGGCACACGAGCGGTTTTACGCCGCAAGACGAAGGAGCCCAGGTGCGGCTCGGCGAAACGACGATGCGCCTCATGTGTCACTTCGGCGAGGTGATCGCGGAAGACCTCGGAACCGTTCCCCCCTTCTTGCGGCCATCGCTCGAAAAACTGCGTGTACCCGGGTACCGCGTGCTGCGCTGGGAGAAGGAGGGCAAAACCTACCGCGACCCTGCGACATGGCCCGCCCTTTCGGTCGCCACCAACGCGACCCACGACACCGAGACGACCGCGGATTGGTACGACAAGCTCTCCGTCGACGAGCGCCGCGAGCTGCTTCACCTACCCGGCATGGCGAACCTCGATCCCGAGCGCGGGTTCGACGATCGCGTGCGCGACGCCCTGCTCAAGCTGATCTACGGCGCCCCCTCGACGCTGGCGCTGGTTCCGTTCCAGGACGCCATGGGCACGCGCGAGCGCATCAACGTGCCCGGCACCATGACTGAGGAGAACTGGAGCTACCGCACCGCCATGGACATCGACACCTTGCTCGGCGACGAAACGGCTACCCAGCGCCTGGCGGCACTCGCCGGCGAAACCGATCGATCAACTGCAACCAATGAGCACGATCGGTAGCGAGACCACGAGGCGCTACGCCTAGCGGCGTGCCACGAGCACGCGCGCCTCGTCGCGGGCGCGGAATCGTGGCAGCTCGACGTGAAAGCGCGCGGCCCAGTCGCCGGTGCAGGTGTCCTCCTCGACGCGAAAACCCACGCCGCCGAGCTCGCGCGCGATCGCGTCCGGCACCCACGGTCCGATCTGGGGCTCGCTCCACAACCGGAGCAGGAGGTTCATGAAGAGCGATCGCGCTTTCGTATGATAGTTCAAGATCAACGTCGAATCCGTCGCCGAAAGCCGCGCGATCGAAGCCATCGTCGCGCGGGCGGCGTCGTGGGTCAGGTACATGACCACCCCCTCCCATAGCCAAAGGGTCGGCTCGCCCTGGCGGTGCCCGGCTCGCGCGAGCTTTTCTTCCAAGGTCTCGCGCTCGAAGTCGACGGCAACGAAGGTGATGCTCTTGGCGAGCAGGGGAAGATCCGCGACGCGTTCACGTTTGAATGTCTGCGTCGCTGGATGATCGACTTCGAACACATCGACATCGCCGAGATCTGGTAACCGATAAGCACGGCCATCGAGACCCGCGCCGAGGATGACGAACTGGCGCGCGCCGCCGCGCGCCATCGCGCTACGAACATGTGCGTCGATGATCAGCGTGCGAAGGACGACCATGTCCGTGCCGAAACGCGCGGCTGCGACGATGGTGCTCGGGCGATTGCGCTTCGTCCGCTGCTCCATGCGCGCGAGCCGCCGCTCCCATCGAGGCGCCAAGAGGCGTCGCGCCGTCGGATCACGGAAGTGAGGGACATGCGAAATGCCCGCGTCTCCCAAAGCGCGCAGGAGCGCCACCGCCGACGCTGTTTGGCTGGGTTGGTCTTGTTTCATACGGTTAGTCTTTCACGCGCGCCTTCTCCGAGATAGCCCCCCGCGCTACGTTTTTGCGCGATGTTCACGGCTGAGCACCTGCACCAGCACCGCTCATCGATCGCAACGCACGTGCCGCGACGAATCGAACTGAGAACGGTTCACGGATTCATATAGGGATCCTTGCCCATCGCGATGAACGCATCGCGCGAAGCCGGCGACGACGCAATTCGCCAATCGGTCTCTTTGTTGATGTCGAACCAAACGAGACCCTTGATGAGAGAAAAATTGCTTTTTAGCGCCGGCACCATACCCGCGATCCATTGAGCCTTGTCGCCGCCCTCTTCCGTGGACGCCATCTCGCCGATGAGGATCGGTTTGCCCTTGGTGGCGAGCTTGGCGTAGACAGCGGAAAACACCTGCGGGAATGTCTGCCATCCAGCGCCGTTGGTCGTGCCCCAATTGTAGCCGTCGACACACGTCCAATCGACGTAGGTGTCCCCCGGGTAATAGTTCAGCGTCTCATTCCACGCGACGCGCGGCTCGTCGGTGACATTGGGGCACCACGCCCAGACGACGTTGGTGGCACCATCGGCCACGAACACGTCGTGGATGTGGCGGTACGCGGCAATGTACTTCGCACCGCTGCTGCCGTTGTGCGACCCGTCCCACGGCGCCCAGTTGCCGTTCATCTCCGCGCCCCAGTCGAGAAAGAACGGTTTACCGAGCGCTTTGGCCGCACTCGCGCGCATGTGCAACATGGCGTCGTAGACGCCGTTGATGATGTCATCGAGCGTCGGGGTATGCGGCTCCCAGTTGACGAGCGGGATGCGGCCCGCCGTCAGATCCGAAGCCGTGTTGCCGCGCGTCCAGTCGTCTTCCCACGCGTAGTACGTGAGGTGCACCGCCACTTTGCGGGTGAGCATCGTTTCGGTCGTCGCCAGGGGATCAGCGCCGAAAAAGACACCGAGCAGCGCGCCCGATGCAGGAACGAGAGGAGGCCCGGGCGGGCTC
>DATHEQ010000195.1:0-30270 GCA_035318505.1 Polyangiaceae bacterium | reverse complement strand
GTTGATGACGACGAGCTCGGCGTCGGCCGAGGGATTGACCCGCCGGAGGACCGCGCGCAGGCGCGCCACGAGCTCGCGCGGTCCAAAGGGCTTGGCGATGTAGTCGTCCGCGCCGAGCTCGAGTCCGACCACGCGATCGGTCTCGTCCCCCTTGGCGGTGAGCATCAAGATGGGGACCTGATTTTTGGCGCGGATGCGGCGGCACACCTCGAGCCCGTCGAGGCCAGGCATCATGATGTCGAGCAGCACGACGTCGAACGGCGCGCTTTCTAGCTCGGCGAGCCCCCGCTGCCCATCGGGGGCTCCCACCACGGTGAACCCATTTTGCTCGAGGTACGTCGTCAGTAGCTCGTGCAGCCGCTTGTCGTCATCGATGAGCAGGACGCGGGGCATCGGGTTCAGGGCTCGGGTGCTTCGGTTTTCGGCGCCGGGCTCTCAGGGCGGGCATTGTCGCCTCTGACGCCGCGGCTGGCGCCGACGCACACGTCGGCGATGTGGCGTTCCCAAGCGTCGCGTTGGTAGGGGTGATGGTGCATGGAGTGGAAAGCAAAACCGTACCCAAGAACGGTCCCGACCGCCAAAAGAGGGATGCTGACGAATCTTCGCATGGTGTTCTCCTTTCGTTACCAGCCGCCGCGCCAGCTCGAATCGATGATGTCGGCCAGCATCTTTCGCTGGCGATCGTCGAGCGCGCCGTGGATTTTGGCGATGGCAGCGCGCGCCGCAGCGCGCAGTTTGAGGGTGGCGTCGTCGATGCGAGCCGTGGCCCCTTCGAGCGCGACGTCGTCGAGCATGGGACCGCGAATCGCGCGCGCGACGTCGCCGCGCACGTCGCGGCCGATTCCACGCAGCTCACGGGCTATTTCTTTGAGCTCGTCGAGCGCCGCCAAAATGGCCTTCTCTTGGCCCGGCGTTGCCTCGAGCCGGCCGAGCAGCGAATACACGACGCCGCGACCGCGGCCCCAAGGCCCTTCGCGCCGCCCTTCGCCCTCGCCGCGCCAGGGAGGGCTATCGTCCCCCCACATGTCGTGGTGAAAAGGCCCGTGATGGCGGCCGAACCCGCGGCGATGCCCGCCAAACCCGCCGTGATGCCCAAATCCGTAGGCGTAGCCACCGTACGGCGCGAATCCATAGCCGCGCCGTCGTGCAACGGCGCGGACGAGCCCAATGAGACAGATCGTTCCGATTGCAAACCCAATGAACATGATGTTCCTCCTGGAGCCGCTCCCTTGCGACCCAAGATGAACGTGTTGCCCTCCCGTTAAGCCCGTGCGGGGTTGCGGGTGAAGAAGTGTGAAGAGACCGAGCCGGATCGCGAGCGACCGTACGTGCCGGCGGTGACAATTCAGTGCTGTCGTGAGCTAGGGGCGCGGATTGGTTGATCATGGTTGCCTTCCGCGGCGCCTTCTGGTGAAGGTGCGGGGCACAAGAAGCAGGTAGGGACAGCTGGGTGCCTTCGCCCAGAACTTTGAGGGACAATCGATGAAAACCACGCTTCGTTGCTTCACCCCGATGATCTTTTTGGCCTTGGTGGGACTGGTTGCCGGTTGTGGGGGCGACGACAGCGAGCCCGGCGGCGCGGCGGGTTCCGCTGGTAGCGGAGGATCGGGCGGCAGTGGTGGCGCAGGTGGCGACGGCGGCGGCACGTCCGATGCTGCCGACATGAAAATCGCGAGCTCGACCGGTGCCTGGAACGTCTACCGCGACCCTTATGCCGACGGCCGCGCGAGCCCCATCGCCGACACCATGATGGGAAGCGCCGACGCATTCGCGCTCGGCGGCGGCAAAATGCGGGTCAAGCTCACGGTTTCAGCGCTGCCGGCCAATCGCCCTTTCGGCTCGCACATCCACAAGCTTGCCTGTGAAGACACCAAGGCGGGCGGTCACTACCAAAACAATCCGGCACCTGACGGCGGTGCGAATGACCCCGCGTTTGCCAACGCCGCGAACGAGGTGTGGCTCGACTTCGTCACCGACGCGAGTGGCGCTGCTTCGAAGGAAACGACGGTCGATTTCGTTCCGCGAACGGGGCAGGCGAAGTCGGTCGTGATCCACGACATGCTGACGATGGACGGCGGCCTCGCAGGGGCAAAGCTCGCCTGCATCAACATGCCGTTCTGACGAACGCGTTACCTATCGCGGCCACGGTGATCGGCGCACACGGTCGTGCGCCGATCGGGCCTCTTCCGCCGACTCAGGGGCGAATCGTGATGCCGACGTTGTAGCTCGGCCGGCTGAAGGGCGGCACGGTCCCCTTCTGGAGTGCTTGCTTGATGCATTCCTCGGCGGGCGTGCCGACGGCAGGCCCCGCGACGGAGATGGTTTGCACCTTGCCATCGGAACCGAAGGTCACGCTCGCCCTCGAGGGGGCTTCCTGGCCTTTGACGCAAGCTTTGGCGGCGCGGTTGTTGGCAGCGAGGGCACTGGCGATAGCGCCTTGCGAGGGTGCATCTGGTACGCCCGCTCCCGCAGGGGTCACCGGTGCAGCTGCGGGTGCAGTTGCAGGAGCCGCTGCGGCACGGGGCGCCGCCGCCGCGGGCGGCGCATCCTGCGCACCGCCGGCCTTTTGAATGGCGGCGGCGAGTCCGGTTTTGGGCGCCGTCGGCGCCGCCGGGAGCGCGGGGGGCGTGGGCTCGGCTGCCGCAGGTGGCGCAGCAGCGGGCGGCGCAGCGGCCGCTTGACCCGCGAGCTCTGGCGTCTTGCCGAGTGCCTGCAAGAACGATCCTCCCGCTGCGGGCGCCTCTTTCGGCGCCTCGTAGGCGGGCATGTCACCCTTCGGCGTTTCTGACTTGGCTCCACGCGCCGCGACTTTGGCGCCGCCCTTGCCGGCTTTGCCTTTGGCGGCGTGATCGTTGGGATCGCCTGCCGCGACGTCTCCGTGCGTGGCGGGAGCCTCGTTCGCAGCGGCGGGCGCGTGCTGAGCGACGGGAGCTGCCGGGGCAGCAGCGATTGCCGGCGCGGCCGCAGCCGCACCCGGCTCATTGGCCACAGTAGCGGCCGCATGGGCAGCGGCGGGCGTTCCGGGATCAGGTTCGGCTTGCGCATTGGCAGCTGCCGCGACCGGAGCAGCCGGTTGAGGGAGCGCTATCGCTTGCGGAGGTGTGGCGGGCTGCGCGTTCTGCGGGGCAGGTGCATTGAGCGCCGCGACGGCAGGTTGGCTCGCGGGCGCGACCGCGTTCATCGCGATTGGGTGCTGCGCAGCGCTGGGACCGCGCGTTTCGTGCACGGAATTGTTGCGTGACACGATGAAGAAAGCGGCCACCAGACCTGCCGCGGCGATCGATCCGCCGATGATGAGCCCCATCGTTTGACTCGGTCCCGATGGCGAGGGTTGCGGCGCGGCAAAAATACTTTGCGCCGTGGGAGGCGGCGTACGCGGGCCCCTCGATGCCGGAGGCGGCGGCGCAAACGACGGTGGTCGGGCAGCAGCTTCGGCCGCTGCGGCCGCCCGCAGTTTGTCGAGATCGATGAAGCCCGAGGCATCTTCGTACGGCGGCGGCAGCGCCTCGCGCGTCGTCTCGGTGGGATCCGACGCGAAGGGGCTATCGGGAACGCTGACGCGGCGGCCTGGCGCTGATTCCGGCGGAGGGGTCGAGCGGTTCGTGGCACGCGCCATCGCACTCAGCGACGCACGCCCATCGGGAGTTCGGCTCGGCCTATTCGTCGGATCATCCATGTAAACACCTCGGCCGGGAGCCTACACAGTTTGTCGAGCTCTTCTCAAGAGACGATGGCCCGCAAAACTGCCTCCAAAACGCAATGCCGTCTCTGCCGAATTTGTGAAACATACTTGCAATATCGCGGGTGTGGCGCGGCGCGCAACACCCCCCAATGGTCGGCGAGGGCGAGTTCGGGGTAGAAGCGCTGGCGCATGCGAAACCTTCGGATTGTGTTGGTGCTCTCGGCTTCTTGCTGTTCGGTGGTGGCCTGTCGCGGTGCGTGGGGACCCGCGGCACGGCCGCCCATTGCAAGCAGTCAAGCGGGGTCGTCACCCGTCGCCCGCGGTCCGGCCGCCGCCCCGGCAGACCGAAGCCGCGTCTCCACAGAATCGGAGGGCAAACGGACAACGACGGAAGTGACGATTTTCCATCTTCACAAGATGCTCCGTAAAATCGGGATCGAGCGCGACACGTTCACGCCCATCGGCGGCGGCGCGACGGAGATCAAGGCGAGCTTCGGCTTCCAAGATCGAGGCACCCAGGTTCCGCTGAGCGCTGCGTTCGTGATCGACCCCGGGGGCGTGCTCCGATCCTACGAAGCGTGGGGAAACACAGCGCGGCAGGCGGTCATCGACGAGCGGGTCGAGCTCCACGAAGACGGTTCCTACATCGCGCGCCGGCTCGGTGAGACGCCGTTGCGTCTCACGCCGCGCGCCCCGTTCGCGGTGGCGTCGGGATATGCGCCGGTGCTGGCGCAAGATCTGATGCTGCGCAAATGGGCCGAAAGCGGACGACCAGCAACGATGCCGCTCCTTCCCGAAGGGACGCTCTCCCTCGAGTCGCGCGGCAAAGAACCGTACACCGTCGAAGACAAGGCGGTGGAGCTCGAGCATGTCAGCGTGCGCGGGCTCGCATGGGGACGCGAAGACGCCTGGCTCGACGCGGCCGGTAAGCTGGTCGCCGTGGTCACCCGGGACGCCGAGTTCGATCATTTCGAGGCCGTGCGTGAAGGTTTCCTCGCCATCTTGCCCCAGCTCATGACCAGCGCGGGGGCGGACGGCGTGAAGTGGCTGTCGGAAGCGGCCAAAACCGCGGAGCGCGGCGCTTCGGGGCTCGTCGCGCTCACCGGCGCCGATCTCATCGATGGCACGGGGCGCGCCGCCATCCACGACGCGGTCGTCGTCTACGATCGCGACAAGATCGTGGCCGCTGGTGCGCGCGCGTCCGTCACCGTGCCCGCTGGAGCCACGACCGTCGATGTGTCCGGCAAAACCATCGTGCCCGGTATGTGGGACATGCACGCTCACTTCCAACAGGTCGAGCAGGGTGCTGCTTACCTCGCCGCCGGCGTCACGACCGTCCGCGATATGGGCAACATCCTCGAGTTCGTGACCGGCGTTCGCGACGCCATCGACGCCGGCAAAGGGCTCGGTCCGCGCATCCTCGCCTCCGGCATCGTCGACGGCGAAGGCCCCAAAGTGTTGGGAACGATCATCATCAAATCGAACGCCGACATCGTGCCGGTCCTCGAACGGCTGAAAAAGGCGGGGTGTCCCGAAGTCAAGATCTACTCCAGCATCGATCCGCACCTGGTCAAGCCGATCGCCGTCGAAGCTCACCGCCGCGGCATGCGGGTCGTCGGTCACGTGCCGGAAGGGATGGACATCGTTGCGGCGCTCGACGCCGGATTCGACGGCGTGAGCCACGCCACTTACCTCTTCGCCCCTCTTTTCGCTCCAGGCGAGATGGCCAAACTTTCGCGCAGCGCCGTTCGCCGCAGGATCATCGAGACGCGCCTCGACGATCCCAAGCTCGGCCAAGTGGTGCGTGCTTTCGTCAATAAAAAAGCCTTCCTCGACGACACGCTGGCGCTCTTCGATCTCATGAACCACAGCGAGGAAGAGAGCGGCAAGCGCGAGCCGGGGCTCGCCAAAGTGCCGCGCGAGCTACGCGGGATGTTCGAGGGGGCTCGGCCGGAGGACGTCGCCGAACGCGCAGCCTTGTTCGATCGCTACGTTGCCTTCGTCGGCGAGCTGCACAAGCGCGGCGTGCCCGTCGTGGCTGGAACCGACATCTCCGTTCCGGGGCATTCGCTACATCGCGAGCTCGAGCTCTACGTGCAAGCGGGCTTCACGCCGATGGAGGCCATCCAAGCGGCGACGATCGTGCCCGCGCGCGTGATGCATCTCGACAAGGAAGTCGGCACCATCGAAGCGGGAAAGCGCGCCGACCTCGTTGTTCTCGGAGGCGACCCGCTCGCCGACATTCACAACATCCGCAAAATCGACACCGTCATCGCGCGCGGCAAGACGTACGACCCGGGCACGTTGTGGCGGCTGATCGGGTTTACGCCATGAGCGGCGCCCCCGAGGCTTCGCATTGCTGACGACCTGGCCGATGCGGTTCGGCGTCCCCTCGTAGCTCGCCCCACGCTCAGGCCGTCCATTCCATGCCGGCGGTCCGAAATGGTCCGAGAGGGTCGCTGTAGGCTCGAAATTCGCCTTCACTCCGACCGGCGGCCCTCCCGCGCATTTCGGCGAGCCTCGGTGTCGAGTGGCAGCGACTAGGACGACTCATAGCAATCACTGGCCATCATCGAACGAGGCGTGATGCTGCCGAGGTTTCGTGCGATCGACGTCGCACGACGCTCTGGCGTGACGCGCTGTTCATTAAGCCGAGGAGTCTTCTACCTTGAAACTAAGGCACACTGGGTGCGCTCTTTTTTTGCTCCTTTCCCTGCGCATGGTCGGGTGCAGCGAAGCCGAGGACGGCCCTCTGCAACCACCGGGCGATCAGGGCGGCAGCGCTGGTGCGAGTCGAGGCGGAGCGGGCGGCGCGACGGATGGAGGCTCGACCGGCGGTACCGGCACCGGTAAAGGCGGGTCCGGCGGGACGAGTGGTCGCGACGGTGGTGGCGTCGGCGGCAGCGCTGCCGCCGGTGGGAGCACCACGACGGGTGGCGCATCCGGCGCGGGCGGTTCGTCGGCCGGCGCTGGCGGATCGTCGGGTAAAGGAGGCGCAGCCGGCGCAGGCGGTTCATCCGGGGGCGCGAGCGGCGCAGGTGCGGGAGGTACGGGCCCCGTCGCTGACGGCGGCGGCGTCGAAGGGGGCACGACGGGTCGACCTGCCGGTTGTCCGGCGACCGCCGACCTCCTTTCCGATTTCGAAGAAGGACAAGGCGTGGTGGTGGCGCAAGGAGGCCGAAACGGCTCGTGGTACACGTTTGCCGATATGGTCGGCACGGCTCCACCGACGCCGAATCCGGTGGCCGGAATGCTCCCTGCCGAAGCGGTTCCCACGGGCGAGCAAGCCATGTGCAGTAAATATGCGCTTCATTCGACGGCAACAGGGCACCCCAGCTACGTGGGCGTCGGCGCGACCTTTCTCGCCAGCGGTACGACGCGGAGCGCGGTCGACTTCAGCGCGTACGACGGAGTCTCCTTTCGCATCAAGGCCGGCGCGGGAAGCCAGGCCGTGCTCTTCGAGCTACTGACGAAAGAAAATCAACCCCCGGCCAACGGCGGAACCGCCGCAGGACCGGCCGATCAATTCAACACGCGAAGCGTGCTGCTTTCGGCGGTGCCGTCCGCCTGGACGACGATCCAAATTCCCTTCGGTTTGATGGGCCCGCGCAACTTGCCGAGCGCGCAATGCGTGGCGGGAACTTTCTGCGAAGCGCCGCGTTTGAATCGCGCGAGCATGCTCGGCCTGCAATTCTCCGTCTATGATCAATTCCCGCCCGATTCCGGCGGGTACGATCTCTGGATCGACGACGTGAAGCTCTTCACCGGTAACGCCGGCCTCGCGCCGCCGCCGGCGGGAGGCACGTTCCCATTCCCGCGCGATCAGAGCGTCGGCACTTGCACCAAGCCGGCCGGCGCCAGCGGCAAATTTCTGGTCGACGCCTATCTGAAGTGGAAAAAGACATTCGTCGTAACGGCCGGCAGCGGTCTGCGGGTGCAGCGCCCCGAAAACAACAACGACAGCGTATCGGAAGGAATCGCCTACGGTATGCTTATTGCTGTTTATATGAACGACAGGACGCTGTTCGACGGCCTCTTCAATTACTGGACCTCGAATTCTGCCACCGGTACCGGCGCCGGACCGCTCATGACCTGGCAAGTCCCGGGCGGCACGGGATCGGCGACAGACGCCGACCAAGACGCCGCCTTTGCGCTTCTCATGGCCCAAAAACAGTGGGGCGGCACGTACCAGAGCGCGGCCACGGCGATGATCGCCAATATCTGGACCAACGACATCGAGGCGAGCACGTTTTATCCGAAGGGGGGTAGCACCTTTACCGGCTCGGGCTCCGCTCTCACCAATCCTTCCTATTTCGCGCCCGCCTATTATCGACTCTTTGCGACCGCCGACACGGGCCACGCTTGGAACAGTGTGCTCAGCGCCGTTTACACGGCGCTCGCCAGCATCCAATCCAAAGTGAGCGGCGGGCTCGTGCCGGCGTGGTGCACCAGCCAATGCACCGGAATCGGCGGTGGAAGCTACCCCGACAACAACATGTACCAATACGACTCTCACCGAACGCCATGGCGCATCGGCCTCGACGCCTGCTGGAACAACGAACCGCGCGCCATCAGCTACGTCACGGCGACCACCAACTTCTTCGCTGCACAATCGAAAGCCGCGGGCCTCGGAGGGCTGGCCGACATTTACGCGACCAGCGGTTCCAAGGGAGGCACGGCCAAGCCCAACTCGATGTCGCTCATCGGCACGGCTGCCGCGGGAGCCATGGCGATCGCTGGCAGCAATGCAGACGCCAAGAGCTTTCTCGATCGGTCGTACCAGTTTCTGCTCGACGCGACCTATACCCCAGACCCTGCCGCGATGGCCGGCGCCACGCGCGCGTACACTTACTACAACGCCACCGTGGGTCTCTTGATGGCGCTGACGATGAGTGGAAACTTCAACTCGTTTTAGGCGTCACGTCGCGGGGGTCATGGAACGCTCGGGGGGCGGCGCGGCACGGGGCGCCGATCTTCCCGCCATCCGAAGGCGCAAACGATCCATGTAGAGATAGACGATGGGCGTCGTGAAGAGCGTCAACATCTGCGAAAAGAGCAGACCGCCGATGATGGTGATACCGAGCGGCTGACGGAGCTCGGAGCCGATACCGCCCCCCACCGCCAGGGGGACAGCGCCGAGCAGCGCTGCCAGCGTGGTCATGAGAATAGGGCGAAAGCGCAAGATGCTCGCCTTGGTGATCGCCTCCTCCGGAGAGAGGCCCTCGTCGCGCTCGGCCTCGATAGCGAAGTCGATCATCATGATCGCGTTCTTCTTGACGATACCGATGAGCAGGATGATGCCGATGAGCGCGATGATGCTGAGCTCGGTCTTGAAGAGCAAGAGCGCGAGAAGTGCGCCGACGCCCGCCGACGGCAACGTCGACAAGATCGTCACCGGATGAATGAGGCTCTCGTAGAGCATGCCGAGCACGATGTAGACGGTGATGAGCGCCGCCAGCACGAGCCACGGTTCGCTGGCGAGCGACGAGGTGAAGGCTTGCGCGGTCCCGGAGAACTCGGCATTGATCGAGGCCGGCACGCCCAGCTCGCGCTCGGCGCGATGGATCGCGTCCACCGCTTGGCCGAGCGCGACGCCGGGCGTGAGATTGAACGAGATCGTCGTGGCGGGAAACTGTCCTTGATGTCCGATGGACAGCGCGGTCGAACCGATGCTCGGCGTGGTGAGCTGATCGAGGGGCACCAACGTGCCGGCCGCCGATTTTGCATAGAGATGCCGGATCGAATCAGTGCGCCCGGCGAGCTCGGGTTTCATTTCCAAGACGACCCGGTATTGGTTCATCGGCGCATAGGTCGTCGCCACTTGGCGCTGGCCGAACGCGTTGTAGAGGGTGCTGTCTATCGCTTGCGGTGAAATGCCGAGGCGCGCGGCGTCGTCGCGATTCATGGCCAGACGGAGCTCGAGCCCGGCGGTCTGCAGATCGGTGGTAACGTCCTTCAGCTCGGGGAGCTTGCGCAGCGCTTCGAACGTGCGCGGCGCCCAAGCGCGAAGCTCGTCGAGGTTCGCGTCGGTGAGAACGTATTGGTATTGGGACCGCGACATACGCCCCCCCACGCGCACGTCTTGCACCGCTTGGAGGTAGAGCGCGATGCCGGGCACCTGCGCCAGCTTGGGGCGAAGCCGCGCGATGATCTGGTCCGCCTTGGCGCGTTTTCCGGGGCGCAGCTCGATGAAGATGGTTCCGGTGTTCACGGTTCCGCCGCCCCCGCCCGACCCGACGAAAGAAATCACGTGCGACACGTCGGGATCGCCGAGGACGATCCGATTCAGCGCTTCTTGCCGCGCACTCATCGCCGGAAAAGAGATGTCCTGCGGTGCCTCGGAGAAGCCGGAGAGCATGCCGACGTCTTGTTGCGGGAAGAGTCCCTTGGGGATGAAGATGTAAAGCGCCACCGTGCCGGCGACCGTAGCGAGCGTCAGCCCGAGCACGAGGGCGCGGTAGTGCAACATCCAACGCAGCGATCGCTCGTAGCCGGAGGCGAGAAACTGAAATCCGCCTTCCAAAGCGCGGTGAAGGCGCCCATGCCGACCGGTGTCGCGCCGCAGGAGGCGCGACGCCATCATCGGCGTGAGCGTCAGGGAGACGAGCAAGGAGACGGCGATGGCGACGCTCAGGGTGACGGCGAATTCTCGAAAGAGCCGCCCGACGATGCCCCCCATCAACAAAATCGGGATGAACACGGCGAGGAGCGACACGGTGATGGAGACGATGGTGAATCCGATCTGCCTGGCCCCGATGATGGCGGCTTCCATGGGGGGTTTACCCTGCTCGACGTGGCGCGCGATGTTTTCCGTCACGACGATGGCGTCGTCGACCACGAACCCGGTGGCGATGGTGAGCGCCATGAGCGACAGATTGTCGAGGCTGTAGTCGAGCAGGTACATCACCCCGAACGTACCGATGAGCGAAAGTGGAACGGCCACCGTCGGAATCGCCGTCGCGCGTGCCGAGCGCAGAAACGCGAAGACCACCAGCACCACCAGCGAAATGCTGATCATGAGCGTGAGCTCGACGTCGTGTACGGAGGCTCGTACGCTCTGCGTGCGGTCGATCGCGATCTCGTATCGGATGGCGGGTGACACGGACGACATGAGCTCGGGCAAGAGCCGCTTGATGCGATCGTTGGTGGCGACGATGTTGGCGCCGGGTTGGCGGCGCACGATCATCAGCACCGACCGGACACCGTTGGTCCATGCGGCAACGCGGTTGTTCTCCACGCCGTTCTCGACGTTGGCGACGTCGGATACGCGCACAATGGATCCGTCTGGCGCCGTTCCCACGACGACGCGCCGAAAAGCGTCCGCGCCGAACAATTGATCGTTGGCGCCAATGCGGCGCGCCTGAGCCGAATCTTGCACGAAGCCTTTGGGCGTGTTGGCCGTGGCCTGTTGCAGCGCGGTGCGAAGGTCGTCGAGCGACATGCCCACTCCGGCCAGGGCTTCGGGATCGGCCTGCACGCGCACGGCGGGTTGCTGCGAGCCGCCCACGAAGACTTGCCCCACGCCGCTCACCTGCGAAATGCGCTGGGCCAGAATGGTCGTCGCCGCGTCGGCGATCTCGCCGAGAGGTACGGTGTCGCTCGTCAACGACAGGATCATGATCGGCGCGTCGGCCGGATTCACTTTGCGGAAATTGGGGCGGGTCGGCAGATCGGTCGGAAGCTCGCCGCCGGCGGCATTGATGGCCGCCTGCACGTCGCGCGCCGCGCTCTCGACGTCACGATCGAGCGAAAACTGGAGCGTGATGGACGTGCCCCCGAGCGAGCTCGTCGACGTGATTTCGCTCACCCCCGCGATACGACCAAACCGGCGCTCGAGCGGGGTGGCCACCGCCGACGCCATGGTCTCCGGGCTCGCCCCGGGTAAGCTGGCGTTGACCTGAATGGTCGGAAAGTCGACGCGCGGTAGCGGCGCGACCGGCAAGAGCAAAAACGCGGTGATCCCCGCCAAGACGATGGCGATCGCGAGCAGCGTCGTGGCAATGGGGCGGCGGATGAACGGTTCGGAGATGCTCATGCCGCGGGCGCCTTGGCCGGCGCGTTTTCCGTGGACTCGCGGGAGCGGAAGCGCGTGCGCAGCCAGCGGGCGATTCGCTCCATGTAGAGATAGATGACGGGCGTCGTGTACAGCGTGAGCACCTGCGAGACGAGAAGTCCGCCCACGATGGTGATGCCGAGGGGACGGCGCAGCTCGGAGCCCGCGCCCGTCCCGAGCGCGAGGGGAAGGCCACCGAGGAGCGCCGCCATCGTCGTCATCATGATGGGACGAAAACGGAGCAAGCAGGCCTTGTGGATCGCTTCGCGCGGCGACATTCCCTGCTCGCGCTCCGCCTCCAGCGCAAAATCGATCATCATGATGGCGTTCTTCTTCACGATACCGATGAGCAGCACGATTCCGATGAGGGCAATGACGGTGAACTCGGTGCGGCACACGATGAGCGCGAGGAACGCGCCGACCCCCGCCGACGGCAGCGTGGAGAGAATCGTGATGGGGTGAATCGTGCTTTCGTAGAGGATGCCGAGCACGATGTAGACGGTGATGAGCGCCGCCAAAATGAGGACCGGTGAGCTCGCCAGCGACTCGCGAAAGGCCTTGGCGGTGCCCTGAAAATCGCCGTGCAGGCCGGGGGGGAGGCGCAGCGCGTCGAGGCGGGCGTGCACGATGTCCACGGCGTCGCCCAGCGATGTTCCTTCCTCGGTATCGAACGAGATGGTCACCGAGGGGAACTGTCCCTGATGATTGACGGTGAGCGGCGCCACCGTCTCCCGCGTTTTGGCCAGTGCCGAGATCGGCACCGGCGTTCCGTTCGCCGCGCGCACGTACAAGCGGTCGAGCGCGCGGGCATCCTTGCGATCGGCCACCTCGAGAATGACGCGATAGAGATTGAGCTGCGTGAAGATGGTCGAGATCTGCCGTTGTCCGAAGGCGTCGTAGAGGGTGTTGTCGATGGCGAGCACGGAGACGCCGAGACGGGCCGCCGTGTCGCGGTCGACGATGATCTCGAGACCGAGACCGGCGTCGAGAAGGTCGCTCGTCACGCCGCGAAGCTGCGGTGCTTCGGCGAGGCTGGCCACCACTTTGGGCGCCCATTCGGCGAGCTCGAGCGGGTCGGCGTCCTCTATCGTGTATTGAAACGGCGTACGGCTCGGTCGGACATCGATCTGCAGATCTTGGACCGACTGCAAGAAGACATTGACGCCCGGAATGTCGCGGAGCTTTGGCTGCAGTCGCGCCACGATGGTGTCGGCATCGCTCCGCTCGTTACGCGGTTTCAGGACGATGGAAAGGCGCCCCGTATTGGACGTCATGTTGGTGCCGTCGGCGCCGATGAACGAGGCCACGCTGGCGACGGCGGGATCGGCGAGAACGACATCGGCGAGAGCGCGCTGCAGCTCCATCATGCGTGGAAAAGAGACGTCGTGCGGCCCTTCGGTAATGGCCATGACGAGCCCGGTATCTTCGCGAGGAAAGAAGCCTTTGGGAACGGCAACGACGAGCCCGGCGGTGACGGCCACGGTCGCCAGCGTCGCCACGAGGGTGGTGCGCTCATGCGCCAGCACCCATTGGAGCCCCCGATCATAAGTGTGGAGCAGACCGTCGAAAGCACGCTCCGACAGGCGATAGAGCCGCCCGCGTTCCTCGGCCTTGGGCTCGGGCTTGAGAACGTGCGCCGCCATCATCGCCGTGAGCGTCAAGGACAGGAGCGCCGAGACCACGATCGCCACCGCCAGCGTCACGGCGAACTCGCGGAAGAGCCGTCCGATGAGACCGGTCATGAAGAGCAGCGGAATGAGGACGGCGACGAGCGAGACCGTGAGCGAGACGATGGTAAAGCCGATCTGTTTCGCGCCTTTCAGGGCGGCGTCGAAGGGCCGCTCGCCCTCTTCGATGTACCGCGCGATGTTCTCGATCATGACGATGGCGTCGTCCACGACGAAGCCCGTCGCGATGGTGAGCGCCATGAGCGAAAGGTTGTTGAGGCTGTAGTGAAGCAGGTACATCACCCCGAACGTGCCGACCAACGAGAGCGGCACGGCCACGCTGGGGATGGTGGTGGCGCGCAGGTTGCGAAGAAAGCCGAACATCACCAGCACCACGAGGCCGATGGTGATGACCAGGGTGATCTCGACGTCCTCGACCGAGGCGCGCACCGTCTCGGTGCGGTCGTTCAAGACGGTGAGCTCGACTCCCTGTGGCGCTGCGGCGCGCAGCCGTGGAAGCAGCTCTTTCACCCCGTCGGCCACTTGAATGACGTTGGCGCCGGGCTGGCGCTGCACGTTGAGAATGACGGCGCGCTTCGTGTTGGCCCATGCCGCCAGCTGCGTGTTTTCGACGCCGTCGACGACGTTCGCCACATCGCGCAGGCGGATGGCCGCGCCATTCTTGTAAGCGAGAACCACCGGACGAAAGCGGGCCGCGCTGTCGAGCTGATCGTCGGTGGCGATGGTGTAATCCTGGCGCGGCCCGTCGATGTTGCCTTTGGGCTGGTTCACATTGGCCGCGACGATGGCGGTGCGGACGTCCTCGAGCGACAGTCCAGTGCCCGCCAGCGCGGCGGGATCGACCTGAATGCGCACCGCTGGTTTCTGCGCGCCGTTCATGGTGACGAGACCGACACCCGACACCTGCGAAATCTTCTGCGCCAGAATGGAGTCGGCGACGTCGTTGACCTCGGCGAGGGGCAAGGCATCGGACGACACCGCCAGGGTGAGCACCGGCGCATCGGCGGGGTTGCTCTTGCTGTACGTGGGCGGCGCGGGAAGGGTGGTGGGAAGCAAATTCGAGGCGGCATTGATGGCCGCCTGAACGTCTTGCTCGGCGGCATCGATGTCGCGCTCGAGCGCGAAGACGAGCGTGATCTGCGATTGACCGAGGCTCGACACGCTGGTCATTTCGGCGAGCGACGGCATCTGCCCGAATTGACGTTCGAGCGGCGTGGTGATCGAGCTCGCCATCGTCTCGGCGCTGGCACCCGGCAGGTACGTGGAGACGACGATGGTCGGGTAGTCGACCTGCGGTAGCGCGGCGATGGGCAATTGCCGATAAGCGACGATGCCCGTCAAGAGCAGGCCGATCATGAGCAGGGTGGTTGCGATCGGCCGCCGAATGAACGGCTCGGAGATGCTCATGGTTTGCTTTGCTGCGCCTCTTCTCGGGCGCCGTCCTTGGGCGCGGAAGAAGGGCGCCCCGGCCGCGACGATGATCCCACGGGCGGCGCCGTGCGCGGGTTCACCTTGGCTCCGGGTTTCAACTGATTTTGACCTTCGGTGACGACGACGTCGCCGGCTTCGAGCCCGGTTTGGACGATGGCGTTTTCCCCCTCGATGGACGCGACTTCGACCGGCTTCGGATTGGTCGTCTTGTCGGCCGCGACGACGTAGACGAACGACCCTTTGGGTCCGCGCTGGACTGCCGCAGCCGGCACCACCAACGCGTTCTTGCGCGTTTCGAGATGAAGCCGCGCCTTGACGAACTGGCTCGGCCAGAAGGCGCGGGCGGGATTCGGGAATTGCGCTTTGAGGCGGATGGTGGCCGTTTGCGCATTGACCTGATTGTCGATGAGCTCCAGCGTTCCCGAACCGAGAGGCTCTCCTCCATCGCGCGCCAGCGCGTCGACGACCAGTTTGCCCTGACTCATTGCGCGCTGTACCCGCGGGAGCTCGTCTTGCGGCAACGTAAAAATGACGGCGATGGGGTCGAGCTGGGTCACCGTGACGATTCCCATCGAATCGGCGGCTTTGACGATATTGCCCGGATCGATGAGGCGCACGCCCGTCACGCCGTCGATGGGCGACACGATGCGCGCGTAGTCGAGGTTGAGGCGCGCCGATTCGATCGTCGCTTGATCGGCTTTGGTGGCCGCCTCGAGCTGGACGGTGCTGGCGCGCTGATCGTCGACCTGCTGCGGGGCGACGAGTCGGCCCTCCAAGAGGTTGGAATAGCGCTCCAGGTTCTTGCGCGAGTTCTCCCAATTGGCCGTGTCACGCGCGAGCGCCGCCTCGCCTTGGTGCAGCTGTATCAAGAAGGGACGAGGATCGATTTGCGCCAGCGCCTCCCCCTTTTTCACGTTGTCGCCCTCTTTGAAGAAAACACGCTCTAGCCGGCCATCCACCTGCGGACGCACGGTCACGGTCATGAGCGGCGTCACGTTGCCGAGCCCCTCGACCAAAACGGGAACGTCCCGCCGCTCGGTGACGGCGGTCGTTACCGGCACGACGCGGTCGCCGGCCCCCGACCCGGCTGGGGCGGGCCCTCCCGCGGCGCCCGATCCGGCGCCGCGCGATTTGCCCACGTAAATGAGAGCGCCGATGAAGACGGCGAGGACGGCGAGGATGGCGAGCACCTTTTTCATGGTTGGCCCAAAGCGGCGAGGATGTTGGCGCGCGCCGTCGAGAGATTGAAGCGAGCCTGCACGAGCTGCGTTGCCGCATTCGTCATCGCGACCTGAGCGTCACCGAGCTCGATGGAATTGCCGACTCCCTGGGCAAAGCGCCCCTGTGCAAGACGTAGCTGATCGCGTGCGCTGACCACGGCGCGCTCCGTCGCCGATTGGGTCAATTTCGCTGCGCGAAGCGACAGCGCCGCCTGCTGCACGTCGACCCGGATCTGCAATTTTTGCGCTTCGAGTTGGGCGAGCGTGACGAGGGCATTGGCTTCTGCTTCACGCACCTGGGCGCGCGTGAGGCCCCCCTGAAACACCGGCCAAGAAAGCGTCACGCCCACATTCCACGCCGGCCCGAGGCGGTCGAGCGCCGTACCGCTTTCCGACGCCCCAGCCGCCGCCGTCAACGCCGGCCCATATCCGCCGCGCAGGGCCCGAATGGTCAGCTGGAGGCTCTCGCCTTGCCGATCGAGCGCGCGCACTTCGGGCCTCGCCGTCATCGCGCGCGCCACCAACGTATCGGCGGGCAGGTCTTCACCATCGACGTTGTCGATCTCGTCGTCGGCAATTTCGAGCGTGGCTACCGCGGGCTCGCCGATGCTGCTCGCGAGTGACGTCCTCGCCACGGCGTAGGAGTTCTCTGCGTTGACGAGCGCGACCTCGGCATTGGCGAGATCGGTTTCGGCACGTGCGAGGGCAATGTCCGGCTGAAGTCCGACGCGCACGAAGCCGCGCGTCTGCTCGCGGTGGCTCTCGACGTTGGCTCTTGTATCCGACGCCACTTTGATGAGCGCTTTTTGCTCGCGGGCGTAGAAAAAATTGCGCCGAATGTTGGCGGCGGTGACATAGGCGGCGACCCGCTCCTGCTCCTCGATGGACATCGCCAACCGATCGGCGGCGCGCGCGCGACCACTCGTCTGGTTGAAGTCCCAGATGAGCTGCGTTGCACTACCGCCCACCGTAAACACGTCGATACCGCTCTTGTCCGTCGTCGATACGACGTTGGTCGGGACGCCGCCCGCTGTGCCTGCGGTACCTGGAAGAAACGCCGATCCGTAGCGGCGCTGGTACGACGCGGCGAGCGCGACCTGGGGCAGCAGGGGCGCGCCGGCTTGGTCGGCCCGAGCTTGCGCCGCCAGCGTTTGGGCATGCGCCTGCTTGACGGTGGGCTGGTTCCTAAGCCCGATCTCGATGGCATCGGCGAGACGCAAAACGCCCCCTGGCTGCCCGGCCGTGGTCGGCGCGGGCGGCGTGCCGTCGAACGGAGCTGCGGGCGCGACTGCCGACGAGCTCCGCGGCGTGACGGCGTCGAGCGTGAGCGACAAAATCAAAAGAGGAGTGGCGAGCACCGGCGGCCCCGTCGCAAAGGTTGCGCCACCCGCATTGGCCCTTGGCAGGGCAGCCATTCCGGCGGGCGCTATCGACCTCCGGCACCGTTTCCGGGCGCTTTGCCGCCTTGCGAATTGTTCGGAATTCGAACGGCTGTTCTCGTTTCGGACAGGTCGCGGCCGTCTAGCTCGCGCAAAATGGCCCGATTTCGCTGAGATGCGCGTGCGGAATCTCGCTTGCTTCTAAGGCGCAGCCACCGGTATGAAACTGGCCATTCGGCACCGCCTCGTAACGATCATCGTGCTCGGTGTACTGACGTGGACGCTGTCGGTGTTTGCGTTGGTCCAGCTCCTGTCCACGAACACCGCCAATCGCGTGGAGCGTGCCCGCGACGCCATGCTCGACGAAGTCGCGCACCTGGCGCGCACGCCGACGCGAGCGGGCGACCGCACGCCGACCACGCTGGTGGGCTTGCACGCCGGCATATGGGTAGGCGAGGAGCGGCCGCGCGCGCTTTCTCCCGATCGCGAGCCGGCCGTGCGGCGCGCGGTCGAACAAGCGCGCAGCTCGGGCGCGCGGGTCGTGAGCGAGGCACCGTCGCCGGAGGGGACGGTCATTGTCGCGGCGATTCCGGTCGAAAACGAGCCGAGCGCGATCGTGTTCGGGACCTACATCGTGAGGCCGCTTCCATCCATCGTCGCGTGGCGGCGGATCGTGTCGCTGCTCGTGGGCGCGACCGTTTTGCTCGTCGCTACCGCTACCTATTCGATTGTGACCTTGAGTCGGGGCGCCGCCGAGCTTCGCAAGTCGCTCGACGCGCTGGCCACGGATCTCCATGCGTCGGTCCCGCGTCCTTCCGTCCGCGAGCTCGGTGAGATCGCAGAAGGCATCGCCACGTTGGCCGCGAAACTCGCCGATGCGCGCTCCAAGGAAGAGCGGCTCGCGCAGGAGCTCGCTCAGCGCGAACGTCTCGCCGCGCTCGGGCGCGTCGCCGCCGGCGTGGCTCACGAAGTCCGCAATCCGCTCGCGTCCATCAAATTGCGTCTCGATCTCGCCGCGGCGGCAGCCAAGCTTCCGGTCGCGGTCGAGGAAGCCGTGGCTCACGCCACGAGCGAGATCAGCCGGCTCGATCGTCTCGTCGCCGACCTCCTCTTCGCCGCAGGGCGCGCCGTAGGACCGAAGGCCACGCTCGACGTCGGCGCGCTCGTGCGGGGGCGCGCCGAAGCGCTCACGCAGTGGGCTGCCGAACGCAAGGTGGCGCTCGAAACGACAGGTGCCGGTGCGGCATCGATCGATTCGGACGCGATGGCGCGCGCCATCGACAATCTCTTGCGCAATGCCATCGAAGCGTCCGCGGAGGGGGGACAGGTGGTAACGCGCGTCAGCACCGAACGCGATCGCGTCGTGGTGGCGGTCGAGGATCGCGGTCCGGGGGTGCCCGCTGAACGCGCAACCGAGCTGTTCGAGCCGTTCTTCACGACCAAACCCGACGGAACGGGGCTCGGGCTCGCCATTTCGCGCGCCATCGCGCGGGGGCACGGCGGGGATTTGGTGTACGATCGCAAGGGCGCCGTGACGCGGTTCGTCTTGTCCATCGACACCGCCTCCGCTCCCCCCAAAAAGGCAACAGCTTCCGACTCCGACGGCAACAGGAGATTCGCTTGAGCAACGCCGCTACCGTGCTCATCGTGGAAGACGAGGCAGGTCTGCGCGACGGTCTGGCCTCGGCGGTCGGCACGCTCGGATACCAGGCGCGCAAGGCGGCGGGCATTGCCGAAGCGCAGCGGCTCACCGACGACACGCTCGACTGCGTGCTGCTCGACATCCGACTGAAAGATGGCGACGGCCTCGACTTTCTCAAGTCGCTGCGCGACGGCCCCCATCACGATATTCCCGTCATCGTCGTAACGGCCTATGGCGATAGCGCGCGCACCATCCGCGCCATGCGCGACGGAGCTTTCGAATACCTCACCAAACCGTTCCAGCTTCCTGTCCTGCTCGACGCCGTGAGCCGCGCCGTCCGTCAGCGCGCGCTCGCCCGCACCGCCCCCGTTCTTTTGCCGCAAACGGCTGGGCAGAGCGGTCTCATCGGCACGAGCGCGCCCATGCTCTCTATTTGGAAGCTCATCGGGCGTGCCGCCGCTACCTCGGCCCCCGTGCTCGTCACCGGCGAAACCGGTGTCGGCAAAGAGCTCGTCGCGCGCGCGATTCACGATTACTCGGTGCGCGCGTCCGGTCCGTTCGTCGCCGTCAATCTCGCCGCGCTCCCCCCGTCGCTCATCGAAAGTGAGCTCTTCGGCCACGAACGCGGCGCTTTCACCGGCGCCACTGCGCGTCGCGCAGGGCGCTTCGAGGGCGCCGCCGGTGGCACGCTTTTTCTCGACGAAATCGGCGATCTCGACACCGCTTTGCAAACCAAGCTGCTGCGGGTCCTTTCCGACGGCACGTTCGAGCGCGTGGGCGGTTCGGAAGTGCTGACGACACGGGCGCGGATCATCGCAGCGACCAACAAGCCCGTGCGGCCGAGCGAAGAGCGTTCGACCTTGCGCGAAGATCTGTACTATCGGCTGGCGGTCATCGAAGTCGAGGTTCCGCCGCTGCGCGCGCGGCGCAGCGATATCCCTCTGCTCGTCGCCCATGCCCTGCACGGTTCGCCGGCGCGTGCCGTCTCCGAAGCCGCCATGGATCAGCTTTGCGCCTACGATTGGCCGGGCAACGTGCGGGAGCTCGTGCACATCATTCAGCGCGCGGCCGTCCTCGGGGGCGAAGTCATCGATGTGGCGTCGCTCGAGGGCATCGCCGGCGCGCGAAACTCGCGCGCCCCTTCAACGTCCTTCGAATCCACGTCCAACCTGCGGGACGCGGTGGCTCAGCTCGAGAAACGGATGATTCTCGAGGCACTCGAGCGCGCCAAAGGAAATCGCTCCGAGGCTGCGCGCCAGCTCGGGATAGGGCGTCCTCAGCTCTACGCCAAAATGGAAGAGTACGGGATCGGCCGCCCTGAACCCGAGTAAGGCTCGGAGAACACAACGGTCGGCCGAGAACTTCCCGAAAGCCGCAAGACTCCATAGGCTCCGAGTGCCGTGCTGACGGCGGCGCAAGTTCAACGCGGGAACGGCGCGCCCATCGCCCAGCTGCAAAATGCCGACGGCACTCCGTTCAGCGGCGACCTGAACTCCAATTTCGGTAAGCCGACCGAATACCAGCCGCCGCACATGTTCCGCTTCGGGCTACGCACGTCGTTCTGACGGCACGCGGTTCTCTCGGCAGAGTAAACGTTTGGCGCCGTACGGCATCCCACTCGTCCTTTCGTCCGCATCTTGCTTTGACCCTCGACGTGCGCTGCCATCATCGACGCGCCTGCGGGAGAGCTGCAGGCAGGGGTGCCGTCTAGCGGCGCGGCGGCGGATACCCCTTCGCGCCGTTGAGCGCCGAGGGCCGTCGTTTTTCGCTTGAAGGGCCCCGTTCTCCCTGTTACTGGTCCAACCATTGGACTTGCCCGGGTGGGCCGGTCCCCGACGACAGCCATGACGATTCGCGGCTTTCAGGGCATCAGCGCCGTCCACCTTTTCGCCGGCGTCGTTTTTCTCGCGTCGGGCGGCGCGTGCAGCAGTGATTCGGACGCGCTCGGCAAGCCGACGCCGCCGACGCCCGATGCGGCGCCTCCGGCGTCTCCCGATTGGCCGTCCTATGGGCACGACGAGGACAACAGCCGCTCCAACCGGGAAGAGCACACCCTCGCGCGCGGCAACGTGGCCGCGCTCGCTCCCATTTGGTCTTTCTCCGAATCCGCGGTGACCAGCACGCCTTCCGTCTACCAAGGCACGGTGTACTTCGGCGATTGGAACAGTGTGCTGCACGCGGTCGACGCAAAAACCGGCGCATCGCTATGGGCAACGCCCGTGCAGCCCGCGGGGCCGCCCAATCAGATCAACGATACGCCGTGCGTCACGGAAGACGCCGTTTACGTCGGCGCGCACACCGCGCTGCTTTCGGCCGTCCGCCGATCTTCGGGCGATATTCTTTGGCAAACGTCCATCGACGATCAAGCTGCCCTCATGCTCTGGTCATCGCCCGTCGTCGTCGACGACCTGCTTGTCATTGGGGTCGGGTCGTACCAGGTGTTCTTCCCGTCAACGCCTCCGTTTCGCGGGAACGTCGTCGGCGTCGACGCGCAATCGGGCGCAGTCAAATGGAAGCTCTATTTGACCGAAGGCAGCGGCGTGTCGGTGTGGTCGTCGGCCGCCGTCGATCGGGTTCGCAAACTCGCCTTCATCGGCACCGGCCAGGAATACTCGCAGGGCGTCAGCACCCTCAATTCCGACGCGCTCGTCGCCATTCGCTACGAGACCGGCGAGCTCGTTTGGTCACAGCAATTCACCGCGGGCGACCGCTTCCAGGTCAGCACCGCGAATGGCCCCGATTTCGACGTGGGCGCGAGCCCCAATCTTTTCGAAGCCGGAGGCCGAGCGCTGGTCGGTGTAGGCGACAAGGGCGGGCGCTACTTCGCGCTCGACCGCGATACCGGTAGCGAGGTCTGGCACACGCTTCTGACGCCCGGCGGGTCGAACGGCGGCGTCATGGCTTCGAGTGCCTATGCCGATGGTGTGATCTACGTCGCCTCCAACAACGGTAATACCGGCGGCGCCGCCGGCGTGGGCGGCGGCCCCGGCGAGGCCACGATTTTCGCGCTCGACGCGGTGAGCGGGGCCATTCGGTGGCGCGTGACAGCCACGCCGGGCACCTTCGGGGCCCTCGCCTTGGCCAATGGACTGCTCTTCGTTCCAACGCTCGCTGGCGAGGCGCGCGCTTACGACACCGATAACGGCAATCTTCTCTGGTCGGCCCAAGCCGGCCAGTCGATGGGTGGCGGTGTATCGGTGGCGGGTGCCATGGTGTATGCCGGGCACGGCTGGAGCTGGGTCCCCTCCGCAGCGACGCCCGGAGGTCTCGTGGCGTTCGGCCTCCCTTGACCACCTTTTCGGTGCGTTGGCTCGCCAAGCTGTGACCGTCGTGGTAAATGGTCCAACCACCTCCAGCCTCCGAGTCTTCGTGCCGCTGCGCGCGATCCAAAACCGTTCATTAGCCGACCAAGTCTTCGAGCAGCTGGCCAGCGAGATCATGGCCGAACGCTATGCGTCCGGCTCCAGTCTGCCCGCCGAACGCACGCTCGCCGAAGTCTTCGGTGTGAATCGCCACGTCGTGCGCGAAGGGCTGAAGCGGCTCGAGCAGATTGGCCTCGTCAAAATCTCGCAGGGCGGCGGTACGCAAGTTCTGGATTTCAAGCGACACGCGGGTTTGGATCTGCTCGCCCTCATGGCCGAGCACGCGCGGGGCGGCAAAGACGTTGCCAGCGTGTGGCTCGCCGTTCTCGAAATGCGAGCCGCCATCGCCGCCGACGTCGCGCGGCTTTGTGCTTTGCGCGGGTCCAGCAGTCTCAAACGAGACTTGACGGACATCGTTGCCGCCATGCCCAAAGCCGCCTCCAGCCAGCAGCTCTTCCGACTCGAGGTGCAGTTTTGGGAGCGCGCCGTCGAAGGCGCCGACAACCTCGCGTACCAGCTCGCCTTCAACAGTCTCATCAAAGGCTCCTACGCGATGGGACGCCTGGCCGAAGATTGGTCGGCCAACGAGCTGCGCGACAACGGATACCGGGTCGCAATCGCCGACGCGATCGCTTCTGGCGACGCCGTCAAAGCCGAAGCCGAAACACGTGAAGCGATGCGTCGCGCCGTGGCCGTTTTCGCAGACCGCTTCGATCTGCCTTTCGGCGCGCCGTTCAAGACGACGCAGGCGGTGGCGGAAGCTCCACCGCGCGCACGTAAGAGCTCGTAGCCGTCCCGTCGCGATCGCGACGCGATCAGGGAAACCTGGCGTGCCTACGGTGCGCGATCGTGTCGGCGCGAAGGCCGAGAATCGGCTTTTTTCCTTGCCCGGTCCTGGTGAAGCTGGTACTGGTCCAACCACTGGGTCACGCACTGGGCAACCGCTTGCGAGCGGGCGTGCTTGGCCCGTGCGCCATGTCCCTCGAGAAACAAGAATGGGGAGTCGGGCGGCACTCGCGTCCGAGGGAGGCATCATGAGAAGCATCAGCATTCGCTCGTGGTCAGTATTCGCGTTGGCCTTCGCCGCTGGATGCGGCTCCGAATCGGCGCTCGCGCCTGCGTCCGGGCCTAATGGCAATGGCAACGGTGCCGATGCGGGCGTCGATGCCGGCGGCCGGCCGGGTGCGATGCCGTGCGACATCCACTCCGGGTACGACGGCGACGAATTTTGCATCCAGCCGCCGGATCCGAGCCTCGGTTTTCAGCTTCACTACGGGCCCAAGGACTACCAAGACCCCGACGAGGTCGCGCGATACGTGCTGATGCCCGGGCAGGAAACGACCGACTGCGTCTTCATGAAGACGCCCAATGAGGTCGAGATCTTCCATTCCGAATACCACGGCCGCATGCGACCGGGTTCGCATCACATGCTCGTCTTCACCCGGTCGAGCGAAGCGGCCGATTCCGTGGGCCCCGAAGCCTGCAACCAAGGGCTCGACACGGCCATGATCCTCGGCGCGCAGACGCCGACCATCGACATCGATCGCAGCCAAAATCCGGCGCCCGAGAACGACGGTCTCGCGCAAAAGCTGACCCCTCGAGCCCAAGCCGTATTCCAACTGCACTATCTCAACTCCTCGGCGAAGCCGATGCTGCGCGAGGCATGGGTGAACGTCATCTACCGGGACGCGAGCACGGTGAAGGTCCTTTCCGACCCCATTTTCTTCCTGGCGGGATTGGCCGCCAACATTCCGCCCGCCACGACCAAGATCACCAAGGGTCAAGCCGTCGCCCCGCAGGATGTTCGCCTCGTAGCCGCAACGGGCCACTACCACGCGCACACCGTTCGCTTCTCGGCATTCTCCGTCATCGGGGGCGAGCGCAAGCAGATTCTGGAAGATTACGACTGGCACGAACCCACGATGTTCACCTACGACACCGTGCTGACGAATCCGCTATGGAATCCGAGCGAGAAAAAAGCGGGCGCCTCGAGCGGCGTTTTGAATCTGGCGGCGGGCGACAGAATCGAGTGGGAGTGCGAAGTCGTCAATGACGGCAACGTGCCCCTCCGGTTCGGCGACGCCGTCTACACGGGCGAGATGTGCAACATGTTCGGCTACTACGCACCGACCACCGGCCGGCCCTGGTCGGCCAGCAACTTCTGACCTTTCGCCATTGAGCGACCGGGCGCGATGCCCGCGTGAGACGAGGCACGTCGAATGAAGACCAAGTTCCCGTGGCTTACGAGACGAAGGAAAACCGACCCCGAGCTTTTGCTCGAGCCGCCGCTGTGGATGAAGTCGTGCTCCAACGGTGAGTACTTCCATTTCCAGACGCCTTATGAGAAGAGGCTGCGCGAGCTCGTCCTGCGCAAAGTCGACGACAATGCTCGCCGTGTCGGCATGGAACGCCGCGAATTTCTGGCCAGCTCGATGGGCATGGTCACGACGCTGTGGTGCATCAACTCGGTGAGCGGCTGTTCCAGCAGCTCGAGCGGCGTCGGCGCCCCACTCGACGCCGGAAAAGACGCAGGCAGGGGGGGGCCGCTCTGCGTCCCGCCCGACGCCATGTTCGACAAAGACGCTGCGTGCGAGGTCGTCGCTGGCGATCAATTCATTTTCGATGTGCAGACGCATTGGTTCAGCAGCGAGGACACGCGCCGGTTCCCGCCCTCGGTGCTCGCCCAGTTCGGTCCGCTCTTCACGCTCGCCAACGAGAACGCGTACATCAACTCGATGTTCCTGCAGAGCGACACCACCATGAGCGTGCTGACGTCGTGGCCGGGCACCGCGTGTCCCGATGACCCGTCCAACATGGACCCGTGCGGCCTTCCGCTCTCCAACGAGTCGATGGTGGCCTCGCGCGACAAGATCAACACGCTCGCATGGAACACCCAGCGCATCGTGCAACACTTTCAGGTATTGCCGAAAGACGCGACAGGTGTCGACAAGCAAAAGGAGCTCATGACCAAGCTCTATTGCGAACGCGGCGTCTCGGGGTGGAAGATGTATCCCGGCTTCAATCCCGGGTCGATCGACCCCCGCGGGCCGGGCGGCTATTTCTTGGACGAGCCGGAGTCGCGCCAGATGATCGAGCACGGTCTCGCTCTCGGCCTCAACCGGTTCTGCGTTCACAAGGGGCTGCCCATCGGCAGCTTTTTCGAAAAAGAGCACAACCATCCGCGCGAAGTCGGAATCGTGGCCAAGGCCTATCCGGAGGCGAATTTCATCATCTATCACTCCGGGATTTGCTCGGGGTTCGATACCACCAACCAGGCGCCCCCCGAGGGGCCCTACAATCCCGACGAGCCCAATCCCGTCGGGGTCAACGCGCTCATCCGCTCGCTCATCGACAACGGGATCGGGCCCAACGAAAACGTCTATGCCGAGGTGGGCAGCGCCATCAACCAGGTCAACACCAACGCCATGGCGTCGGCGCATTTCTTCGGCAAACTGATGAAGTACGTCGGGATCGACCGTGTGGTGTGGGGCACGGACTGCGTGATCTATGGCTCGCCCCAGCCGTACATCGAGTGGTTTCGCAACCTGACCATTCCCGACGAGTTGCAACAGCAATACGGATATCCGCCGCTCGACGCCACCAACCGGGCCAAGATCTTCGGTCTCAACTCGGCCAAGCTTTACGGCATCGACGTCGCCGCCAAGCGCTGTCGCGTTCAGACTTCGGCACTCGAAGAACTGCGGCGCCATCTCGACGACGAGTACGGTCCGCGCCGCTGGGCGTTTCAAGAGCCGCGCGGCCCGAAGACCTGGTCCGAATACGTCGAGCACACCAAGCGATCGGCGTTGCTCGGTCGACCCGGCTGAGTCGGGAGCGCGCCTCGCTCGCAGGCGATACGGTCAAAAATGGGGCGAGAGGGCGACGCCGCGGAAGATGGTGTTGCTCGGCGCCGTGGCGACGACCAGTCCGACGGGACCGGGCGAACCGTCATCGACGAACACCACCAAGCGATTGGCGCTCGTTTCCGCGGTACTGCCGACGAGCGTGATACCGGTTGAGCTCGCGAAGCCAGCGACGCCCCGAAAGGATGCTGTGCCGCTCCCTACCGCGGTGAAGGTGGCGACGCGCGACCAGGTGCTTCCATTCCAAGTCCATTTCTGAATGCCACCGCCATTGCCGTCGATTTCTGGACTACGGTCATCGGCGAGGTACAGGGTATCGGGGCCAGCGGGGCCTTGCTTGCGATCGAAAAGCGCGAACGCGTACGGACTCGTTCCCGATCGCGGCATACCGTCGAACGCGGCGACGCTCTGCGCACCGCTCGTCGGCTTGCCATACCCGATGCTGAAGACGCCGGTCAGTGGAAATGCTCCGGAACAGCCGTAGAGTTGATCGCCGAACAGCGCCACCAGGCGGACGTTGCTCGGTGTCGTCACGATTTGCGTGGGCCGGGAGCCGCCGAGCGGCAAGTACCACACGCCACTCGAGGACCCCCCGACCCAGAACGACGCCCCGTCGACCGATGCCGCGCTCCGCGGATTGCCGCCGGAAAACACGTCACCGAGTACCGTCGTCGTATCGATCTTGGATGCGGCGTCGATACGCGCAATGACGCGCTCGACGCCCGTGCTGTTGGCGATGTTGGCGCGTCCGGGGGACGTGGCATAACCCGCGAGTGTGAGGTAACGCCCGTCACTCGACAACGAGAGCGCGCCTTCTGACGTCGCGCTCCCCGACAAAGTCAGAGGCTGCTGGTCGCCGGAGGCGCTTTTGGGCAACGCGAGTGGACGCCCCACGATGTCGCCGTCCCACGCGCGTTCCTCGATGAGCACAACGACGGATTCGGCCGACAATGGCGTCGTGCCATCGCCGACCCTCACGACGCGAAATGTCGGAGGTGGAAAACCCCCCGCGCCGTCGTTCTCCACGTCGGGAAAGGAGCTTGCCCCATCGAGAACGGCCGTATCGGTACCGCTGGCATCAGCCAGAGTTGCGTCGCTGCCATCGGCGCTCGGCGTTTGCGCGTCTGCGTCGATTCGATCAAACGTCACGTCGAAGCTGGACTCCGCGACGTCCGGCGCGCCGCCTGCATCGCCGGTCATGGCCGCATCGGAGCGCGATCGATTTGCGTCGCCGGCGGCGTCGTCAGGAGCGGATGCGTCGTGGGTATTTGCCGCGTCGCGGTTGCTCGGGCTGTCGGTCGCGTTCGCATCGGCAAGCCGGGCGTCCTCCCTTTCGGTCGTTGCGGAATCGAATGGCGATGAACCGTCGTTCTTCGCGTGATCGTCGGGTCGGATCCCGACATCGATCCCCACGCTGTCGTCGTTTCGAGCCAAGAGCCCCTCGTCATAGACGCTGCAGCCGATGGTGGCGGCCAAGCATGCACCGAGCGAAGCGCGAGCGACCACGACGCCTTGGGATCGAAGCTGATTGCGCCATACCATCGGAAGATCTCCTCGGCCTCGCCTTTTCCCCTGAGCGGAAGAACCGGAGCAGGCCGCCACGCCCCTTATGGCAGGTGATCCGTTTCGGCTCGGGGACGTTTCGGTATCGGTTTCGCTACGTCAACCGTTCAAAGCTGTCCCGTCACGGTCAATCCGGCCGCGCGATCGCTGAACGCCGGAACGACTTTCAGCCGGAGCTGCGTTGCGCGTTGGACGGCCGTACCGTCTTCGGGGAACGGCGCGACGACCGCTGCCAGAACGCCGACGATCACGCCGCCGCCGGCAAAAGCCATATCCGTCATGCTCGGGCGATGGTGAACGCCTTCCAAGAGTGGAATGCCGACGCCGAGCGCGGACCCGACGACGGCACCCGCAGCGACATCGGAGTAGAAATGTTTGCCCGCGCGAATGCGCCAAATCGCCGTTGCGCTGGCGAGCGCCGATTCGAAACCCCATAGCCAGGGGTTGGCTGCCGAATCGGGGTGCGCGGCGCTAAAGAGGTACGATCCGCCGACGGCGGCGGCGAAAGCGGTGCTGGCGTGGCCGGAGTAAAACGAGAGGTACGCGTCGATGCCCTGTGACTCGACGTAAGCCGCCGCCGGCGGATCCCGATAATTGTAAGGACGCAGCCGCGGCAGGGCGTACTTGGCCGCGGTATTGAGCAGGACATTGGCCCAGAGGACCTCGCCATACAGCATCGCTGCATTGACGGATCGCAAGTCGAAGCCCTGCGCAGCTTCGAATGCGATCGGCAGGGCGACTGACCCGAGGAGGGTCCCGTCGCTGGCGCCGCTGGTCATCGTCGAGAGACGCCCGCGCACCGAATTGTCCCATCCCAGCCATTCCGAGGGCGTCGGCTCGGGTCGCGCTGGCTCGACCAAGATCGTCGTCGCCACCGTCAATCCCATCGCGCCCGCGATCGCGCCGCCGCGTGCCCAGTAAAACCCGGCGCCGTGCTCCTCGTCGAGTGGCCCTTCGGCACGGGCCGGGGTCGCCCAGAGCGTCAGGCAGGTCGCGTAGCACGCGATGCGAACGCCGCGGGAGCGTGGCCAAACCTTCGAGCTCGGTCGCGCCATCGGTCGCTTCGATGGCTACCGCGCCGCGCGAAGGATGGCTTCCGCCGTTCTATCGATATCTTCCTCGGTCGTGGCCCAGTTACTGACGCTGATGCGCATGGCGGCCTTGCCGCGCCAGACCGTGCCGCCCATCCACGCCACGCCTTCCGTCTGTACGCGCTCGATCACGGCGCGGGTGCGCGCGTCGTCATCGCCGAACCGCACCAGCACCTGGTTCAGATTCACCTCGTTCAGCACGGTCACGCCCGGCGCGGCGGTCAAGTGGCGTTTCATGCGGAGCGCCAGGGTGCAGCAGCGCTCGACCAAGTCGCGCACGCCGTCACGGCCGAGCGAACGAAGCGCGGCGTAGAGCGCGAATCCACGCGCGCGGCGCGAAGAGTCGAGCACCCACTCGGAGGGCTCGCGGTTTTCGCCGCTCTGGATGAGGTAGGGCGCGGTCGCCGCCATGGCCGCGCGATGCGCGACCGGATCGCGCGTCGCGACGAAGCCCGAGTCGTAGCCGACGTTGAGCCATTTATGAGAATCGGTCGACCACGAGTCGGCGCGCTCCACGCCGCCGACGAGGTGACGTAAACGTGGAACGGCCGAGGCCCAGAGGCCGAACGCGCCGTCCACGTGAAGCCAAGCATTGGGATGGGCGTCGACCGCGTCGGCGATCGCCGACAGCGGATCGAATCCTCCTGTGTTCACGTTGCCCGCTTGGGCAGCGACGATGACTGGCTTCGACGCGGCGGCGTGCACGGCTTGGGCTAGGGGTTCCGCGCGAATGCAGCCCTGTCCGTCGGTGGCGACGCGGGTGACGCGGTCGCGACCGAGCCCCAGGTATTGCAGCGCCGTCAGCAGCGTGGCGTGCGCTTCATCGCCGGCGATCACCTCGATCTCGGGCGCGCCGTAAAGTCCGCGCGCTTCGACGTCCCAGCCGAGCTTATCGAGGACGACGTGACGCCCGGTCGCGATGCCGACGGCGTTGGCAAGCCCGGCGCCGGTCGTGATTCCATGGCTCGTCTCGGCGGGGATGCCGAGCAGCTCTTTCATCCACGCGCCGGCGACGTCCTCCGCCGCGGCGGCAGCGGGCGACATCACGTGCATCGCCGCGTTTTGACCCCACGCCGCGGTAAGCCAATCGGCTGCGAGTGACGCGGGGAGGGCGCCCCCCACGACGAATCCGAAGTATCGAGGACCGGCCGACGCGACGAGTCCTGGATCGAGCTCGCGCGCCAGCCGCTCGATCACGGCGAGAGGGTCCTCTGGCCGCGACGGAAGAGGGACGCGAAGGCGCTCTGCGATCGCGGCGGCGCCACCGCGTGCGCCCACGTGGCGCGTGGGAAGGGA
>DATHEQ010000194.1:0-26444 GCA_035318505.1 Polyangiaceae bacterium | reverse complement strand
CTCGACGTCCTGCACCCGGTGCTTTATCCGAAGCCGAACGACCGCCGCGATGCGCAGCCCGCGCCTGGTTGCCCCGCTTTTGGCGAGGACAGCGTTTACGAACGCCCCGAAAGTGTACATCACGGCGCCGAGGCGTCGGTGCGACCTGGTCTGCATGTCCCCGCCGTGGGAACGCACCACGTCGTCTTTTGGGACCCGTCTCGGCTCGAGCTCGACAAGCAAGATGAGGTCGGCCTGCGCCAGCAGCGCATTCTCGCCGCCGACGAAGGAGAGTCCGTGGCCAACGAAGGGGAACGGCTGCACATCGAATGGCAAACCCGACGTGCGGCGTTGCTCGAGCGCGGCACCGTACCCTCGTTCCGCATCGCGACCGCGACGGAGGCCAAGGCGGGGGGCATCGTCCCGAGCTCCGACGATGGCTCGGTCGAGGTGCGCATCGATTCCACCGAGGCTCCTCGCATCGGCCGCCCGCATGGCAAGCGCTTCGGCATCCTCGTGCACGCCGTGCTCTCCACCATCGATCTCGGAGCCGGTACCAAACGCATCGAGAATCAAGCACGCGCTCAGGGGCGGCTCGTGGGCGCGACCCCTGACGAAATCGCTGCCGCGGCCGCATCCGTCGCTGCGGCGCTTCGGCACCCCCTTCTCCTTCGCGCGAAGAGCGCGTCGGCGTGTCGTCGCGAATCACCGATCACGGCGAGGGCGGCCGACGGGATCCTGCTCGAAGGCGTGCTCGACCTCGCGTTCCGTGAGGTGGAATCGGGCACACCCGTCTGGACGGTGGTCGACTTCAAGACCGACGTCGAGATCGCCGGCCGGCGCGACGACTACCGGCGGCAGGTGCGCATCTACGCCGACGCCGTTGCCGCCGCGACGGGAGAAAGGGCGCGCGGCGTCCTGCTTTCGGTCTGACGAGCGCCGCCAAGCGGCCTTTCTGCTATCGATCGTCCGTGCCGGAGCTGCCCGAAGTCGAGTTTGCCCGAAGTTGCCTGTCGCGCTGGCTCGGGGGGCACACGCTGCGCAAGGTCGAAGCCGACCCAACGCGGGTCATTCGCGGCGCGCAGCCGAAAGCGTTCGCCGCGCTCGCGCGGAGTCGCGTCACCAAGATCGAGCGACGCGGAAAATGGCTCCTTTGGCGTTTCGCGTCCGATAGCGGTCTTCTCGCGCACCTCGGCATGACCGGCAAGTTCGAGCTCGCGCGTCCCGGCGCGCCTTCGGTCCGGTGGTCGCGCGTGCGCTTCACGCGTTCCGATGGGGCGGTCGTCCACTACCGCGATCCACGTCAGTTCGGCCATCTCCGCATCGCACCGCTCTCGGTCTTGCTGGCAACCGAGCCGCTCAAAAGCCTGGGACCCGACGCCAAGGATGACCTCCCCACGGCGAGCGCTCTTCACGCGCGCTTTCAAAAGAGCCGGCGCAAAATCAAAGAGGTTCTCATGGATCAAACGGTGCTCGCCGGGCTCGGCAACATCCAAGTGACAGAAGCGCTTTTTCTGGCCGGAGTACATCCGGCGCGGCGCGCCGATTCGCTCCCGATCGCGGAGGTGCGCCGTGTTCGCCAGAGCATCGCCAAGTCGCTCGCCCGCACCCTGGCCATGAACCGCGGCGACAAGATCACCTATGTCGAAGAGTCGAAGCGCATCGAAAATCCATTCCTCGTGTACGGCAAAGCGAATTCGCCGTGTCCGCGCTGCGGCTCGCCGATAAAAAAGATGGTGATCGGCGGCAGAACGAGCGCGTTCTGCGCCCATTGCCAACCGAGGACAGGGCGCTCGGCAGTGGGTCGAGCTCCGCGCAAAGCGTAAACCTCAGGTCGAGTCCCGGCTCCTGCCGCGCCACGGGCACCGCTACGTATGCCCGGGTGCGTGTGCCATGTGTGCCACGCCGATCTTGGCGGCCCCGGAAAATCGCGGTCGAGCGTCGGCGCGCCGTTTGCACGACGAATGAGTTGATAGAAACGCGGTCGTGACCCCAATAAGGATCAGGACCTTTTAAAAATGCTCAGCGGTCCATGGGGCGGGCACCAATACCCCGTGGGCAATGATTCACAAAGTCCTCGCTAAGGCGGAACGAGAGGATGGAGGGAGCGTATGGGTGAGCCTGCACTTTTGCAAATGACCGATGAAGCAGACGATTGCACCAGATCGTTTGCCAGGTACCTGAAGCAAGTCCGACAGCGACTGGCGGGAAAGCAAGCATGGCTCTCACAAGAAGTGGGGTGCTCAGACGCCGCCATTTCCTTCTGGGAATCAGGAGGTCGGCTGCCGAATCAGCAGAACCTTTGTCGAATTTTGGCTGCCGTTGCACGGGGAGGTGCGACGACGCCGGAGCTCTTGGCGCTGCGCAGCGCGTGGCATCAGGAGATGGCGAGGCGATCGTTGAGCCGAATCGAAACCCCGCCGGCGAATCCCGCTCAAAGCGGCTGACCTGAGCACCGCAGCACGCCGCTTCGAGTGCGGCGTTTTGACCTCAATGCTTTTCGCTTAAGGGTAAAGAGTCGCCTCGTCATTTCATTGTTGAATCGAAACGTGCAGGTGCAGCTGGGCGCACCCTGGGTGTAGCGTGGAATGAAGACTCGGCGTCCGAGACGCGTCGGCGTCGTGGTGTAACGGCACATGTACCGCTGTAACAGTGTGGCCTATGTGCCACAACCTGGCTGGGGCATCGCCGAGCGGCCGATGCGCGTACCAAGGGCCGAAGGCGTGGCGGCTCTTTTGCCGGCCTCGCCGGCGATGGCCGCCGAACGCTCGTGAGGACGCTGGTCTGGTTTCGCGGCAAGGACCTGCGCCTCGCGGATCACGAGCCCTTACGCGACGCCGCGTCGCAAGGCGATTTGATTCAGCTCTTCGTGCTGGATCCCTACTTTTTCGCGCCCGAGCGCGCCCGCGAGCTGCCCCACCGCCTTCAATTCTTACTCGAGTCGCTGCGCTCGCTCGAGCAGAACTTGGCGTCGCGCGGCACACGGCTGCTCATTGTCCCCGGCAAAAGCACGGAGGTTGTGCCCAATCTGGCGCGGCGCTGGAAGGTGGACCGTGTGGTTGCGCATCGCTCGGTCGAGCCGTTCGGGCGTGAGCGGGACCGGCGGGTAGGAGCAGCGCTCGAGGTTCCCTTCGAGCTCGCTGAAGGCGAGACATTGTTGCCGCCTGGCACACTCCGCACCGGCGCCGGCCAACCCTACGCGGTGTTCACCGCCTTTGCGCGCGCCTTCGCACAAATGTGCGCCGTGAGCGCATCTGTGCGTGCCCCTTCGACGCTGCCGCCCCTCCCCGCGGGTATCGATGCCGAAACAGTGGCCGTACCGACCTGCGAAGCGTTGGGATTCGCCCCGAATCCGCGCGTCTTGCGGGGGGGCGAGAAGGCGGCGCGCGAGCGTCTACGTCCATTTTTGCAAAGCGCGGCCGGCCGCTACCACGAACAGCGCGATCGGCTCGACCTCTTCGTGCCGCCAAGATCGTGCTCGGCGAGACGTACCCTCGTCCGATCGTCGATCATGCCGAGGCCCGGCAGCGGTTTCTCGCGATTGCGAACGCGACCATTCGCCCGTGAACCCCGCCATCGCGTCCCGGCTGGCCTCGCCGCGGCGCTCGAGTCATCTTCAGGGTCGATGTTCACGGCCTCTCCGGTGACGAGCGAGGAAGCGGCGCTCGGACAGCTGACGGAGCTGCTCGGCGAAGGTCGATGCGTGGTGCTGACGGGTGCGGGGTGCAGCACCGAATCCGGCATTCCCGACTACCGCGGCGCTGGCCGACCCGCGCGACCGAGCTCGCCCATTCAACATGGTGCGTTTCTGAGCGACGCCATGGTGCGTCGGCGCTACTGGGCGCGAGCGACGGTGGGATGGGAGCGGTTTTCCAAGGCCCGCCCCAACCGGGCGCATTTTGCGCTCGCGGCGCTCGAACGCGCGGGTGCGGTCGCGGGCGTCATCACGCAGAACGTCGATCGCCTTCACCAGGCGGCGGGCAGTGCTCGCGTCGTCGAGTTGCACGGCGCACTGGCCGACGTGATCTGTCTCGATTGCGGCGGGCGCGAAGAGCGCGCCGACCTGCAAGAACGCCTTCTTTGTGCCAATCCGGGCTGGCTCCGCTCGGCGGCGGATTCGAATCCCGACGGCGACGCCGACTTGCCGGCCGAGCACGTTGCAGAGTTTCGCATCGTCGCGTGCCGAACGTGCGATGGAACGCTGAAGCCCGAGGTCGTCTTCTTCGGTGGCTCGGTGGCGCCGCCCGTGCTGGCATCGGCCTGGGATCTCTTCGGAGAAGCGACGGCGCTCCTCGTCGTGGGCTCGTCGCTGGCGGTGTTCTCCGGGTTTCGTTTCGCGCGCCGCGCTGCCGAGCTCGGCCTGCGCATGGCCATCGTCAATCTGGGTCCGACGCGCGCCGACGAGCTCGGCCCGCTGGCGCGCGTGCATGCCCCGGCGGGAGAAGTGCTCTCGGCCGTCGCCGAACGTCTTGGCATCGCCGTCGACTGAGCGGCGTCTCTGCGCGCGATTCAACGCGGTGAGAAGGCGGTGCCGAACAACGATTCACAGGTGATGTCCTCGCGAAGCTGGACCAGCCGAGGGAGCAGCAGGAGATGCACATAGCCCCCGAGCGTAGACGGCGTGTTGAAGTCCGGCGACCTGACTACCGTGGGATAAAGCCCAAACCGTCGTGCGTCGACGAGCGTCATGAGTTCGAGCTCATCGAGGGTAACCTCGTCATCAACCGGGCCAGAAGCCCCATCGGCCGCAGCGATCGCATCAAAGCGCAATGACGCCAGCGCCGGATCCGGGTCGTCGGCGAACAACGTGACCGCACGAGCGCGGATGGGAAACGTCCAAGACTCGCCGCTCCGCAGCTCGAGCGGCGGCGAGCCATTCGTAGGGGGCGGACAGGCGAAGCTCATTGGTTGGCGAAACATCCAATGGATGCGTTTGGTGGCATCCCCTCGCGTAGCGGTGGCGGCGAAATCGATGGCAATGCCCCCTGGGCGGCCGCCGCGCGTCACGAACTCGGGCCCCGCCATCAGCGCCTTGTCGATTTCGCTCACCCCCTCGCCGAGGAGCGTCTCAGTGTCGGGCCAGGTTACATTGAAACTGAACTGACAGGGCCCGAGACCATACATGATGACGAGCTTCTGCTCAGTCGGGCGCCGCGCATCGAGAAGACGCAAGTACGGTGTGTCGGAATAGTGGATGCAGTCACGTCCAGTTGCCCGCACGTCGGGATGTCCGAACCACGCGTTGCCCATTCCGACGAGCAGACGATCGATCGTGATCGACCAGCCGTCGGCGGTCATTGTCGTTGGCTCGTCGGCGGATACGACGGTGAGCAGAATGGATCCCGGCGCGGGACGCGTATCGGCCGGCAGACACGAAGCGCCGCCGGCCAGCGCTGCGATCCACAACGCCATCTTGCCGAAATGCCGTGCGTTCATGACTAAAAGCCCACTTCCACCCCGACGCTCGGGATCGAGACGGGACCGATGCTCTCGCCGAAAAGCACCTCTTTGTGCAGCGTGGCGTTCATCATCTCGGCAATGAACGAAAGGTACGTCCTCTGGGAGTATACCCACCGTTTCTCGAGGCGCAGATCGAGACGATAAAAGGCTGGATCCCGCGGCGGGCTCGCGCCGCGCGGGGGCGGAGGACCGATGCTCTTCCCGATCTGCGACGGAATGCCGGTGTAGAGAACGAAGCGCGTGCCGGCGCGCCAGTTGCGCCCGAGATCGAAGCTGAGGGCGGCGTTGAGGACATGGGTGCGGTCGAATGCGCTCGGAAACCTTTCCTGCCCCACGCTGCGCATCGATCGCGACAAGGTGTAGGAAAGAAAGCCCCCCAGGCGGCGCGTGAGCTTGCGGCGGATGTACACCTCGGCGCCCACGGCCGAACCGAGGCTGCGCTTGCTGGACAAGAGCCCGTCATCTTCGCCCTGCGTCTCAGTCACGCCGATCGTGTCGCTCATGTTGAGAAAGACGTTGTCGAACACGCTGAAGGTGGCGGTCGTCTGATCGGGAAGATCGATCTCGACGCCGGCGCTCGATTGCAAGCTGGTCTGCAGTCCGCCCTGCAACGATCCAATGGCGAGGCCGGGAACGGGAATGATGAACGACGGAGGCTGGTGGGCGACGCCGAAGGTGTGCAAGAAGCGGATGCGATCGGTCACTTCGATCCGCGCCGCGATGCGCGGATCGATACCGACGGCAGACGCCTTGCCCGATCGGTAGAGATCGGCGCGAATCCCGGGCGTGACGGTGACGCCGGGGTACTTGAGCACGGCGTCGGTCCACGCTCCGAGCGTCACGTCGTCGCGCGCCGTGAAGAGCGCATTGAATTCGCGCGTTCCAGGGTCGTCGGGGTCGCTGTACGGTCGGAGATCGGTACGGTACGCTTCGACGAGCGCGTCGGCCCCGCCGCGCAGCTCGGCGTGTGAAGAAACGCTGTGCGTTACCTCGACGCGTGCCTGGACCTGCTCGTTGCGAGCGGTGCGCGGTTCGTCCGGTATCTTCGTGCGATCGTAGCCGAGGGTGACGGCGGCGCGCAGTTTGGATGAAGGGCCGAGACGCCGGTCGTAGCGAGTATCCAGCCGGTAGAACTCCGAACCAAAGAGGACCTCGAGGTTGCCGCTCTTTTTGTCGCCAATGAGGTCGTACGAGCCGAACGTGAACATCGTGACGCGGTCGTCCGGCGAAAGATCGTACGAGACGCGCGCTTCGAAGTCGCGGTAATCGAGGGCCACTTCCGGCGCGAGGAGGGAAAGCATCGCCGCCGTGTACGAATAGCGGCCGGCGACGAGCGCCGTGCCCTTGCCCCCGGCGAAACCGGTTTCGGCCATGGCTCCGAGATCGAAGAGGCGGATGTTGCCCTCGCCGTGCAGATCGGCGCGCGGCGCAGTGGCCTCGGCGGCGACGATGCCGCCCGCGAATCGACCGAACTGTGCGGGATAACCGCCGGGGTAGAGATCGACGCGCTCCACCATGCCGGGGTGGATCACCGAAGGACCTAGGCCCACATGATAGAGGTACGGCACCCTCACGCCGTCCAAAAAATAGCCGATGTTCCCCGGCGGCGCGCCGCGCAAGTAGAAGAAGGGGACCCCGGAGACGATGGGCGTGACCCCAGGGAGTGCCTCGATGGCGCGGAACGGATCGCCGAAGGCGCCTGGCAACTGTCGCACCTCGGCGCGCGTGAAAGTCGATACGCCTGGAGGACTGCGCTCGCCCACGATCGTGATTTCCGTCGGACGCGGGGCGGCGCGGGCCGCTGCATCGGGGCCTGTGTTGGCGGCGTTGCCGGGGGGCGCCGTCGACGATCCGCTCGGCGCGTTCGTTTCCGGTGCCTCGCTGGTCGCATCGCGCGGCGGTTCGTGAAACTGAACCTCGAACCGAATGCGCGCCGCGACCGCTTGGCCCCGTCGTTGCGCCGGCTCGAATTTCCACGCGCCCGCCGCGGCCGTCGCCGACGACGCGAAAGGCTCGTCCCCTTCGATCGCGCGTACCTCCGCGACCGCGCCGTCGCGGCCCACGGTCAGCATCAGCACCACGATCGCGTCCCCATGCGCGCCCTCGGGGTAGGGGACCTCCGCCGGGGCGGCGAGCGACGGAGGCGTCAGGTCCGACGCCTCGGCGCCCGGCGTCGGCGCCGATTCCGGAGGTGGCGGCGGGGGCTCGGCCGCGGCGTTGCCCACCATCGACGCGAGGGCGAGCGCGGCGCTGGCGGCGGCGCGACGAGCGGAGCGGCCGCCGATCATGATGTTTTTGGCCCGCCGCTGGAGCGAACCCAAAAGCAACCCGAGAACCAGCCCAAGAGGCTTCAGTAGCACTACTCTGTCCATTCTTCGCGCTGCCCGATCACGATCGGCTGGTCGCGGGAGGCGGCGACGGACCATGTCGCGAGCTGCGCCGCGAGCGCTTTCGGTGAGAAGGCCGCGAGGGCTTGCCGTGCGGACAGGCCTTCAGCGTAAGCGCGGCGCGATTGCCGCGGGTGAGCGCGAAGCGCCCGGAAAATGGTACGCTCGTGCGCGAATTGCCCGGTGCGGCGCGGGCCCAACCACGGAGCGAACGTTCATGCTCACCGACTCAATCCCGACCGTCCCTCACGTGCGCGGCTTCCCCTTGGGGCAGCTTCTCGAGTTTCGGCGCAACATCCCGGCTTGGCAGATGAAGCTGATGAACGAGTACGGCGACATCTGCGGGGCCAAACTCGGCGTGTTCCCTTGCGTGCTCGTGAGCTCGCCCGAGATCGCCCAATCGGTACTCGTCGACAACGCCCATCACTTCATGAAAAGCCGCGGCATACGGTCGCTGAAGCCTCTCTTGGGCGAGGGCCTTTTGACGAGCGAGCACGAGTTTCACCGCCGCCAGCGCAAGCTCATCTCGCCCGGATTCCAGCATCGCCGCATCGGGACGTATGCGAACGCGATGGCCAGCTACACCGAAGCGGCGCAAGCGCGCTGGAAAGATGGCGAGATGATCGACGCCAGCGCGGCCATGATGCGCCTCACGCTCGCCATCGCCGGCAAAACCATGTTCAACGCCGATCTCGAGAAAGACGCGAGCGAGGTGGGTGAGGCGGTCACCATCGCCAACCGTCACGCCAGCGAGCAGATCACCTCCGTGTTCCCGTTCACTCTGCCTTGGAAGACGGCGGGCAAGCGGCAAATGGAAAAGGCGATGGCCCGGCTCGACCAAACCGTTTACGGCATGATCGCCGCGCGGCGCGCCTCGGGCGAAGACCCGGGCGATGTGCTCTCCATGCTGCTGGCCGCGGAAGAGGAGGGCAGCGGCACGAAGATGTCGGATACCGAAGTGCGCGACGAAACGATGACGCTCTTTTTGGCGGGTCACGAGACCACGGCCAACGCCCTGGCGTGGGCACTGCATCTTCTGTCGCGGCACCCCGACGTCTATGCGCGGCTTCGCGCCGAGGTCGACGCCGTGCTCGGGAGCCGCGCTCCCACGCTGGAGGACATGCCGCGCTTGCCCTATGCGTTGCAGGTCTTCAAAGAGACCCTGCGCCTCTATCCCCCAGCCTACATCGTCGGTCGCACCGCCATGCGCCAGATCGCGCTCGGCCCGCACACGCTGCCCAGTGGCATGACGGTGTTCATCAACATCTACGGCATGCACCGGCGCGCCAAGTATTTCCCGAGCCCCGATCGGTTCGACCCCGATCGGTTCCGCCCCGAAGCTGAAAAAGACATGGTCCGCTCGGCGTACCTGCCGTTCGGCGGTGGACCGCGCGTCTGTATCGGCAATCAGTTTGCGCTCTTGGAAGGGCAGATCGTGCTGGCGGCATTGGCGCAGCGGGTCACCTTCGAAGCGTCGAGCACGCGCGAGATCCACACCGAGCCGCTCATTACGTTGCGCCCCAAGGGCGGCGTGCCGCTCCTCGTTCGCCGCCGCCCGGCAGCGCGCACCGAGCCGCTGCACCCCGGAGCCTGGCGCTCGGCACCGCCCGGACAAGCGTGATGAAGGCGCCTCGACTCGCCGACGTCGATCTCTCTCGCTCGTTTGCCGACAAGGAGAGCTACGAAAAGGCACTCGACAAAGTGCAGCTTCGCTTGTTGCGCTTGCAGACCGAGCACTTCGACAAAAAGCGGCGCGCCATCATCGTCTTCGAGGGGCGCGATGCGGCCGGCAAAGGGGGCGCCATCAAGCGGCTCACCGAGAAGATCGATCCCCGTGGCGTCAAGGTGTGGGCCATCGGGGCGCCCACCGTCGAGGAGCAGGAACGACACTATCTCTACCGTTTTTGGAACAAACTCCCGGTGCCGGGGACGTGGGCCATCTTCGACCGCAGCTGGTATGGCCGCGTGCTCGTCGAACGGGTCGACAAGTTCGCTAAAAAGCCGCAGTGGAAGCGCGCTTACCGCGAGATCAACGACTTCGAGAGAATGCTTTCCGACGACGGCGTCACCATCGTGAAGCTGTTCGTCCAGATCTCCAAGAAAGAGCAGCTGGTTCGCTTCGAGGAGCGGGAGAACAATCCCTACAAGAAGTGGAAAATCAGCAAAGACGACTGGCACAACCGCAAAAAGTGGGCGGCCTACGACGAAGCCATCGACGACATGCTGCGTGAGACGCACACGCGGGACGCGCCGTGGCACGTCATCTCGGGGGAACGAAAGTGGCACGCGCGGGTAGAGGCGTGCCGCATCATCGCGGACGCGCTCGAAAAGCGCGGGTGATCGCGCAAGGCTGCCGCCGCGGGCCGTCGATGTTCAACGCGCTGCGAGGGCGCCATCGCGCGCGTCGCGGCTGCCGACGAAGTAGAGCATGGCCGCCAGCGCTGTGAAGGGCACCATGCTCAAGAGGTCGGCGTGATCGCCACCGAAGAACGGGTTGTGCGCCGAAGACCACGCGTCGATGCTCGCCGTCAGATCGTCCATGAGCCCCGCCATGAACGCGATGACGATGCCCGCAATGGCGCCGCCTGCGATGTAGCCGGACGAAAGCAAAACGCCGGGACTCTTGTCCCCCTCGGCCTCGAGCTCGGCCTCGGTCATGCGAACGTTGCTGGGGCGCCGCCGAATCTGCCGATCGACGAGCCACCTGACGATGCCGCCCGCCAATAGCGGCGTCGACGAAGACAACGGCAGGTACACGCCGACCGCGAACGCCAGCGAGGGGATCCCCGAGAGCTCGAGCACGACGGCGATCATCACGCCGAGGATCACGAGTGTCCAAGGGAGCTCGCGATTCAAGATTCCCTTGATGATGTAGGACATGAGCGTCGCTTTGGGCGCGTCGAACTTGCTGACGCGACTGCCGTCCGGGCGCACGCTGTGCGTGCCGTTGACGCCAGGATCGACGAGGTAGACGGCTTTTCCCGACGGGTCGACGAGGTATTTGCCGCGCGGCCCGTCCTTGTCGTCGAGCTTTTGCCAGACGAGGTACTCGCGCGCGTCTTCTTTGCCTTGCGGACCGCTGAGGTGCTCGCGACGCTGGAGATCGGCCGGATCCGTGCGAAGCCCGCGATCGAAGATCTCCACCACGCGGTCGCCCTCGGTCAGCGTGGGGGGCACATAGACCGTCGCGGCCGCATTGAGCTTGAGGAGGATGGGCCCAAGAACCACCGCCGACGCGAGGGTGCCCACCAGGATCGCCAGCTGTTGCGCGCGCGGCGTGGCGCCGATGAGGTGCCCGGTCTTCAGGTCTTGCGACGTGGTCCCGCCGTTCGAAATCGCGATGCAAACGATGGCACCCACGGCGAGCGCGGTGACGTAGTAGCGGGGCGCCGTCCAGCCGAGCAGGAGAAAAATGCCGCACGTGAGAAGCAACGTCGCCACGGTCATGCCCGACGTCGGGCTCGACGAGGAGCCGATCTCGCCCGTCAGTCGCGAGCTCACCGTGACGAACAAAAAGCCGAGAAAGAGAATCAAGATGGCGCCCCCCAAATTCATGCGCAGGGGAGGGGCGAGGGTGATGGCAGTGAGGAGCACGATGCAGCCGATGAGCACCGTCTTCATGGAGAGGTCGCGATCGGTGCGCGGCACCTCTCCGCCGCCGTCGCGTCGCGATCCCATGCGCAGGTCGCGCATGCCACCCTGCATGCCGCGCCAGATGGTAGGAAGGGAACGAACCAAGCTGATCACGCCGCCCGCCGCGACGGCGCCAGCGCCGATATAGAGGACGTAGGCGCCGCGGATGTCCTGCGGGGTCATGTCGTGGATGGGGATGGTTCCGGGCGGCAGCGGGCCCGCCAAGTTCTCCCCGAAGAATTGAATGATGGGAATGAGCACGAGGTAAGCAAGCGCTCCTCCCGCCGCCATCACCGCCGAGATGCGCGGACCGATGATGTAGCCCACGCCGAGCAGCTCGGGGGAGATCTCGGCGGACACGGAGCCGGCCTTGAGCGATCCGGTGAAAATCTTTTCGGGGATGTCCTTCCACGCGCGAAGGACCACCATCGCCGCTTTGTAAGCGAGTCCCACGCCGAATCCGACGAAGATCGTGTTTCCTCCGGCGGCGTCGTGGAGCGCGCCGCTTGCTCGGCTTCCCGCGGCCGCGCGCGATTCGGCCGATGCGCCGGCTTTGAGGACCTCGGCGCACGCCGTGCCCTCGGGGTACTTCAAGATGTGATGTTGCTCGACGATGAGCGCGCGACGAAGCGGGATCATCATGAGGATTCCGAGCAGCCCGCCGAGGAGCGACACCAGCGTGACGAGCGAGACCTCGAGATCGAAACCGAGAATCAAGAGAGCCGGCATCGTCACCCCCACGCCGAAGGCGAGGGATTCACCCGCCGAGCCCGCGGTCTGGACGATGTTGTTCTCGAGGATGGTGGCGTTACGCACGCCGAGCTTGGACAAGAATCGAAAAAAGGTGATGGAGATCACGGCGACGGGGATCGAGGCGCTCACGGTGAGCCCCACCTTGAGGACGAGGTACAGCGACGAAGCGCCGAACACGACCCCGAGCAGCGTTCCGACGATCAGCGGAAGGGGCGTCAGCTCGGGCAGGCTGACATCGGGCGGCACATAGGGATCGACGACGTCCCGCGGGTCGACCTCGGGGCCGCGCTCCACGTCTTCGGTCGTCGCCTCCCGCGGGGGGGGCTGGGTCCTGACCATGAGTTCTGTGCCTTCTACCGGCCAGTTCCGATATCATCCCCTCACTTCGCGTGGACAGCCCGAATCTCGACCTCCGTGAGCTTACGCCCGCCCAGTGGCCGGCGCTGGAGAAGCTCTTTGGCCAAAATGGCGCCTGCGGCGGTTGTTGGTGCATGTTTTGGCGGCTGGGGCCGGGGCAGCGCTACGAAGACGTCCAAGGGCCCCGGGCCAAGGCCCGTTTCAAAACCCTCGTAAAACGTGGGAAAATTCATGGAATCTTGGCGTTTCACCAGGGGGAGGCGGTTGGATGGTGCGCTTTCCAGCGGCGCGTCGAGCTGCCCCGGCTCGATCGGTCGCCAAGCCTCAGAATTCCCGACGCCGATCGCGTCTGGTCCTTGCCCTGCTTTTTCGTCGACGCGCGATTTCGCAGTCGCGGGGTGGCGGCCCAGATGCTCGTTGCCGCAGAAAAAGCGCTCGTGGCGCGCGGCGCCGAGATCGCCGAAGGGTATCCGGTGAAGGCCGGCGCACGGGTGCCGGCTGCTTTTGCTTACACGGGCGTCACCTCGATGTTCGACGCTTGCGGTTTTGCTGTGGCCGAGGCGCGGCCCAAGGGGAAGCAACGCTACCGCAAGGTACTCCAGACGGCGCGCCTGCGCCGCCGCGGCGACCTTCGTGATTAGCGAACCGCAATCGAAGCCCGCGGAGGCCGTGCAGCAAGACGAGCGACCGACGCCAAGGCGCACGCGCCTTGCACGCATCGTCGAAGGTCTGCTTTCGGGCGCCATCGCCGGGCTCTTGGCGGGCGCGACGGAAGCAGCGCTGCTCCAAGCGCACGGGCTCGGTACCAAAGGGGTCGCCAGCGCCTTCATCTTCCTCGTCGCCAACGCCGAGCTATGCGCACCGATCGGCGCGCTGATCGGCGTCGTTCTTTTTGCGGCGCTCTCGCTCTTGCCGGAAGGGTTGTGGGGTGAATTCACCGAGCGGCTGTCGCCCCCCTGGATCTACGGCGCCGGCGTCGCTATCCCGCTGCTCGCGGCCGTGCTCTTCCGCATCTTTTTGTGGGTCACCGATCACTTTCGCAACACTTCGCTGGCGGCGCTCGCCTCGATGTTTCTTTCGCTGGCGTCCATCATCAGCATCGCCGCCGTAGGCGCGCTCGTCGCCTCCACGACCGAGCGCTACGCGAAAGGCGCCTGGGCAGAGCCGAAGCGGGCGGGGATTGCCATGGGCGTTCTGTGGCTCGTACTGGCGCTGCCGGGTATCATCGCTGGGCCCGACGCAGCGGTGAGCGGCCCCTTTGGCTTCGTGGGTTTGCTGCGCAAAGATACGCTCGATTACACGGCTCTTCTCACGATGGCGGTTCTCGGGGGGGGCTTTTTCGTGCAGCGCTACGTGGGCCGTGTGCGAGCGCAGGCCAAGCTGATCCTCTCGGGGGTCCTCTTCGTTTGCACCATGGCCGGCGCGATCACGGCTTCGTCCGATCACGTGCGGTCCATCATTCTCGATCACGGCAACATGTCCCAGGTTTCCTTTCGTCTCATGCAGCGATTGGGCGACACCGACGGCGACGGCTATTCGCGCTGGCTCGGCGGTGGCGATTGCAACGACAACGATGCCCACCGTCATCCCGGCGCGCGCGAAATACGCGGCAACGGCATCGACGAAGACTGCGACGGCGAGGACCTCCCGGCCGCCAAGACCGGGGTGGCCGAGCAGAAGGCGCGCGCGGCGCGACCGGTGCTTCCCAACCAACTTTCGTTTCTCTTGATCACGGTCGATACGCTGCGCCCCGACCTCGGGTACACGGGTTACGACCGGCCCATTTCGCCCAACATCGACGAGCTCGCCAAGCGATCGATCGTGTACGAGCAGGCCTACGCGATCTCTACCTATACTGGCTTCTCGATCGTCCCCATGATGGCGAGTCGCTACCCGTCGGAGATGGTGCGATCCGATCGGCACGAAGTGTCTTATGCGAGCGAAAACGTCCTGCTCGCGGAACGGCTGCGCGCGGCCGGCTACCACACCGCCGGGACGGCCTCCCATTTCCTCTTCAATCCCGAGCTAGGCTGGGTCGACGGCTTCGAGAAGTTCGTCATGACGCCGGTGGAGGGAGACGCACCGCGCGGGTCGCACGTCGACCTCTACCATTCGTCGCGCCCCCTCGCCGATACCGCGATTCGCTTTCTCAACGACCCCCAGATCACGGGCGGCCCCTTCCTCATCTGGGTGCACTTTCTCGATCCGCACAAGCAGTACCTCGAACACCCGGGCTATTCCAACTACGGCAAAGGTCCGCGCGCGCTCTATGACGGCGAGATCGCCTACACCGACCATCACATCGGTCGCGTGCTCAAAGCGCTCAATGCATCGCCGCTGCGCGACCGCACGGCGGTCATTCTCACCGGCGACCACGGCGAGGCGTTCGGCGAGCACGGCGTCTTCTTTCACGGGCGCGAGGTGTGGGACGAGATCATGCGGGTACCTCTCCTCGTGGCCGTTCCCGGCGCGGCGCCGCGGCGCATCGCGCGGCGCCTGAGCCACGTCGATCTCGCGCCGACGGTGCTCGATCTCGCAGGCATACCGGAAGACACCGGGGCGCGGGGTCTCAGCCTCTTGCCCGAGCTTTTCGGCGCGGAAGGGCCTCAGCACCCCGTGCTCATCGATCAGCCTCGTAACCCCTATTATCCGCCCAAACGGGCCTTCATCGATGGGCGCTACAAGCTCCATCACGCCATCGACTCCAACACCTACCGCCTGTTCGACCTCGACCGCGACCCCAAAGAGACCAACGATCTCACCGAATCCGAGCCGGACCTTTTCAAAAAAGTGCGGCGCTCGTATTCCGTCTTCACGTCGGAGATCGTCGAGATCAATCCGGTGCACGCGCTCGACATGGGCGCCAACGAAGATCGATAGCCGCGCGGTGGCGTTTACGCCACGCGAAAGAGCGGAGGAACGACTTCCGTTGCTCTGCCGAGCCGGCATTCGTCGAAGGCGCTCGCGTTGTCCGGAGCTTCGGGGCCGACGTAGACCGTTCTGGCGCCGGCCTCACGCGCCATGCGCACGAACCCGGCGGCCGGATAGACGGCGCCCGAGCTGCCGATGGTCACGAACAGCGTCGCTCGGGCGAGCGCCTCGTGCGCGGTGTCCAGGTGAAAAGGGATCTCGCCGAACCAGCAGATGTGAGGCCGAATGCGCGCGCCGCAGCCGCAGCGCGGCAAACGGTCGCCCGGTTCGGGGTAGGTCGCCGGGTCGTCGAAGGGAGCGGCGTGATTGCGCTCGCAGCGGCTCTTCAACAGCTCGCCGTGCATGTGAACCACGCGACGCGATCCCCCGCGCTCGTGCAGAGGGTCGACGTTTTGTGTGCACAAAAAGAGGCGTTCGCCGATCCGATGCTCGAGCGCCGCCAGCGCCGTGTGGGCGGCGTTCGGTGCCACGGTGGCGGCTTGGGCGCGGCGGAGTGAGTAAAAGCGCCACACCATCGACGGGTCTTTGGCCCACCCTTCTGGCGACGCCACGTCTTCGACCCGGTGCTGCTCCCAGAGCCCGCCCGCGTCACGGAACGTCTGAATGCCGCTCTCTGCGCTGATACCCGCGCCCGTCAGCACGAAAACGCGCGCCGTCGCTTCCACCGCCAACGGTGTGAAATCATCGTAGGCGCTGACGCGGGCCACCCCGCCAATCTAGTGCAGGGCAGCCCACGAAGCGAAGTGCTCTCGTCGGTGCTGGACGGTCGCCCGTGTCGCGGTTCGATCAGAAGCGGGCAAACGTGGAAAGGCCGTAGCTGTTGCCGGTGTAGTACGGCGTGACCACCACGCGCCGCTCATTGCTCGTGGCGCTGACGGTTCTCGTCTGCGGGAAGAGGAACGAGCCGATGATCTCGAGCGCGCCCACGCCCTGCAAGATGCCATTGCCGATGAGAAGGACCTTGTAGGCGGTCTCGGTGTCGCAGGATGGTTCGCCGAGGTGCCCGCAACCGCCGCGGTTGGCGTAGTCCATCCACGGCCCAGCCACCGGGATATAGAGGTGCTTGTCTTCGCTGCGATCGCTCGACGCTGCAACGATGACGGAGGCTACGTACGGCACGCCAAGCGCGAAGATGCCGCTGTGCAAGAGCTCGCGGTTGGGGCCTGTCGTGGTCACGGTTTCCCGCGACTGCGCGTTCGCCGGCGTGACGCCGAGAGTGCAAAGGCCGAGAGCCGCGGCTGCCAAGATGCAGTGCTTCTTCATGGGATGCTCCTCGTGATGGGACTTTGGGCGTGCTCCACGGCACGCGCCACCGCACGGATGGGGAGCAATCTCGAGACCATGATGCGGCGTGTGCACAGCGGTCACGATCGCCCGCCCCCCGTACGGGCGCTCGCGCGCATTTCACCGGCAAAATCTCGGTCGAAAGCAGGTGCTCCCGACCTTGGCATCAGCGATGCAGTATTCGACGAACGAACGAGCTAGCGAGGAGAGTGAGCGTGATGAACACAAGGCAACACGGAGAGGGTGTCGTCGGCCGCATCGAAGCGGAAACGGTGATCTCGGGCGTCGTAGCCGGAGCCATCATGGCGGGATTGGAAGTGGTGGCCAGCCTGGCCGGCGGGTACCACCTGCTTCTTCCCTTTCGCTACGCTGCCAGCATCGTCATGAGCCAACATGCGTTCGAAGCGGGATGGCTCAGCGTCGTCGTGTTGGGCAGCCTCGTGCACTTCTGTGTCGCCACGATGTTTGCGTTCGCGTTTGGCGTCTTCAATACGCAGGTGCCGTGGCGGTCGCGTATCTGGGGGGCCCGCGAGGGGCTTTTGGGGATGGCCTTCGCCACACTGATCTGGCTGCTCGATTTCCAGCTGATCGCGAGATTCTTCTACCCCTGGATGCTCGACCATTCGCAGGTGATGCAGTGGTGGCTGCACGTCGTCGGCTTCGGCTTCCCCCTCGGTCTGCTCTTCGCCACGCGCGAAAAGACGCCGGACCAGGTGGTGCGGCCTGCCGGCGGGCCGAGTATCCGCGGGTAAGGTGCTTTTAGGCGCTGACCGAACGGCCGGCCAGCGCCGCGACCTGGGCGACGAGTGCTTCCGGTTCGACTGGTTTGGCCACGTGCCGCTGGAAGCCGGAATCGATCGCCTGGCGTGCGTCCTCGGCCCGGGAATACGCCGTGAGCGCGGCGGCGGGAATGCGCCCGCCCTGCTCGGGCGAAAGCGCGCGTACCTGCCGCATCAAGTCGTACCCGTCGGCACCGCTCATGCCGATGTCACTCAAGAGAACGTCGGGACGCTCCCGCGCGAGCAACTCGAGCGCAGATTCGGCACCGCCGGCAGTGACGGTGCGCGCGCCGGCCTGCTCGAGCACCGTGGTAATGAGCTCGCGCGCATCCGGTTCATCGTCAACGACGAGGACGGTGAGGCCTGCGAGCGCCTGGTTCTGCACCCCGGCTGCCTCGGGGAGTGAAGGGATCGCTTCGGGCGGCTCGCGAGGAGCGACTTGGACCGCGCGTACGGGCAGTCGCACCGTGAATGTCGCGCCCAGCCCTTCTCCCGGGCTGTCGACCTCGACCGTGCCGCCGTGCAACTCGACGAGGTGGCGCACGATGGCCAAGCCGAGCCCGAGCCCGCCGTGACGTCGCGTGCTCGTTCCGTCGGCCTGCCGAAAACGATCGAACACGTGGGGGAGAAAGGTGGGATCGATGCCCTGCCCGCTGTCGACCACGCTGACCTCGATGTGCGAGTTGATCTGGTTGGTGATGATTTCGACGTGGCCGTCTTTGGGCGTGAATTTGATGGCGTTGGAGAGAAGGTTCCACACGATCTGTTGCAACCGATCGGGATCGCCGGAGTACCGCTGGCTCGGAAGCTCGGACGTCCAATGGAGCCGAATGTTCTTGGCGTCGGCCGCGGGCCGTACGGTATCGATTGCGGCTTGCACGACGGCCAGCAAGTCGATGGCGTCGAGCTCGAGACGAAGCTTGCCGGTGATGATGCGGGAGACGTCGAGGATGTCGTCGATGATGGCGGCCTGAGCGCGTCCGTTGCGCTCGATGACGTCGAGCCCGCGCATGAAACGCGCCGGGTCGAGCCTGCCCCCGCGAATGATGCGCGCCCAACCGAGGATGGCGGTGAGCGGCGTGCGGAGCTCGTGCGACACGGTCGCCAAGAATTCGTCCTTCATGCGGTTGGCGGCCTGTGCCTCGGCGCGCGCCTCCCGCTCTTGCGCGAGCAGATCGATGCGCGCCTGCTCGCTGCGCTTGTGCTCTTCGATGTCGATGGCCGTGCCGATCCACCCCGTCAGGGTTCCCGCGTCGTCGCGGTCGGGCACGGCGCGCAGCAAGTGCCAGCGGTAGACGCCGTCGGAAGCACGGCGGAAACGAACCTCCGTCTCGAGCGCCGCGCCGCTCTGCAAAGCGTTTGCGACAGCGCTCGCGATCCGCGCTGCGTCATCGGGGTGCGCGGCCCCGACGCCGAAACAGCTGCTCGCGTGAGCGTCGAGGCCGGAATACGACGTCCACAGGTTGCTGCAGTAGTACGCCTCGCCGGTGACGCTGGCGCCCCACACGCAGAGCGGCATGGCTTCGAAAAGCCCATAAACGCGCTCTTGGGTGCGCTTCTCGGCCGCTTCCCGCTCGCGCTCGCGCAGCTGGCGCGCCTGCTCCTTGATCTTCTCTTTTTGCAGGAAGAGCTCGACGAAAACCGAAACTTTGGAGCGCAGGATGTCGCCGTCGAACGGCTTCAGGAGATAGTCGACGGCGCCGTGCGAGTACCCGCGAAAAACATGGGCCGTGTCGCGGCTCAACGCGGTGATGAAGATGATCGGCACGTCCCGACACTTGGGCCGGCTCTTGATGAGCTGCGCCGTTTTGAAGCCGTCCATGCCCGGCATTTGGACGTCGAGGAGAATGAGGGCAAACTCGCGCGTCAGAAGCTCGCGCAGGGCGTCTTCTCCCGAGCCGCAGCGGATGATCTCGTGCCCGAGCGGTTCGAGCACCGCCACCAGCGCCACCAAATTCGCCGGGTGGTCGTCGACGACGAGGATGCGCGCCCCCGAAGTAGCTCCGATCACGCCTGACGGCGGATCGGTGCTCGGACGCGGCATTGGATCGGAGGGGCGCATTTTCGACCGGATCTCGTCGAGTACCCTGTCCACGCTCTATGCCCCCAGCTCGAGCGCAGGTTGGGCCTGCGGGTTTTTACGGGTCCAGAAACGGATGAGATCAACCAGCTTGTCGGGCTCGATTGGTTTTGGCAAGTAGTCGAACGCGCCGGCTCGAATGCACTTGTCGCGGTCCTCTTTCAGGGCCTTGGCGGTGATGGCGATGATGGGCAGCGCGCGATAGCGCGCATCCTTGCGGATGCGGCGGAGTGTCTCGTACCCGTCGAGCTCCGGCATCATGATGTCGAGGAGGACCACGTCTACCTCCGGATGCTTGACGAGCGTTTCGATGCCGGTAAGCCCATTTTCGGCATAGAGCACGCGCACAAAGTGGCTCTCGAGAACGCTGGTCAGGGCAAAGATGTTGCGAATGTCATCGTCGATGACGAGCACGGTGCGATCGGCGATGGAGTCTTCCTTGCCGCGGCGCTCGAGCAAGAGCTCCCGCGCCTGCTCGGGCAATGTCTTTTCGACGCGATGGAGGAAGAGAGCGGTGTCGTTGAGCAGCTGCTCTTTCGAGCCGTCGGTGCTCTTCATGATGACCGACTCGGCATACCTGCGGATGGCGTGATCTTCAGCCGGGGCCAAATCTTTGCTCGTGTAAACGACGACGGGCAGCGCGCGGTAGCTCGGGCTGCGTTTCACTTTCTCGATCAACGCCAGACCTTCCCGCCCGGGGCGCGAGATGTCGACCACCATACAGTCGAACTCACTCTTGGCGAGCTCGGCCAAGGCCACCTTGGCATTCTTGGCCACCGTGACTTCGACGTCGTCGCCCGTGCCCACCAGTTCGGCGATCTCTTGGGCCTGGCTGTCCTCGCTTTCCACGAGCAGCAGCCGTCGTACCGAGCGCTCGAGGAACATGGAGATGTGGGCAAAGGCGGCGTCGAGGTTCTCTTTGGTGACGGGTTTTTCGAGGTAGGCGAAGGCGCCGAGCACCGTGTTGCGATCTTCCTTTTCGACGACGGAGATGACGTGCACCGGAATGTGCCGGGTGCGCGCATTTTTTTTCAGTCGTTCGAGCACGCTCCAGCCGTCCACGACCGGAAGCTGTAGGTCGAGCGTGATGGCGGCGGGCTGCAGTTCGTTGGCCAAGGAAAGACCGATGTCGCCGCGCGTGGCGACGACTGCCTTGAAACCGCGCTCACGGGCGAGATTGACCATGATGCGCGCGAATTTGAGATCGTCCTCGATGATGAGCAGCGTGCGATCGCCCTCCCGCAGCCGCTCGCGGTCGTCTTCCACGGGGTCGCGCAAGACGGGGTCCGGCTCGGACAACACGCTGTGACTGCCGCCCGGGATGGGCGTGGGTGCGCGCAGAGCTTCCGTGACGTCGCTGGACAGAAGTCCGTCCATGGCCGGCTCGGCCCGATTTTGATACATCACCGGCAAATAGAGGGTGAAAGTGCTTCCCGCTTCGGGCTTGCTGTCGACCCGGATTTCGCCGCCGAGAAGGCGCGCGATCTCGCGGCTGATGGAGAGGCCGAGGCCGGTGCCGCCGTATCTTCGACTGGTGGTGCCGTCGGCCTGTTGGAAGGCCTCGAAGATGAGCCGTTGCTTCTCGCGCGGGATGCCGATGCCGGTGTCGACCACGGAAAATCCGAGGACCGGAGCGCCCTCGGTGAGGGTGGGCTCGGTGAAGGCGATGTCCGCCCTCGCCCCGTGGATGAGCAGCTTGACCGAACCGGTGTCGGTGAATTTGAAGGCATTGGCGAGGAGGTTCTTCAGCACCTGTTGCAAGCGCTGCTCGTCGGTGACGATCGCGCTGGGAGCCGATTCATCGACCGTCACCAAGAACTCGAGCCCCTTCTGCTCGGCGACGGGGCGAAATTGGCGCTCGACGAATTCCGTCAAATCGGAGAACGCGACGCTACGCGGCTCGACCTGCATCTTGCCCGCCTCGACTTTGCAAAGGTCGAGGATCTCGTTGATGAGCGTGAGGAGATCCCCGCCCGCCGCGTAGATGGTCTTCGCGTATTCGACCTGCTTGTCGGAAAGATTGGTTTCTTTGTTCTCGGCAAGGAGCTTGGCCAAAATGAGCAAACTGTTGAGCGGCGTGCGCAGCTCGTGCGACATGTTGGCCAAGAATTCCGACTTGTATTTGGAAATGAGCGACAGCTGCGCGGCCTTCTCCTCGAGCGAAGCCCGTGCTTGCTCCACCTCGCGGTTTTTGACCTCGACCTTGGTGTTCTGCTCCGCGAGAAGGCGCGCTTTTTCTTCCAGCTCGAGGGCTTGCTTCTCGAGAGCGGAATTCGACCGTTTGAGCTCGTCCTGCTGCACTGTCAGCTCGCGCGACTGACTCTGCAGCTCCTGCGTCAGGCCTTGCGACTGCAAGAGCAGCTGCTCGGTGCGCATGTTGGCGATGATCATGTTGAGCACGACACCGATGCTCTCCATCAGCTGATCGAGGAAGAGTCGGTGGATGGCGCTGAAGGTGTGAAACGACGCCAGCTCGATGACGGCTTTGACCTCGCCCTCGAAGAGCACCGGCAGGACGATGATGCTGAGCGGAGCCGCCTCGCCGAGTCCGGAGCTGATCTGCACGTAGTCGGGCGGCACCTGCGTCAATAAAATCGTTTGTTTCTCGAGCGCACACTGGCCGACCAGCGTTTCGCCGAGCCGGAACGTATTGGAGACGTTCTTGCGCTCGCGGTAGGCGTAGCTCGCCGTCAGTTTGAGCGTCTGCGACTCGGGATCCAGCATGAAAAAGGCGCCGCAGTGGGCGGACACGAGAGGCGTCAGCTGGGACATGATGAGGCTCGATACCGCCTCGAGATTCTTCTGCCCCTGCATCATGCCCGAGAACTTGGCGAGGTTCGTCTTGAGCCAGTCCTGCTCGGTGTTTTTCTGCGTCGTCTCTTTCAGATTGACGATCATCTGATTGATGTTGTCTTTGAGCGACGCGACTTCGCCCTGCGCCTCGACTTTGATGGAGCGCGTGAGGTCGCCTTTGGTCACCGCGGTGGCGACGTCGGAAATGGCGCGCACCTGTGACGTCAAGTTGCCGGCGAGCTGGTTGACGTTGTCGGTCAGCTGCCGCCAAGTGCCCATCGCGCCTGGCACTTTGGCCTGCCCGCCGAGCTTGCCTTCGATCCCGACTTCGCGGGCCACCGTGCTGACCTGCTCGGCGAACGTGCCGAGCGTGTCGGTCATGCTGTTGATCGTTTCGGCGAGGGCGGCGACTTCGCCCTTGGCATCGACGATGAGCTTCTGTCCGAGGTCGCCGTTGGCGACAGCCGTGACGACTTTGACGATGCCGCGCACCTGCGTCGTCAAGTTGCTGGCCATGAAGTTGACGTTGTCGGTGAGGTCTTTCCAGGTTCCGGCCACGCCGGGCACTTTGGCCTGACCGCCGAGCTTGCCTTCGACTCCGACTTCGCGGGCCACGGTGCTGACCTGCTCGGCGAAGGTGCTGAGCGTATCGGTCATGCTGTTGATCGTCTCGGCCAGCGCGGCGACTTCGCCTTTGGCTTCGACGACGAACCGCTGCTTCAAGTCGCCATTGGCCACGGCAGTGACGATCTTGACGATGCCGCGCACCTGCGTGGTCAGGTTGCGGGCCATGAAGTTGACGTTGTCGGTGAGGTCTTTCCACGTGCCGGCGACGCCGCGCACGTCGGCCTGGCCACCGAGCTTGCCTTCCGTGCCTACCTCTTTGGCGACGCGGGTGACCTCGGCCGCGAACGAGTTCAGCTGGTCCACCATCGTGTTGACGGTGTTTTTCAGCTCGAGCACCTCGCCCTTGGCGTCGACGGTGATTTTCTTGGAGAGATCGCCGTTGGCCACCGCCGTCGTGACGAGGGCGATGTTGCGCACCTGGCTCGTCAGGTTGGAGGCCATGAAGTTGACGTTGTCGGTCAGGTCTTTCCAGGTGCCGGAGACGCCGGGCACGGTGGCCTGCCCCCCGAGCTTGCCGTCGGTGCCCACTTCTTTGGCGACGCGGGTGACTTCCGCGGCGAAGGAGTTCAGCTGATCCACCATGGTGTTGACGGTGTTTTTCAGCTCGAGCACCTCGCCTTTGGCATCGACGGTGATCTTCTTGGAGAGATCGCCGCGCGCGACGGCGGTCGTCACTTCGGCGACATTGCGCACCTGCGCCGTCAGGTTATTGGCGAGAAGATTGACGTTGTCAGTGAGGATCTTCCAAATACCGGAGACCCCGCGCACTTCGGCCTGGCCGCCGAGCTTGCCGTCGGTGCCTACTTCTTTGGCGACGCGGGTGACCTCGGCGCCGAAGGAGTTGAGCTGATCCACCATGGTGTTGACGGTGTTTTTCAGCTCGAGCACCTCGCCCTTGGCGTCGACGGTGATTTTCTTGGAGAGGTCGCCGCGGGCCACGGCCGTCGTCACCTCGGCGATGTTGCGCACCTGCGCCGTCAGATTGTTCGCGAGCTGGTTGACGTTGTCGGTGAGATCGCGCCAGATGCCAGCGGCGTTGGGGACTGCCGCCTGGCCGCCGAGCTTGCCGTCGGTGCCTACTTCTTTGGCGACGCGGGTGACCTCGGCGGCGAAGGAGCTCAATTGATCGACCATCGCGTTGACGGTCGTGCCAATGCGCAAAAACTCGCCTTTGACGGGCTGTCCCTCGATTTGGAGCGCGATCTTCTGGGTGAAATCGCCGTCGGCGACGGCGCTGATCACGCGCGCAACTTCCGTCGTCGGCTGCACCAGATCGCCGATGAGCGAGTTGATGGCGTCGAGAATTCGTGTCCATCCGCCGCCGGCGTGATCGAGCGATGCCCGTTCGGTCATCCTTCCTTCGCGACCGACGATGCGTGCGACGCGCACCACCTCGCTCGCCATCGCTTCGTTCATGCTCGCGACGCGATTGAAAGCAGCCACGAGGGCCGCCATCGAACCGCGGTAACCGTTTTCGGGGAGGCGCACCGTGAAGTCGCCGCGCCCCGCCGCCTCGAGCGCTTCGAGCAACCGTCGTACATCGGCCGGCGCCACCTCCGCGCGCCCATTGGGGGGCGGGTGCTTGGACGACTTGGCCAAGCGCTTGGCGTTGGCGTCGTCCAGCAGATGCTTGCCGTTCGAATGCAAAGGGGGCTTCCTTTATCGGGCCGGACGGTGGTTCGACCGTCGCGATGGGCGGCCGGCGGAGCACAGCCTTTCCCGTAGGAGCAACAGGCTGGGCAATGGGATCTAATACGAAAGAAGGGTCGTCCTTCAGCTTACGAAGTCAATGCGGGGGTTTCTCCCGAGTTCGGCAAAACTAGGACCTTCGGCCCACCCCAATGAATTCACGGCTCGAGCGCGTTGTGGCAGTCTGCGCGGGTTGCGGGTGTGGGTGCGTGGTAGCCGAGGGCGGAGCGAAGGCTCAATTTATCGATCTTCCGGCCGATCCCAATCACGCAGCTCCTCGAGCTCGCGCGCTTCGAGCAGCAATACCTCCGCCCCTACGGTGTCGAGAAGACCTTGCAGACTGTGCGCACCGGTGTGGCAGCGTTCGTGCGCCGTGGCGATGACCTGCGCTGCGTCATAGCGGGTGAAGAGCGGCTCCCAGAGCGGGCCTCGCCGCGGCGCGACCGCGGGTGCACGCGACGGGTGCGTCGCCAATTTTTTCAAAAGCGCGATGGAAACGAAAGGCATGTCGCACGCGACGGCGATCGCTCGATGCTGACCGGCGCGCGCGAGAAGCGCGTGAAGACCTCCGAGCGGTCCGATAGCGGGAGGATCGTCGGCAATGCATTCAATGCCCAACTGCTCATAGGCCTCGTGACGCCCCACCAGCACACAAGCCCAGCCGAGCTCGTCGAACAGCCGGCGCCACCTTCCGACCAGCGTCTCACCCGACGCCGTAGTGAGCAGCCCTTTGGCGATGCCTCCCATGCGGCGTGCGCGCCCGCCGATGAAGATGCCCCCGAGGTCAGGCATCGTTCACGCGGAGTACATCCAACATCTCCCCCTCCGCGACCGACGTCGCCTCGGCGGGGACGACGGCGAGCGCGTCGGACCACGCCATGCTCGTCACGGCGCCGGACGCCTGATTCGACAGCGGCAGCACCGTGAGCGCGCCGTCTTTCATCACCAGCTGAGATCGCAAAAACTCGAGTCGCCCCGGTTTGCGGGTGATACGCGAAGCGAGGCGGGCGCGAAGTAGGGTCGGGAGAGGATTTCTGTCCCCCTGCATCATGCGCAGGAGCGGCAGCCCGAAGAGCACGAACGTCACCATCGAGCTTGCGGGATTGCCCGGCAACGAGAGCACGCGAACCCTCCCCGCGCGTCCGAGCGCGAGCGGCTTTCCGGGCTTGATCGCGACCTTCCAAAAGCCGAGGGTGACGCCCGCTTGCTCGAGCGCCGGGCGCACGACGTCATGATCGCCGACGCTAACGCCGCCGACGGTCACCAACAGATCGCTGGCGGCGAGCCCGCGCTCGACCGCGGCACGCGTGGCCGCCAAGTCGTCGCCTACGAGCGGCGCGATAGTGACCAACGCGCCCGCTTGCTCGGCGAGCAGGCGCAGCCCGATGGCGTTGCTTTCGGCGATCGTGCCCGGGCGCGGAGGCTCGCCGGGCGCACGCAGCTCGTCGCCGGTACAGATGACGGTGACACGAGGTCGCTCCGCGACGACGAGCTCGGGGTGATCGAGCGAAGCTGCGAGTGCGAGCTGAAATGCGCCGAGCCTCACGCCCGCCGGGAGCGCGACGGCAGCGGCTGCGAGATCTTCTCCGAGCTGTCGGATGTGCGCGCCGCGATCGGGGGCGCTCTTGAATGTGGCGCGGTCGCCGTCGCGCACGACATCTTCCTGCATCACGACGGCGTCGGCCTGTGCGG
>DATHEQ010000193.1:0-64843 GCA_035318505.1 Polyangiaceae bacterium | reverse complement strand
CGAGGCGCACCACGGTCACGCCGGGAAGCTCGATGAAGAGATCGCGGCGGCTCCACGCCCCCTTCCCTTGCTCGAGCACTTCGAGGCGATGACTGCCCGGGTCGACGGCGATGGTCTCTTCGAGCTGCGCACCTTGGAGCAGGCTGCCATCGAGCTTGACATCGAACTTGACTTGCGTGCCGTCGATCGCGAAGCGAATTTTGGCAACCCGCTTTTCGAGCTCGAAAACACGGCTCTTGGCGAATTGCTCGCGATCGCGCTCGCGCCGGTGATTGGCCCACATGGCGGCTGCTGCGTATTCCCGCGACGCGGTGGCGACGCGCCCTTCCCTCTCGTGGCAGAGCGCGAGGTTCAAGAGCGTTCCGAGCGCCGCGTCTACCCGCAGGCTGTCCCCCAGCCGCGCACACGCTTCGCGCAGTCGTCCGGATTGCAGCAGCGCCTGCCCTTGTCGAAAGAGCGCGTCGGCGTGCGCGTCTTTCGATTGTGCTGCCGCCGGCATCGCTCCCGCGAGGAGCGCGATCCCAACGAAGCGCGCAAGGACGCCGCGAGGACCGCGCGGGTGCCGGTCGCCGTGTCCTCGGCGAGGCGAACCGGTCCGATCAGCGGCGGCGTGCATCGCGAAGTGGATCGTAGACCGAGGCCGGTCCGGTGGCTGGCGCGTCGCTGCGCAGCGGAGCACGAACGGTGCGTACAGCTGAAGCTGAAGCTGAAGCTGAAGCTGCAGACGAAGCCGTCGCCATGGAGGACGCCGGAGGGGCGACGACGGCGATGGGCGGAGCCGGCATCGGTTGTGACGCGGAACCGGGATCGGGCGAAACGGTTTCTCTCCCCGTCTCGGCGCGATCGACGTGATCGGCGAGGTGGACGCGGTCCGACCCGGCGGGCGCGCGGTGTGCGTCAGACGTGAGTTGCGGATTGCGCGATTGGACGACGTACGACGCGCCGACGAGGGCGACCGCCACTGTCAGCGTCATGGCGACGGTTTGCCGGAGACCTCCCCGCGCGGGAGCGGCGATTCGAGTGGCCGCGGCCGGCGCCGGTTCTTGCGAGGGCTGCGGAAAAATGCTCGGCGAAACCGCGGGCTGCGGAACGGCGTACCCGCGCGTCACCGGGGTAAGCTCGCTCGGACGCATGCCCTCCAGCTCCGTCATGAGCTCCGCGCGCCGCGCGAGCTCTTTTTTCCCGCACGCCGCGGCCCACGCGCCGAGCTCGAGGTCGCGGGCGGGCGTGGTGGCGGCTCGCAAAGCGTCTGCCATCCGCTCGGCGTCCTGGAAACGATCGTTGGGATCGGTCGCCAGAGCACGCAGCGTCACCTCATCGAGCGCGCATGACAAGCCCTTCACGACCGTGCTCGGAGCTGGGATCTCGGCGTGCACATCGTCCGCGCCGTAGCGCATGGAGGGATCGGGAAAGAGGCGCGTTCCGGTGAGGAGCTCCCACAGCACGATCCCGGCGGCATAAATGTCCGTTCGTCGATCGACGTCGGCAAGCGACCACTGTTCGGGCGACATGTACGCGGGCTTTCCCTTGCGCTCGCCGTGCTGGGTGACGTACGCGCGCCAGGCGGCTTTGGCAATGCCGAAGTCGGCGATCCGGCTCTCGCCGTCGGTGCCCACCAAGATGTTGTGCGGCGAGACGTCGCGGTGAACCATGTTGAGGGGCTGCCCCGAGCTGTCGAATGCTTCGTGCGCTGCGTGCAGGCCAGTGAGCACGCTGCACATGATCTTGCTCGCCAAGTGCACGTCGAGAGGGGCCTTGGCTCGCATGAGCTGCGCTAGCGACAGGCCTTCGACGTACTCCATCACGATGAAGAACTCGCCATCATTCTGAAAGTGCTCGATGGGGGCAACCACGTTCTTATGACGAATGCGGCAGAGGAGCTGAACTTCGTCGAGAAACATCCGCACGAACGTTTCGTCGCGCGCAAGCTCTGGTGACAGCCGCTTGATGGCGACGACGCGCGGCAGGCTGAGAGGGCGGCCCAGGTAAACGGTCGCCATGCCGCCCGATGCAATCGGCGACCCCAGGAGATACCGCCCTACGATCTGAAAATCCTGACCGGACATGGTGCTCTCATTGCACGAGACGGTCGAACAAAAGGCCCGCCGCCCCGGAGGGTATACGCTAGACGATGGGTTAGGGTTTCACCACCTACGAAGGTTCGCCGAGATGTGTATGCTGCCCGCGTGGAAGGGGATCGAACACAGACCCAGAAAGATGCTCTCGGCGCCGAGGCGCTGTGGATGCGTCGCGAGCCGAGCATTTCTTTTTCCGACGAAACGGGCAACGCCCATCATCAGGTGATCAAGGAGAAGGTGATCGTGGGGACGGCGCCGAGCTCGGACGTCGTGCTCGTCGATCGAGCCGTCTCGCGGCTTCACGCCGAGCTCGATCCGCGTGACGATGGACTCTGGGTCCGCGACCTCAGCAGTCGAAACGGGACGTTTCTGGAGGGAATTCGAGTGCTCGCGGCGCGGGCCCCCAACGGATGCAAAGTGCAGCTCGGGCGCACCGAGCTCACGGTACGCTACGCGGCAGAGCCGACGCCGGTGGAGCTCTCGCAAAACACCGCGTTCGGGGGGCTCGTGGGCGCGAGCGTCCCGATGCGCGCGCTCTTTGCGCGCCTCGCGCGCATCGCACCTTCGCAGGCGACCGTCCTCATCGACGGCGAGACGGGGACCGGCAAAGAGCTCGCAGCCCGAGCGATTCACGACGCGTCCCCACGCGCACAAGGGCCCTTCGTCGTGATCGACTGCGGTGCGTTGCCGGAGAATCTTCTCGAGGCCGAGCTCTTCGGACATGCGAAAGGGGCATTTACCGGCGCGCAGGCGGCGCGCGCGGGCGCCATCGAAGAAGCCGAGGGCGGCACGGTCTTCTTGGACGAAATCGGCGAGCTGCCGCTCAGCATGCAGCCCAAGCTCCTGCGAGTGCTCGAATCACGCATGGTGCGCCGTCTAGGTGAGACGCAGCATCGGGCCGTCGATGTACGTTTTATTTCGGCGACGCACCGCGATTTGCGCACGATGGCCAATAACCGCGCCTTTCGCGAGGACCTCTACTTCCGCTTGGCGGTTCTTCCCATCACCGTGCCGCCTCTCCGAGAACGCCCAGGGGATCTGCCGATCCTCATCGAGCACCTGCTTCCCAAAGAGGCACGCGGCACGATCTCTCCCGATCTGTTGCGCGAGCTCGCGGGGCGACCGTGGCTCGGGAACGTGCGCGAGCTCAGGAATTTCTTGGAGCGGGCGGCCACCCTGGGCGCGCCCGAGGCGCTCGAGTTGGCTGGCTGTCATGGCGGGTCCTCCCAAGACGGGTGGCATCCAAAGTTGTCGCGCGCGATGCTCGAGCTCCCGCTGCGCGAATTGCGCGAGCGCGTGGTCGACACGGTGGAACGCGAGTACTTCGCGCACTTGCTCGAGCGGTGCGATCGCAACGTGGCCAAAGGCGCGGAGCTGGCCGGCCTCAATCGCACTTACGTGTACCGCCTCATGGCGAAATATCGCCTGTAATTGTCGACGAGCCCTGCGACCGTCGTCGTTACCGTCGACGCATGCGCGGACCGCTACGGGATCACGACCGGCGAAGCGAAGTACTTGGTAACGGCGTTTTGGAACTGCCCGTTGTCCGTCGTAATGTACGTCTGGTTGCCAGCGCCCGTCCCGAAGAACGCTCCGGCTACCCCGGCCGCGATGAATTCATCGACGTGATTGAAGATGTAGCGCACGCGGTTGTCGCGGTAGCGTCCCGCTGTTCCTCCTGGCGCGTCGCTCGGAACGCCGAACGGCACTTGCCAAAGCAGCATGGGGAGTTTCACGTCATCGGTGATGCCCTTCACCCACTGCAGGTATTCGCGGAACGACGGGCTCCTGGTGTTCGTCTCGTCCCAATAGAGACCCGCGCCGCTTCGCTGACAATTGGGATCGGTGCGCGCCTCGAAACAACCCGCGTCGCGATCGAGGGGATCGTTGCTCACGAAGTCGGCTTGATCGGCACCGATGGTCTTGAAATACGACGCGACGCCGGAGAGCGATCCGCCCCATTGTGACGCTTCGAAACCGATCACCGTCTTGGGAGCAAAGAGGCGCGCCAACTTGATGAGGCACGCCGCCATGCCGCGGTAGTCGTTGGTCATCGTGGCGCAATTGGGCTCGTGCGCCGCCACACGAACGGCACCCAGGCCGTCTGGGGAACGCTGCATGGCGTAACCCCAGAAGTCGGGCTCGAGGACGACGGCCGCTGGGCGATTGAAGACGGCGAGCCGCTGAAAGAGGAGCTTCGCCCCAGCCCAATACGATTTCATGTACGTGTCGTCGACGACCACGTCGAGGTTGCCGTCACCCCCGGCCGCCATCGCGTAGAGCACGAACATCGGCGTCACACCGTGTTTCGCCGCCGAGTCGGTCAGAATGTTGACGAACGTGCCGTCGACGTTCCAATCGGTCCACCCCCCCTGCCCTTGTAGGCCGACCAGATACGCGTAGTGCACATCGAGCATCGTCGCTAACGTGTAAGCACCATCCTGGTCATGGTTCGCCGCCAGGTCATTACCCATACCGACCATGAAATTCGGCTTTCCGCGGAGATGCACGGCCAGCTTCGCCGCGGCGGAAACCGCTGCCGCATCGCCGCGCGTCGGAGGGGGTCGCGCGTCGGAGGGGGGCGGCGGAGTCGCGGAGTCGTTCACCCCGCCGCTTCCACCCGCGTCGACCGGCACGCCACTTCCGCCACCGCTGCCGTCAGGACCGCACGCCGTGAACAGCGGCAACAAAACGCCCAACCATCGCGCTCTTCGCATCGGCGTCGGATGGAAGCAAACTACGTGACATCACGGGCCGACGCGGAGTTGCAGGGCAACGGATGGGCAAAACGGTGTCGTGATGCCTCGCCGCTGACCGCCGTATGCTCACACGCCGAGCGCGCCGCCCGGCATGAACCGCGAGCGAATCGTTTCGGCGATGATGGCGATGTCCGGGGTGAGCGGATACATGTGCTTGTATTGAAGCACCTGTTTGCCGACCAATCCGAGTCGCTGCTGGAAGGGCGGCGTCCGTTTCGGGTCGAGCAGAGGGCGATTGAAAGGTGCCTTGTCGCCGCGTTGGAACTCGAGCGCGGCGCTCGATCGCGGCCCCTTGGCGAGTCGGCTGGCGCGCCCCCCCCAATGCAGGACCGCCTGATTCCAGGCCAAGAGACTGCCTGCGGTCGCGGGTAGCGCGCGGATGTTCTGCGGCGCGAGCACGTGGTTATTGCCTTCGCCGTCCCAAACCCGCTGTCTGAAACGGTCGTCGAGGTGCGCGGGCAACATGTAGATACAGCCGTTGAGTGGCGTCGCATCGGTGAAGGGCACCCACACGGTCAAGCTGTGGGGCGCGTTGTTGCGATCGAGTGTCGGCTGCACGCGATCGCGGTGCGGGGTCCATCCCGTCGCGCTTTCCGCCGGGACGACGTGCCACACCCAAAAGTCGGGCAGAGCGCGGTAGCCGTTGCCAAGGGCCGCCTCCATGAACGAAGCGAGCCCTTGAAACACCTGCCAGGCCTCGTCGTAAACGAAGGCGAACGCCAGCGGGATCTTTCGCTCGTGTAGCTTCGCGATACAGTCGCGCATGGCGACGATCAGCCGCTCGGGTACCACGTCCGGTACGTTCACGTAACCTTCGAACCGGAGCTGCTCCATGAGTACCCCGATATCGCCGAACTCGAAGCCTTCCAGCGATCCTGTGCCTTCGATGGACAGGTTCGGCTGCAGAGTCCGCCAGAACGCCAGGTCTTCGGCGTCCGCGGCGGTCAATGAAGTCGTCATGAAAGCGAGCTTTGATCGGGTTTCCCCCGCAAGCAAGCAGCTTTCGAGTGTGGCGCGGTCACGCGCTCGCCCGCAGCACATCGAGATCGGCAGCGACGATCGCCGCGAGATTGCGGCTCACTTTATCGATCGGCCAATTCCACCACGAGATGTCGAGCAGCTCTTCGATAACGGCCGGGGAAAACCGCTGTTTGACGACGACCGCGGGGTTACCGCCGACGATCGCGAAGGGCGGGACATTGGTCACCACGACCGATCGCGATGCAACGATGGCTCCATCGCCAATCGTTACGCCGGGCATGATGAGCGCGTCATAACCGAGCCACACGTCGTTTCCCACGACGGTGTCCCCCTTGTAGGGCAGCTCGCCCTGCCGCGGCATCACCTTCTCCCAGCCTCCACCAAAAATCTGAAAAGGATACGTCGAGAAACCGGACAGCTTGTGGTTGGCCCCGTTCATGATGAACTTGACGCCTTTGGCGATCGCACAAAACCTGCCGATCAGCAGACGGTCCCCGATGAACGGAAAGTGATAAAGGACATTGCGCTCGAAGTTCTCGGAGTCTTCGGGGTCGTCGTAATAGGTGTAATCGCCGACCACGATGTTCGGGTTCTTGACCGTGTTCTTGATGAAACAAACCTGAGAAAAACCCACCATCGGGTGTTTTTCGCCGGGATCGGGACCGTGCATTCGCGCCCTCCGCGTGACGGCCGCATTTCTCTGCGGATTCACGGTGAGCGTCAAGCAAAGGGGGGACGTCATCCCGCGCAAACGCCGACGCGCCGCAGTGCTACGAGATGGAGCGCGCACGCACCGCCCCTGCCTTCGCGCCGCGCCTTCAGCCGCCCCCCCCGTGTACGGAGTCATCCGTACGAAACTGGAGCCTCCCTGACAATATCTACGGCTTTAGTCCGACGGCTGCAGCCTTGATAGGGGTTCGCGCGCGTGATTCTAGCAACGGCTCACCAGGACAAATCTGAAGGGCGTCTTCCCATCACCCTACCGGCCACGCGCCGTTTCCCGAATTAAGCTCAGGCCCCCCAGACTGGGCGCGCCAATCGAAAAGATAAAAGCGAAGGCCTTGGGTGTCATGCCGAAGGTCCGAAGCGTGGGTCACCGCATGTTCCTGTCGGGCGTCGCCGTGCGCAGCGCCGGGGCCTTTACGGGAACTGATGCGGTCTGTTTCTTTTCGCCGCTGCGAAAATTCTCGTTGAGCAGATGAACGATTTTTTGCGGCAGTCGGGCAGCGATCGGCAGAGGTCCGCTAGCGCGAGCAGGCGTAGGTCCGATGCTCCCGCGCAAGGACCGCGCTCGCCGAACCGCGACCTTTTTCGCCTCGCGCATGGCCGGCCAGGGTAGGCTCGCGGCGATCGCGCGCGCGACCCGCTCCTCATGGCCTACACACCTCGCCTTTCAGGATTCGCTCTCCAAGCCGCTGGACGGTTCGCGCGCTCTCGCGTCGGATCGACCGCGCTCTACTCGCTCTTTCGCAAGGAGCTCAAAGTCGACGAGCTGCGCGATCTCCCCGAGCAGCTACGCGGCGCTTTGGCACTCGATGTGCGACCTCTGGCCGGCCGACCCCCGCGCGCGGCGCACGACGCGGGGCTCGCCCCGCCTCGCGCGCCTTGGAGCGGATCGAGCGCGTCCATTGCAGACGCGTACCGCAGCGGTCGAACCACGCCCGAGGAACTGGTGGACCGAGCCCTCCGCGCGGCGCGCTCTCTTGCCGCGCGCACACCTACGATGGGGCCGCTCATGGCTTACGCCGACGACGTCGCGCGCGCCGAAGCCGTCGCCGCTACGGTGCGCTGGCGCGCGGGTCAACCGCTCGGACCTCTCGACGGCGTACCCACGGCGGTCAAGGAGGAGCTCTGGGTGCGCGGTTTTCCCTGGGGCCGCGGAACCGATATCGGCGATCGAGCGCCGCGCCCCGACGATGCGACGGCAACGGCGCGCGTGCGCGCGAGCGGCGCCGTCATTCTCGGCATCACCCCCATGACCGAATTCGGTCTCACGCCGACCGGGATCAACGCGAGACGCGCGATGCCGCGCAATCCGCACCATACCTCCTGCATTGCCGGCGGCTCTTCGACCGGGTCAGCCGTGGCCGTCGCGACGGGGCTCGTTCCCTTCGCAATCGGTGCCGATGGGGGTGGCTCGATCCGCACGCCCGCGGCGCTCAATGGCATCTTCGGCATCAAACCGACTTGGGGGCGCGTCTCACGGTCGGGAGGATCGGGCGGCAGCGTGGCCCACGTCGGTCCCCTCGCTTCGAGCGCGCTCGATCTGGCGCGCGTCATCGACGCTGTCAGCGGGCCCGATCCCTTGGATCCCGAAACGCGCGACGCGCCGCCTCCGGGGGGTCTCGAGCGCGCCATCGGCCGCGGCGTGCGCGGACTCGTGATCGGCATTGTCGAGCAAGAATTTGCGGATGCATCGCCCGACGTCGCCAGGGCCGGTCAGACGGCCATCGATGCACTGGTGAAGGAGGGCGCGCGCGTCGTTTCCGTCGCGACGCCCCTCGCTCGCTACGCGTCTGCCATCGGTTATGTGACCATCGCCGTGGAAGCGCGCGCCAGTCTGTCCAAGGAATGGCGCGAGCACGCCGCCGACCTCACGTCGGATCTGCAGCTCACCTTCTCCACGCTCGACGCACTTACAGCGCCGGAGCTGCTCGACGCGCAGCGCCTTCGCTCTGGGTTGCGGCGGGACGTGGCGCGCTGGTTCGAAACGGTCGATCTTTTGGCTCTGCCGACGACGGTGTCCACGGCGTCACCCGTCAGTGACGCCGAGATGCGAAGCGGCGTCGTCGATACCCGCCTTCTCGACGGACTCTGCCGGTTCGCATTTCTCGCCAACCTCACCGGACTGCCCGCAGCGAGCGCTCCGGTCGGGATCGATCGGGAAGGTCTTCCGATTGGGTTGCAGCTGGTCGGCGATGCTTGGGATGAAGCGACGGTGCTTGCAGCGGTAGCGCACCTCGAACGCATCGAAGCGGCGCGGGTGACGCGCCCCGGCGTCAGCGTCGATCTCGGCTGACGAGACTGGCGCGCCCGTGGCGACGCGCTCTTACATCGACGAGCTGTCGGAAATGGCGCATTTGCCCGCGCTGCAGACCGCGTGCTTGCCGCGACAGGGATCCATCGTACAGGCAACGGTCTTGCCGCCCGTGCATTTCGGCAGCGAACCATCCTTGCCGAGCGCGCGGCAGTTGCATTGATCGCAGTAGTCGGAAGCCATCTTGCAATCGCTATCCGCAGAGCACATCGCAGGGCCCGAGGAAGGCACCTTCGTATCGACCGTGCCCGGTTTGATCCCGCCGGGAGTGGCAGGCGTGCTGGTCGCGATCGGCGGCGCGGGGGGCGTCACGGTAGCGGGCGGCACCGGCGTTGCGGGCGGCGGTGAAGCTGGCGGCGCCGTGGTCGATACCGGAGACGGAGGAGGCGGAGGAGGCGGTGGTGGTGGCGGCGGCGTGGGGCCACCCGTCGTCGAAGACGTCGAGGTGCCACCGATCTGGGCGCGCGCCACACATGCACCCAAGGCAAAAAGCGATACGGCGATGAAGGAAAGGCGTCTGCTCGGCTCGAACATGGCGCGCAGCATAGCGTGACTTTCAGCGGAGCGACGAAGATCGTAAGGCCAAAGCCCGTTCAAAGACGCAGGCGCGCGAGGCGCAACGCGTTGCCGATCACCGAGACCGAACTGAGACTCATGGCCGCAGCGGCGATCATGGGGCTCAGCAGAATCCCGAAGAACGGATAGAGCACCCCCGCTGCGACCGGCACGCCGACCAAGTTGTAGACGAACGACAGCGCGAGGTTCTGTCGGATGTTGCGCATGGTTGCCTCGCTGAGGCGCCGCGCGCCGACGATGCCGCGAAGATCGCCTTTGACCAGCGTGATGCCGGCCGATTCGATGGCCACGTCGGTACCGGCGCCCATGGCGATGCCGACGTCAGCGCGAGCGAGCGCGGGAGCGTCATTGATGCCGTCGCCGGCCATGGCCACGACATGTCCCGCGCGCTGCAGCGCCGCAATGGCCGCGTCCTTTTCGGTTGGGAGCACGTCGGCTTCGATCTCGTCGATGCCAACCTTGGCGGCGACGGCTCGCGCGGTGACCTCGTTGTCGCCCGTCAACATCACGACGCGGAGCCCGGCGGCACGCAGCGTTTGTACCGCCTCGCGCGACGACGCCTTGATCGGGTCGGCAATGCCGATCACGGCGGCCAGGCGGTCGTCGACGAGCACGTAGACGACGGTCTGACCATCGGCTCGCATGCGCTGCGTCACATCGGGAAGCGTGGGCGTTACGCCGCTGCGAGCCAACAGCTTGTCGTTGCCGATGGCAACGCGTTTACCGTCGACCACCCCGGTCACACCTTCCCCGCTCGTCGTCGTGACACCGCTGGCGCGGGGCGCGGACGCGGTCGATGTCGCCGCGCGCACGATGGCGGCGCCCAGCGGGTGTTCACTCTGCTCTTCGAGCCGCGCCGCGAGCTGTAGGACCTCGGCGCGAGATAGCTCGCCCGTGCATTCCACCGTGACGACGTCGGGCCGCCCCTCGGTAAGCGTGCCGGTCTTGTCGACGACCAGCGTGTCGACCTTCTCCAGCCTATCGAGCGCCTCGGCGTTTTTGACGAGAATACCCGCCGTCGCGCCGCGCCCGGTGGCCACCATGATCGACATGGGCGTCGCGAGGCCGAGCGCACACGGACAAGCAATGATGAGGACAGCCACCGCGTTGACGAGAGCATGCGCGAGCCTCGGTTCGGGGCCCACCGCCAGCCACACGACAAATGTGCCGGCCGCGACGGCAATGACGGCCGGCACGAAGAACCCCGAAACGCGGTCGGCAAGATTCTGAATCGGCGCGCGCGTGCGCTGCGCCTCGCCCACCATGCGCACGATCCGAGCGAGCAGCGTACCCTCACCCGCGGCATCGACCTCCACGAGCAGCGGACCCTTGCCGTTCAAGGTTCCGGCGCTGACGCGGTCCCCCGGCCGTTTTTCGACAGGGAGCGGCTCGCCCGTGATCATCGACTCGTCGCTGCTCGACGCGCCTTCCAGCACGCGGCCATCGGCGGCAACGCGCTCTCCCGGACGCACGCGCACGTGGTCACCCGCGCGAAGGCTGTCGATGCCGACCTCCTCGTCGCCGGAAGGCGTCACGCGGCGAGCCGTTTTCGGCGCCAGCCTGAGGAGCGCTCGTATCGCGCCGCTCGTTTGGCTCCGGGCCCGAAGCTCGAGGACCTGCCCCAAGAGGACGAGCGTGATGATCACCGTGGCCGCTTCGTAGTAGACGCCCACTTCACCGTGATGACCGCGCAGCGTCGAGGGAAAGAGCGAGGGTGCGATGGTCGCCGCCAAGCTGTAGACGAAAGCCGCGCCGCTCCCCAGCGCGACCAAGGTGAACATGTTCGGGCTGCGCAAAAGAATGGAATCCCATCCTCGTCGAAAGAACGGCGCGCCCGCCCAAAGAACCACCGGCAAAGCGAGGATGCACGCGACGATGTTGCGCGCGCCGCCCGGCAGCAGTGCCCCGATTGGATCGCCCACCATCATCTCGCCCATGCCGAGGACAAAGACAGGCAAGGTGAAGAGCGCCCCCACCCAGAACCGCCGCTGCATATCGAGGAGCTCCGGATTTTGCCCTTCCTCGAGCGAAACTACGGTCGGCTCGAGCGCCATACCGCAGATGGGGCAGGTCCCGGGCGCGTCGCGCACGATCTCCGGATGCATGGGGCAGGTGTACGTCGCGGCGCTCGGCACGGCGGAGCGCTGCGACGCGGACGCCGTATCCACAGCCCCGGAACGATCCGCGCGCGGCCCAGGAACCGCCGCCAAGTACTTCTTGGGATCGGCGACGAACATCGTGCGGCAACCGTCGCAGCAGAAAAAGTACGTCTTTCCTTCGAACGGCGCAGAAATGGCGCTGCGCGCATCGACCGTCATGTGGCAAACGGGGTCGATCGCAGACACCGCGTCGCCCCTCGGCGCGCCCTCGGCGGCTTTTTGCCCGCCCGAGATTGCTTCGTCCCGGTGCGGCTCGGGGTTCACGTCACCCTCCGCGCGGTAGTTCCTTCGGGTTGCTTGTACCAACCGGGGTCGTCGTAGCTCGTAAGCCCTTCGCGAACCTTGAGGACGGTGAACATGCCGCCCATCTCGATTTCGCCGAACGGACCTTTGCCCGCCATCATGGGGAGCGTGTTCCGTGGCCGCCCCATGTCCATCATATTGCCCATGCCGGTGTGCCCCATCGACATGTAGCCCGGAAGAACCTGCTGGATTTTCCCTTCGCTTTTGCCCGGCTCGACGCCGATCATGTTCGGAACGTCGTGGCTCATCGCGTTCATGGCGTGGTGCGACTTGTGACAGTGCAGTGCCCAATCACCCGCGTTCTCGGCCACGAACTCGAAATCGCGCGTCGTCCCCACCGCCACATTGACCGTGTTTTCGTGAAAGCGCGCCGAGGGAGGCACCGGCCCGGCGTCGGTGCCGGTAACCTGAAACCGGTGACCGTGGATGTGGATGGGATGGCTATCCATGCTCAAATTGCCGAGCCGCAGCCGCACACGCTCACCCTTCTTGACGATGAGCGGCGCGGTGCCGGGCCACACCCGACTGTTGAACGTGAACGTGTTGAAATCGAGCATCACCATCGGATTCGGCCGCGAGGTGCCCGGCGCGATCGCCCATTCGTGCAGCATGATGGCGAAGTCGCGGTCGACGCGCTCCGGCGCTCTGGGGTGCACGATGAAAAATCCCATCATGCCGAGCGCCATCTGCACCATCTCGTCCGAGTGCGGGTGGTACATGAGGGTGCCGTGCTGCCGTAGCGTGAACTCGTAGACGTACGTCTCGCCCGGTTTGATGTGCGGCTGCACGAGGCCGGCGACGCCGTCCATCCCATTGGGCAGAATCACGCCGTGCCAATGCACCGTCGTGCGCTCGGGCAGCTTGTTGGTGACGAAGAGGCGTACCCGGTCCCCTTCCACGACTTCGATGGTGGGGCCAGGCGTCTGCCCGTTGTATCCCCAGCAGTCGACCACCATACCCGGCGCGAATTCGCGCTTCACCGGCTCGGCGACGAGGCGAAACTCTTTCACGCCGTTGTTCATCGTAAAGGGCAGCGTCGACCCATTGGGCGTGATCACCGGGGTATACGGACCTTTGGGAATGGCCGGGGCTTCGGCCTGATTTTGCGCCGACGCTTGGCGCGCCCGCAAAAGTCCGAGCCCTCCGGCAAGAAACGACGCCCCCGACACGAGGCTTCGTCGCGTGATCATGGTCGTGCTCCCTTCTCGGGCGCCGATGGCGATGTGCCCGCTTTGGTTTTCGGCATGGGAACGACGCCGCCCGTCGCCCGCTCGAGCTCGGCGCGCGCCGTCCAATAATCGCGCAGCGCCTCGATGAACTCGCGGTAGGCGTTCACTTCGTTCTGTTTGGCGAGAAGAAGCTGATGCGCACCGAGCAGCATGGCGTTGTACTGCTCCTGTGACAGCGTCACTACCCGCTGCCGCAGCGGGACGACCACGTTGGCGTAGCGATCGACGACCGCGCGGGCGACGGCCACGCGCGTCCGCACGGCGCGCACTTCCGAACGAATCGCGACGGCGAGCGCGCTCTCGCGCGCAAGAGCGGCGCGCAGCTGGCCCTCGAGCCGAGCGATGACGGCTTGCTTCTGATCGAAGAGTGGAATTTCGAGCTCGGCGCGTGGACCGATGACGGTGAAATGCTCGGGGGCCCGATCGTACGCCGCCCCCACCGAGGAGGCCCCGAGCCAGCGGTAATTCTTGGCCATCGCCAGCGCGTGCGAGACGGCCTGCGCTTCTTCGCGCGCGGCGCCGAGGTCGAGTCGGCGGCTGACGGCGAGTGATTCGAGGTGCGTGAGCTCGACTTCGTCGGTCGGCAGCTCGGGGAGCTTGTCGGCCACGCGGTACGTCGTGTCCGCGCCCCACAGCCCGAGGTGCCGCGTCAGACTCTCGCGGGCGGCAATCACGTCGACCTCGCTGCGCACCAGATCGGTGCGGACCTGTTCGTAGAGCGCCTCTTGATTGGCGAGATCGAGATCGCTGATGTTCCCGGCTTGGTGTTGCCGCGCCGCCAGATCGAGCGCCGCGTCACCTGCTTCGAGGATGGTGCGACGCATGGCCGCAATCTGCTGCGCGGCGCTCAGTTGATAAAAGGCGCTCTCCACTTCCGCCGCCACCCGCAGCACGGCGTCGGCTACGCGAAGCTTCGTCGCGCGAAGCTCGGCCTCGGCAACTTTGCGCCGCGCCGCCAGCACGAACACGCTGAGAAAATCGGTTGTCACGGAAACATCGACGCCCGTTCGCACCTGACCGGCGATGGGAAACGCCACACCAGCGCCGAAGACGGGGTTTTGCAGGAGACCGGCCTGGACCACGTCGGCCTGCGCGACGCTGAGATCTTCGTACGTTGCTTGCAGCGTCTTGTTGTTGAGGAGACTTACCTGGACGGCGCCGTCTACGGTGAGCGTGCGCGACAGGAGCTCCCGTAGCTTCTCCGCCACCGCCGCGTCTTCCGTCCCTCCCTGGTTCCACGTGATACGCTGATCGGTGCGCTCTTCGACGAGCTTGGCGGTATCGCGAAAGGCCGGTCGCGGCGAAGTGGACGCACAACCCGTCACCAGAGCGAGCGCCGCCGCATACCGCGCGAGGCGGGGAGCCGTCCGTGATTTCACGATCGTCGTGCGCGACCAAGAGGGCGACAGCGCGCCTGCGAGAGCTCGGGTCATGGGGTGACGGAGGGGCTCGGCTTGGGTGGAGTGGGTTGGGGGACGAGCTTCATGCCGCATTTCGGACATGTCCCCGGCGCGCTCGAAACGACTTCTGGATGCATGGGGCACGTGTAGATCACCGCCTCGCGATGCGAACCACCGTGATCGTCGTGGCCCTGCCTGGCATCTTCCCCCAAGGCTCCCACGTCGGCCTTGGCGTACCCTTCGGCCGCGCCGGGATGACCGGGGTGCTGTTTGCCCCGATGCGGCAACGTCCCTTCGGCACAAGCGGTCAAACCGAAAACCACGGCCAAGAAGAGCGTCGTAAATGCGTGACGAAGCTTCATCGGTCTCTACCCCCTTTCGCTTGGTAGATATCGAGCAGCTCGGCGATGACGCGCGCCCGCTCTTCGGGTTTGTCGGAGCGAACGGCCCGCGTCACGCAGTGGTGGAGGTGGCGATCGAGCAGAAGCGTCTCGACCTTGGACAAGGCGGCGTGGATGGCCTTCGTTTGCCGCAGGACATCGATGCAGTAACCATCCTCTTCGATCATCTGCGCTACGCCGCGCAGATGTCCCTCCGCGCTGCGCAGACGCGTGAGGATCTTGTCCTTGGCGGCGGAGTCGGGGGGGGCTGATCGCGTGGGCATGGCAGCGTTGACCCCTCCCCCCCTGGGGGGGGGTTAGGGATCGAGCACCACCTATGCTCCCTTTTTTTGCGCGTGTCAAAGCGTCGCAGGCCCTTGGCGACTTAGACGTCGTTCGATGTCGTCGGCGGGGGACGGCCGTCGCGCACCCAGCGAGCGGCCGCCACCAAAAGCTCCGACGAGCGCTCGAACCCGAGCTTTTCTTTGAGGTGCGCGCGATGCGTCTCCACCGTTTTCGCGCTGAGGCCGAGCCGCACCGCAATTTCTTTGGTACCGAGCCCCGACCCGAAAAGCCCGAACACCTCGAGCTCGCGATCGGTCAAAACCTCCATCGGCGATTCGATGGTGCGCGCTGGGTTACCGCTGCGCGACGCGAGCGACCGCAAGAGGCGATCGGATACCGCCTGACTTACCCACATGCGACCGGCGAGCACCTGGCGCAGCGCTGCCAGGACGATTTCGGTGGGCTCGAGTTTCGTCACGTAACCGCTCGCGCCGCAGCGGATGGCGCGTGGGGCACACACCGTTTCGTCATGCATCGAGAAAACGAGGATCGGTAGCTCACGATGCGCGGTCCGGATTTGACGGATGATGTCGAGACCGTTCGAGTCTCCAAGAACGAGATCCATGATGAGGGCGTCAGCACGGAGCGTATCGAGCGCGCGCTGCACCTCGATCGCATCCTTGACTTCGGCACATACCCTGAGATCGGGCTGGTCATTGAGCAGTCGGGTTAATCCGTCGCGTATGATGGGGTGCCCGTCGGCAACGACGACCCTCTTTCTTGCTTCCTCGTTTGCTACTTCCACGTCTCCCCCTTTTGCCTACCCCGCATCCGGTCGGCGCATCGTCAGACCTGGCTGGAATCTGCGGGCCCGACCGGGAAATTATCAGGGGATCCAAGGGAGGCCAAGGGTGGGCCTAGCCTCTTTTCGGTAGGGATTTTCCCGATCGATGCTCAGTTTCGCTCGTAGCGCGCCCCACACCGCCGCATGCGCTGCATCCCCTGTCTTAGGGATTGCTTCGGAATGCCGTTGTAGAGCCGCGTGGGGTCCTCGCTATCCGCGAACGCATCGCCGCTGGCCGTCGATACGCTGTATCGGCATACGCCGTCGGTCGTGCTGGCTCACCTCGCCGGCGCTGCCGTGTTTGCCGCGGGGCTGGGGACGAGAGACAACGGAACTGCCGCCTTCGCCTGGCTGTGCGCCATTGTGACGGTCGCGGCGGCGCGCTCCTTCCTTTTCGTCGCTTACCGCAGGGCGGGCGCGGCGCACCGAAGCTCGCGAGCCTGGGTTGTTCGAATCACGCTGGCTTCAGCGGCAGCGGGTGTGTTGTGGGGCGTTTCACCGCTCGCGTTCGACGCGCTTGCGAATCCGGAGACGGAGCTGCTCTGCACCTTCGTGATCGGCGGGCTCGTGGCCGGCGCAGCGGGAAGCTTGTCCTGCCATCTGCCTTCCTTTCTCGTGTTCGCTACGCCGGCGCTGGTGCCGCTCGCGGTGATGCTCGCTCTCAGGGGGATGAACGGCGGGCTCATGGCGACGATGGTCGTGGTCTATGGCGTGGCGATGGTCGCCGTGGCTCGAAACGTTCATGCCGCGCTCACGGACGCCTTCACGCTCCGCAGTGAAAACCAAGCACTCGTGTTTCAGCGCGAAGAACATACGCGACAGCTCGAAGAAGCCAATCGCGAGCTCGACCAGCGCATCTCGGAACGCACGGCCCAGCTGCGCGCCTATGGACGGCGTCAGCGACTCGCGGCCGATCTCGGCTGCATGGCGCTATCGAAAGAAGACATCGCCGCGGTGGGCGAGCAGGCCGCCAAGACCGTACGCGAAGCGCTGCACCTCGACAGCGTCGTCGTCTATGAATTACTGCCCAACGAAGCGACGCTCGGTCTGCGCGGTCTCGATGCTCCCGATCATGATGGCATCGCGTTCCTCGATGTGACCAATGGCCTTTTGGCGCCGCTCTTCGACGCGCCGCATCCGCAGTCGTCTCTCTGCTTGCGCGTCTTCGATCGTGCTTCCGCGCTGTCGACGGACGAGCCGCAGGGGGAAAGCTTGCTCGGCGATCCACTCTGTACCTCGCTCGCGGCGAGCAGCTTTCTCTGCGCTCCCCTCTTCGGCGATTCGGGGCCGCTCGGGATCATCTTCGCGTGTTCGCGCGCGAAACGTGACTTTGGATCGAGCGAAGCGAGCTTCGTGGAGATCATCGGCAATATCATGGCCGGAGCCATCGCCCGAAGACGCAACGAGCTGGTGCAGCGCCGAAGCCAGCAGCTCGAGGCCATGGGGCGCCTGGCAACGGGGGTGGCGCACGAGATCAATACGCCCGTGCAATTCATCACCGACAGCACGACGTTTCTCGAGCGCGCGCTGCACGATATCTCCGCGCTTTACCGCGCACACGCCGCCGCCATCGATGCCCTTTCTTCCGAGCCGGGCGCCGCCAGCGAAACGGCGAAGCTTCTCGCCATGCGCCGCGAAGCGCGCATCGACTACTTGCTCGAAACCGCGCCGCAGTCGATCAGCCGCATACGCCTGGGACTATCGCGCGTCACTGCGACGGTGCGCGCCACCCGCGGTTTTGGGCTGGGCAATACGACGCCCCTCGCCGCCGACGTCAACGAACTACTGCGCAGCACCGCCATCATCACCAACCATGTCACCAAGCGTGTCGCCGAAGTGAAGCTCGAGCTCGGCGACGTCCCCCGCATCGTCGTGCACCCGGGTGAGCTTTTGCAGGTTCTCGAGAATTTCGTCACTAACGCCGTCGATGCCATCGAAGAGAAGCACCCGTCGGCCGAGCGGGGCACCATCACGCTGCGCTCGCGGCTGCGCGGAGAACGGGTCGAGATCGAAGTCGAGGACGACGGCGCCGGCATCCCCGCGGCACGCCTGCCTCAAGTGTTCGAAGCCTTTTATACGAGTAAAGAGGCCGGCCGCGGATCGGGACAGGGTCTCGCCATCGCACGCGACATCATCGAGCGCGGGCACGGAGGAAGGATCTCCGTGATCAGCACGGTAGGTGCCGGCACGACCTTTCGCGTCGAGCTGCCTACCGCCGCCACCCACCCCACCAGCTGGCGCTCGGTGGTTTTGTCCAAGAAGCTGACCTCACTCGTCCCGCCCCCTCCGGCCGGACGATTTGCCCGCGGAGCCTAAACCATGACACGCCCCCAAGTTCTTTTGGTCGACGATGAGCCCGAAGTCATTTCCGCTATCAAAGAAGCGCTGTTTCACGAACCGTACGAGATCGTCGGGGTAGGAGATCCCGTTGAAGCGCTGCGTCTCTTGGCGAGCAAGCCCTTCGACGTCGTCGTCGCCGACGAGAAAATGCCCAACATGGGCGGAGCGGAGTTCCTTGCCGTGGTCCGGCGCGACTTCCCTGCCACCGTGCGCATCATCTTGACTGGGCATGCCAGCGTGAGCTCGGCGGTCCGAGCCATCAACGAGGGCTCGGTTTACCGCTATCTGCTGAAGCCCTTTCCCGCGTCCGCGCTGGGTGAGATCATCCGGCAGGGCCTCAGCGATCAGCACGCCTCCGATCTACGCGACCGCATCGTCGATGGTGCGGTGCGGCAGCACGACGCGCTCATCGACTACGCTGCCGCAGTCGGAGGCAGCGGCGCAGGCGAGAAACCAGTCGCCGCGCGTCCGATCTCGTCGAAACAACCGTCCACCTCGGGAGCGGCCTCGGGGCTCAGCCAGCGTGAGAAGCAAATCGTATCCGCGCTCGCCGCCGGCAAAGATCCGAAGACCATCGCCCAGACGCTCGACATCAGCGTCCACACCGTGCGCAGCCACCTGAAGACCATCTACCGCAAAGTCGGCGTGCGCACGCAGCTCGAGCTCGTCACGCGCGTGCTCGGCGAGAGTCGCTGAGAGCGGCGCTTTCTGCCGTAGAGCCGCTAGATCGCACGGCCGAGGGACGCGCGACCGGGTCCGGGCGGGTAGCGGTGATCGCCATAGATCTCGATGAGACTGTCGGCCGCCTCGAGATCGCGGATGACACCCGCCGTCTTTCTCCACCGAAAGCTCACCGGGCTAATGACCTCCCGGATGTCGCAATGCGAGAGCCCTTGGTAGACCCGCCACTTGCGCGCATCGTCGGGGGTCGAAAACACATACTCCAGCGCTGGCAGCGGCAGCTTGCGCCAGACGACGTAGCCAACTTCCTGTTGGCGCGGATCGTTCTTCAATCCGTCGCAGTAGTCGCACACGAAGGAGATGAAGAGCGGCGTCATGCGCCTGTGACAAACCGGGCACTGCATGTACTACCTCGACTGTACGAGTACGTAGCTAGCGTGACATGTGGTCGTTCGTGGGCAAGGGCGACCAATGTTCGGCGTGGCCGCGCGTCGTGTTCGGACCGAGAACCCTCGTTCACGATTTCACCTCGCCACGCCTCCGCTTCTCTAGGTCGCGGCGCACCCGCTCGGTCAGTTTTCTCCGCGGGTTCTCGAGCGTTTCGCCACCCGCGCCGCGCTCGATCGCCGTAGAAAAAGCGTTTGGCCCGACCCTTGTAATGATGGGTCGCACGGCCTCGACATTGGAACGGGGTTCGAAGCCACAGGAGAAAATTCGATGCTGGGAAGACACGCGTGCGGATGGGGAGTGGGAGCGGCGTTGGGCATAGCGCAGCTCGGTTGCATGGTGAACACGGAAGACGCCGATCGATTTCGCGAGCCGATCCCGGAGGCAGCGCAGGTCAGCTTGGCGCTCCCCCGGTCGACCGCAGCTTCCTCCGCGGCAGAGACGCTCGCTTACGGGGGAGCCGGCGAGCACGCGAAATTTTACGAATTCACGCGCGCACTCGCGGACGGCGTCGACGACGTAACGAGATCGATCTTGGGCAGCATCTGGGTCGTCGTGCACATGCCCCCGACCACGGTCGCCAATCATGAAGCCACCTGGGGCCCGGGGGCCGACAACGCGCTGTCGCCGGTGGTCTGGCGACTCCAAGTGAGGGAAGTGAGCGACGGCGTTTTCGACTACGACCTCGACGGTCGTCCCAAGGGATCGACCGCCGAAGCCGACTACCTCGCCGTCCTCCGCGGGCGTGGATATGGTCGATCGCACGCCGAGCACCGCAACGGGTACTTCGTCGTCGACAATGACGCCGCCAAAAAGCTCGACCCGGCGCGCGCGCACGATCAAGGTACGACCAAGATCACGCACGCCATGCGCTCTTGGCCCGCCACCATCGCCGTCGAGATCCGGCCGACACCGGCGTTGAATTGGACCGATATTGCCGTGATCCATCAAAAGGACGGCTCGGGGGCAGTCGACGTGAGTGCGCTCACCGACATCGAGGAGACGAACAAAGACGGCAACCTCGAGGACGTCGTCATGCACAACCGCTGGGCCAACGACGGCGCCGGTCGTGCCGACGTGCAGATCAGCGGAGGCAGCGTGCCGATGCTGGTCAAGGCGACCGAGTGCTGGTCGTCGCAATTCGATCGAAGCTACTACACCGACAGCGCCGGGCTCGCCCCGACCACGGGTGATCCCGCTACGTGCGCGTTCCCCGACGCCAAGTTCTGATCGCGGCAGGGCCTTTGGCCGGCGGCGCGCTCTTGAAGAGGCGCCGCCGGTCGAGCGGCGACTAGATTCGCTCGGGCACTTCGACGGTCTTGTCCGCGTCGTGTACGTTGCCGGTATTGAGCGTGCCGGCGGGCTCGAGGAGCAGGACGCACACCTCGGTCTTCGCCACCGGCCGATGCTCCACGCCGCGAGGGACGATCAGAAATTCCCCTTCGCATAAGTCGACGGCCCGGTCGCGAAACTGCATGGTAAACGCGCCGCGCACCACGAAAAAGAGCTCGTCTTCGTGTTCGTGCTGGTGCCACACGAACTCACCGCAGAATTTCACGAGCTTCACGTGTTGGCCGTTCAGCTCGCCGACGATCTTGGGACGCCAATGTTCCGCGAAAAGAGCAAATTTATCGGCAAGGTTCACCTTGTCCATGGTGGTATCGGCTCCTTGGTCGAACCCACCGCTCCGGTGCGAGGGGCATCCGGCGGTCGCTCGGTGATAGCGCGTCTTACCTGGGCGAGCGGTGCGGCGTCCTCGAAAACGACGGTTTTGCCTGACGGTTTGATGCCGAGCCGCTGCCATAGGCGCGGCAGATCGACGTCTTGCCGGCGCAGCGCCATCGACTGGTACAAGTCGCGCAACACCGTGAGCCCGGTAGCCGCGTCGCCAATTTCGAGCACCCGGGCAATGTCCCAGCGCGCCGTGATGTTGCCGCCCTTTTCGAGCACGGCCCGCAGCGCATCGTCGAGCGAGCGCCGGTTCTGCGTGCGTTCGCGGATCTCGAGGTCGGCGAGCAAGCAAAAGAGCGCGCCGCCCCAATACGTTCGTCCCCAGGTATGCGTATTGTCGAGCCCTTCGTCGCGCGCCCCAGGCAGACCGTGGGGCGCGCCGCGCAAGAGACCACGCCAAACCGCTTCGGGTGACATGTTGCCGGCGCGAGCCCTGGCGATAGGCTCGACGTAGGTGGCGATGCCCTCCGCCAGCCAGATGTGCTGCCGCGGAAGACTGGGGAAACCAAGGTGGAGCATCTCGTGCACGAGGACCCAATCGTCATTGAGCTCTGCTTCCCCCGTCGCGCGTCCGAGCGGGACGAGCATCGACGCGCCGCCGCTACCGAGTGCTTTGCCATAGCCGAGGCCACGCCCCTCGGTGGGCAGGACGAGCAGAAGCGCGCGGGGGACGGGAAAGCGGCCGTAGTAAGCCATGACGATGCGCGCGGCGTCGTCGATCCAGGCGGCGACGCGTCGCTGGCCCACCGCAAATTCGCCGGGACCAAAACCGATTTCGAGCGCGCTCGTGCCGGCCCGGGTGCGCCATAGCTCCACGTTTCCGAAGGCGGCGTAAGGGGTGAAGGGGAGGTCGTCGGTCGGAGCGCTGAACCAACCGGGCTCGTTCGGCGACAGGGGCACGCCGGTAGCGAACGCGACGCCGGCCGCGGTACTCACTTGCAGCCGAAATCGCTTGCCGGGCTGCTCGAGGAGTGGACGCACGAGCCAGCTCGACGGCGGCGCAACGATCACGCCTTCGTGCGCGTCGGCAAGGTCGGGGTCGCGCAGGGAAACCGCAGCTTCGGCAAGCGCGAAACGGTAGCGGAGCTTGCACCCGTCGAGTTGGCAGGTGGGGACGTACCAGGAGGTGCCCTGTACGGCTGGGGGCTCGCACCGGGGCCCGGTGACCAAGCAGAGATCACGGACGAAGCTGAATGCCTCGTCTTCGAGTCCGAGCTCGGCCCCGCTCCCTGCCGGAAAGCGAGCTTCTACCGAGAGTTCCCGAGCACCGGGCGCGACGGTCACCGCGTAGTCCCAGGTATCGAAGGTCGCGGCGCGCGGCCCGGCATCTACCGTCACGGCAGCTACCTTGGGGCGCGCAAGCGGGGGCGGCGTGCGCGAGCAACCGCTCGGCAGAACTGCAAGAAGAGCCTCCAGCAATACCGCGCAACTCGCGAGAAAGATGGAGCGAGTTCGATCGAGGGGCCTGGGGGCGGGGGGCTGCGCGGCAACACGATCGGTCGAGGGTGTGAAGGCCGCCATCCCCGAATTTTGCCACACCGTACCCGCTGCGCGCGAGTCCTCGTCATTTCGCTCGCATTGAGCCATTTCGCTGCCACTGGCCGATTCGCGCGAACGCCGTGGCGGTGCTCCAAAGCAACGTAGGAAAATGTGCTCGCCGAGCGCGTTCGCGCTAGGTTCTTGCTGTGCGCATCGCACGCCCTGCTTACGTCCTTTTCTCTGCCTTCGTGGCATTCGCTGCCATCGGACCGAACGCCGACGCGGCTTCTACCGCGAAGCAGACGCCATCCGACGAACCGCCGCTGTCGTTCGGCTACACGAACTCGGGCCGCCTCATCGGAGGACGGCTCTTTCGCGATACGCCTTTCATGACGAGGGTGCAGGTCCATCGCAAATCCAAGGTGAGCTGGGCACTGCCGAACCTCTTGACGGTGCTCAACCGAGCGGCGCGCACCGTGGCGCGCAAGTTTCCCGGGTCGATGCTCGAGATCGGCGAGTTGTCGCGCAAAGACGGCGGGCGCATCACGTCACACCTATCGCACCAGAGCGGGCGCGATGCCGACGTCAGCTTCTACTTGACCGATCTCGACGGCGCGCCGCTTCGAGCGCCGCGATTTTTGCGTTGCCAGGGCACCGGCGATGGTCGTGACGATCCGACGGTTCGCTTCGACGACCAGCGCAATTGGGAGTTCGTGCGCGCGCTCCTCGAGGATCCCAACGAAGAGGTCCGTCAGATTTTCATCTACGCGCCGCTGCGAGCGCGACTCCTGGCGTATGCCGCGAAGGTCAAGGCACCGCGCCAGCTGCGCGCGAAGGCGGCTGCCGCCATGATGCAGCCGGTCAACGCGCTTCCTCACGACGACCACTTCCATATCCGTATTTCTTGCCCGAGCGACCAGCTCGAACGTGGATGCGCCGACCTGCCGTTGTGGCGCGCACCGGGGTCGCCCGATGAATTCGGACCAGAGATTTTGGCCGGCGAGCCGCGCGTGCGTTGGAGCACGCCCATGACCGGGGTGCCGCTCGAGAACTGGGGCGGAATGGCGAAGCTGTGGTCAGTCGAACGCGGCGTCTGTGATGCCGGCCACCTCGCGTGCGGCGACGGCCAAGCGATGCTCTGCGAAGACCTTGGCGACGCCGACCTCATGGCGTCTTTCCCTCGCGCATCGTTCGAGCTCGTCGCTCCTCCGGTGACGCCGCGAAACGGCGTTTTGCCGGCGGATGCATTTGCCGACGAGGGGCCGGGCGTTGCTGCCGATCCGCTTCTTGCAACGGCGGCGACGCCAGTTCCCGCTCGCAGCAGCGCCGCCGAGAAGACTGCCGAAGCGGCAACCGCGTCGTACTGCTCGTACGACGAGCCGAACGCCTGCGAGTCTCCGATCGCGGCGTTGACGCCGGCTTCGCCCGCCGACCCCGCTGGATACGGTCCGGCCGGATCGAGCGTGCTCGAATAAGATCGCCATTGCGCCGCTAAAGCGCGCGACGCCGCTCCCCCTCGCCGGACTGTGCAGGCGATCGGAAACCGACTAACTCTGGAGACCATGCTCCGAAACCTGCCAACACTCGTGACTCCCGCTTTGCTCGCGATTTGTGCGCTCACCGCGTCGTGCAGCCGCGAGCAGGGGCCTCCACGCGATGCGCGCGCCGAGGCGGCGGCCACCGCCGCGCAACGGCTGCAGGGGCGATGGCTTTTGCAACAATTTCAACCAGCCGGGCAGCTCGATTTCGCGCTGCAGACGCTCATGACTGCTCAGATCGGGCAGCTGGTGCTGGAGGTGAACGGGATGAACATGTTCATCCGCGGGCCTGGCGTCACCGTGCAGCGCACCTACCGCATCGACGAGGCGTACACCGAGCATTTGCAGATGATGGTGTTCGACTCCTACGGTGTCGGCTTCCGCGCCTACGGCGACTTCATCGGAAATACCCTGGTCATCAACGGCACGGAAGCGCCGTGGGTGGGGCGCGCGACACTCGTCCGACTGCCCTGAGCGGACGGCGCGAGCGTCGCGCCCGGCCTTACCAGGGGACGGCGAACGTCATGCTGCCGCCCTGACCCGAAGAGGGAAATTTCCAGCCCTTCATGGATTCGCTCACGCACGAAGAGAGAAACTCGCCGGCCGGCGGAATGTCGACGCCTTGGACGTCGGTCACCTTGCCGTCGGGAGCGACCTTCACGCGGAACTTCGTGTCGCCTTTGTAGGCCATACCGCGGTCCTTTTCGCGGCCGTAGCAGGCCTTCAGCTCGCGGGTGTGCTCCTTCAGCACGGCGTTGATCTGCTCCGGTGCAGGACCGCCGGCGGACGCGCTCCCTGCCGGTGCCGCGCCGCCGCTCGATGCGGGGGCAGCCGTCGTCTTCGCCGGTTCGGAGCCCTGCGCGGTGCTGGCACCGCCGCAGCCCGTCGCCAGACCGATCAACACGCTAAGCACGCCTGCACAGCTCAGGGCATCATTGACTAGGTTCTTCATGTTCGTCCTCGTGGATGATGGGCGGTGATCATGCGCGGGCCCGTGGTGCCGGCGTCGCGACCGCCGGCCATTTACACGAAGTCGCCGCCGCCGGCAAATCGTATCCGCTGCGGTGCTCGTCAGCGCTCTCCGCGCGATGCGTTAAGCGCCGTCGCGCTCTTCGGCGGCGGAAGCGCGTAGCTCGGCCGCGCGATCGGGATCGTTCTTGCTTTCGGCGATGTCGGCCAAGGCTCGGAAGAGATCGGCACGGCTGATGAGGCGGTCGACTTCGTCACGAGCGCTGCGCCTCAGCGTCAGCAACGCCTGGTAGGTGTGGTTGGCGAGATCGAGCTTGCCCTCTGCGTGGGCGAGTCGCGCGAGCATGTACAGGATTTCGGCGTGTGCGGGGTCGATGCGCGCCGCCTGCTCGAGCTCTTTTAGCGCGCGCTTCTTGTCCGATTCGGCGAGCGCGCGCGAAAGGGCGTGGTGCACGAGCGCGCGGTCTTTCGGTTTGCGCGTGCCGTAGTGTGCGAGCTGCGCGTCGAGGATGGCGACGGCGTCCGCGCCCCGCTTGGTCTCGATGAGCGCATTGGCGAGCTGAAGTCGCGGAGCGGCGCTCTCCGGCTCGAGCTCGATGACCTGCCGCAACAGCGGAATCACGCCGTCCGAGCTTTTTAGCTTGTTCGCTTGAACGTCGACCGCTTGCGTCAGATACGAAAGGCGCTTGGCTGGATCCTTGGCATGGTCGGCTTGGGTCGAGAGGAAGTCGGCAAGCACGTCCCACGCTTGCTCCTCGACGTAGAGTTGCTGCAGTCGCTGCGAGAGTGAATCGGCGTCGCGGAATCGCTCCACCGCCTGCTCGAGTCGCGACCGCGCCACGCCTTTGTCCCCATCGGCGACGTAGGCCGCGGCCAGGCGTAGGGTGTTGGCCACCACGGTGTCGGCCGGACAAAGCTCGCAGATCCGCTCCAGCACGGCGGCCGCTTCCTTGGGCTCACCGCGTTGCTCGTAGAGTCGCGCCAACGCTTCGAGCGAGCGAAGCCCGCCCAGCTCGGCGCCGCGCTTGTGGTTGGTAATGGCGCGCGTTTGGTCGGAAAGCCGCTCTTCGGCCAGCGCCGCGGAACGGTCCCAGAGCTCCGCTGCCGCGGAGGGATCGGCGCCCGCCATGGCGGCTGCTTGCTGCTCCCATAGCGCCGCCAGCTCATCGTAGAGCGCTCGACGCTCGAGCAACTCGGCGAAGGCCGTTACACTGCCGCCTGCCACCGCGTCGGTCGCGTCTTCTTTGAACAATTCGCGGTAGAGGACGAGGGCGGCATCGGCGTCGCCGAGCTTTTCGGCGGTGCGCTGCGCCGCCTTCTGCTTCATGCATCGCTTGGCACCGCGATCGAAGGGTAGCGTGGCGCCGCGCCGCAAGAGCTCGATGGCCCGCGCCACGTCGCCCGATTCGTCGGCAAGGGAGATGAGTTGCTCGAGCGCCCAACTGGCGAGCCCCTCCGTCGACTTGGCGGCCGAGCTGCCCGGCTTGTCGTCGCTCCAGCGTGTGAGCGCCAAATCGAATAGCTTGGCGCAGACCATCGGCGCGAGTGAGGGTTCGTCACGGCCGCGCACGGCGACGTCGGCCGCTTCTTTCAAAAGCCGAAGGTCGCCGCCTTTCACCTCCGAGAGACGTACGGTGGTGAGCACGTAGGCGCGTCCAGGCGTTCGGCTCTGCACGGCGGCGAGGGCCTCCAAGATCTCGACGCTCGTCGGATCATAACCGAGCGCGCGAATCAGGGCTGGCTCCGCGGTCGCCAAGTCGTGCCGCGCATCGCGCTGATACGCTGCCACTCCCCACCAAAAAGCGCGCGCGATGTCGCCCGGCACCTCTTCGCCCTGGGGAAGCTTGGCCGCCAGCTCGGCGGCTTTCTCCCATTCCTCTAAGGCCACGTAAGCCCGCGCCAGCGCGTGCTGGGCAAGCGAACGTACTTCGGATCGTTCTTGTGCTTCGAGCAGTCCCTGGCGCGACTTGAGATCGGCGGGTTGGATACGCAGCGCCTCGGCATATGCCTTCGCGGCGCGTTCGATATCGTGCAAGCGGTCGCGGCAAAGATCGCCGAGCGAGCCCCAGAGTCGGAGGCGGCGCTCAGCGTCTGCCGCAGCCGCGATCTCCTCGTGTAGCAGCTTGGCGAGGTCCTCGAAACGGCCCGTCCCGTCGAGGAGGGACGACAACTTGCTGAAGCTTTCCTCGTCGGGACCGAAAGCGCGGCGAATGTCGACCCACGTCGCAATGGCCTGCCCTACGGCGTCGAGCTCGCCCGCGAATACCGCCGCGATCCGAGCGCGGTCCGCGCGCGCGACGGCCGGCTCCGCCATGGCGGCGCGCTTGTCGAGCGCATCGATGAGATCACCCCAGCGGCGCGCCGATTCGAACACGGTCACCAGGCCGTCGAGCGCCTCGCGATCGGTGGCGTCGTCGTCGAGACGCGCTCTCCAGGCTCGCGCAGCGCGTTCGGGATCAGCGAGCACCGCGCCCGACATGCGAGCCACCTCGCCGAGCGCGTCGCGCCGCGCCGCTTTGTTTGTCTCGAGCGCGGCAATCTTGTCGAGCACGGCGCATCGTTCGGCGGCGACGTGCTGCGACGCGAGAAGTGGCTCGAGCTCACGCGCCGCGGGCAAGACGATGTCGGCGGCCAAATCGCGCCCATCGACGACGCTCGAGAAAAGCGCGATGGCGCGGGGCGCATCGCCGATCTGATCGCGGTAGACGCGGCCCGCTTCGACGCGAAGGCGCGCCTTCTGCACCGGATCAGCCGTTCTCTCGGCGGCGTCGACGAGGGCAGCGGCCAGGCGATCGTGCCGGTCGAGTCGGCCAGCCAGCTCGGCCAGCATTCGCCGATGCTCCTCCACCTCGGGCTCGAGCGCGACGAGGATGACGTAGCTATCGAAAGCGAGGCCGATCTCGCCGAGCTCCTCGAGGTGAAGGCGCGCTCGCTGCTGGTAGAGGACGGTGCGCTCGGCGTCGGAATCGCAAGCGGCAAGCTCGATCTCGATGATACGAACGACGTCCTCGATCTTCTCCTGCATCAAATAGCGAGGCTTGAGCAGCGAGGCCGAGCGCTCGACGAGGTTCGGCGTGAGCGGCCGCGGTTCGACGACATCGGGCTTGGGTGCGCTCGAGCGCGAGACGCCGCTCGGCGCCATCGAGAGGCCGGGCAGCGCCGGTATTTCGCCGGGCAGAATGACACGGCGCAAGAGGTCGTACGCCTCGTCCGATCCTGGATCGGCGGCGAGCATCTGCTCGACTAGCGCGAGGGCTTTCACCTGATTGCCCATGCCGAGCAGAAGGCCGGCCATGCGCGCGCGAATGGCCTGCGCAACTTGGACGTCGCTCGTCGCGTCCATTCGCGTTTCGAGCAAAGCAACGAGGCGCTGGTGATGTCCGCGCTTTTCGTAGAGGCGCTCCAGCGCTGCCAGCGTCGTCGCGTCCCCGGTGCGGATCGCGGCGAGCCGCTCCAAGTAGGTGATGGCGCGATCGGGATCGCGCGCGAAGTTGCGCGCCGCCTCGGCCGCCTCTTCCAAGAGCTCGGCCTGACCGCTGCCGGGCGCTTTGTCGATCGCTTGATCGTACAGCGAGAGGAGCTCGCCGTAGCGCTCGCCCGAAATGAAAGCGAGCTTGAGCCGTTCGAAGGCCCAGGCGCCGCCGGGCAGCACCTGAATGCGCTGTAAAAGCGAGATCGCTCCCTCCGGATCCTCGAACCACTCTTCATAGAAGTCGACCCCGCGACGGGCGACCCACTCCGCCAGTTCCGGCTCCAGGTGGCGCTCGAGCATGGCACGGTACGCATCCATGACCGGCTGCGGGCGACGCAGCGAACGCGCCAACTGCTCGGCGGCATCCCAGAAGAACGGTACCTCGGCAAAGTCGGCCGCAGCCTGCAGCGCGGTGAAGAGCGCTTCGTCGGGCCGGTCGGAGACGAGATCGAGCAGGCGCTTGTACCAGACCTTGCGCCCCTCCATGAGCTCGGGCGTGTCGGCCGGCGCGCCGAGCAGGACGCGCAAGATGGTCGCCGCTCGCTCTTTCGTCGGCGCCGCTTGGCTGGCGCGTTCGAGCATCGCGGCGGCGCGCGGTCGCGACGACGCCCGGCCGAGCGCGCGCTGGAGGATGGGGAGCGCCGTGGGATCCGAGGGGGAAGCTTCGAGCACGGGAAGGATCACCGCCAGCGCATCGCCGGCGCGATCCAGGTTCTCCGACAAGAGATGCCCCATACGAAGCTCGATGCCCGCGCGCACGGCGCCTTGGGTGCGCTCGCGCAAATCGGAGAGCGCAGTGAGGGCCGCCTCGGTATGGTCGAGATCGAGCAGCAGGCGAACGATGGCGAACCGCGCGGTGATGCACTCGGAGTCGTACTCGAGCACGCGCCGATACGCCTCCACCGCCGCCGGCAGGTTACGAATGCTCTCGTGCGCCTTCGCCGCCGCGAGGAGCGCGCCGGTTCGGTCGAGCCCTTGAAGATCGCTGGTGCGCCAAGCCGCGACCCACTGCCCATCGGCGCGCCGGTTCTCATCGTTCGGTGCTTTGGCGAGGAACGCTTCGAAGGCCTGGGCAAAGGACGCGCCGTCGTCGGCCGATGCGATCAGCGCGCGGAAGATGGTGCCCACCTCGTCCGCGCGGGTCGCATCGATCGCGAGGACGCGCGCCTTGGCGGCCAAGAGATCCTGGGCGTAGCGGCTAAATGCGCGCACGTACCGCCGCAGCGCGGAATCGACCGCCGTCGCGAACTGGCGTGACGCGCCGGCATGGAGCGCGGACTGCTCCATATCGAGCACGACCTTCACCGCGTCGCGCTCATCGACGATGTGCTCGAGCAGAGCGTCGTAGATGGCGGGAATGCGATACCACTCCCCTGCCTCGCGGTAGATCTCGACGAGACGCTCGGCCGCCTGACGATCGCCGGGAAAGAGCGCGAACATGCGTTCGTAGAGCCGGCGCAGGATGTCGCCGCCGAGCTTGGCGGTGGTCGCAAGATCACAGGCGCGCTTGAAAGCAGTCACCGCGCCGTCGACATTGCCCAGCTTTTCGGCGTAGAGATCACCGAGCTGCTCGAGCCATGCCATCTCTTGGCGCGCGTCGCTAGCGCTGAGGATGCGCCGCTCCAAGAGATCGCGCAGGGTATCGAAGTTCTCCGCCGCGTGCGCGGTGCGCTCGATGGCGTCGAGGACGTCGTCCCCCAGCCGCGCGCCCGACAAAAGCTCGCGATAATGGCCGAGCGCGCGCTCGAGCTGCCCGCTGCGCGCGGAAACGTCTGCCATGCGCACGAGGAGCGCCGTACGCCGGTCCCCGTCGGCAGCTGCCGCGCGACCCTCGAGCTCCTGGTAAAGTCCGGCATGATCGCCGCGCCTTCCGAGCGCGTCGAAGAGCGCATCTTCGGCGGCGACGTCGTGCGGCGTTTCCGCCAAGAGGACGCGCAGGGTGGCAACGGCTGCGGCATCGTCGCCCGCTTCCTGGCTCTGAATGCGAGCGATCGCCTGCAAGTTTTGCCGTCGGCTTTTGACGTCACTCGAGCGTTCGAGCCCGGCGCGGTGGACGGCGATCCGGTCCTCGACACTCCCCTGTTCCATGACGAGCCCCTCGATGCGTTCTTTGAGAGGCAGATCGTTGGGCCTGTACGCCGCTGCCGCGCGGTAGAGTGCCAACGCCTTCGGGGCCTCGCCCGAGGCGAGCAGCGCGTCACCGGCGCGTGTAGCGACCAGGAAAAACGCCTCGCTGTCGACGGGATGATCGCCGAGCGCACGCGACAACACCGTCGCGAGAAGCGCCGGCTGTGCGGCTTTTGCCGAGAGCTGCTCTACCCGCCCGACCCATCGCTCCACGGCTGGCGATTTGTTCGCGACCGCGATGCGCAGCGCTTCGCCGGCGACCTTGAGCGCGCGCGTCACGTCGTTCTGATTCTGCTCGAGAATGGCAGTCATTTCTTCGAGGATCGCAAGACGAGCGTCGAGGACGGTCGTCGCCTTGACCCGGGCCTCGAGCACGGCGAGAAGGCCCGGCCAGTGCTGATCTTGGCGATAAATCGGCTCGAGCAACTCGGCGGCTCCGAGGGCCGCGTCGGGAATCTTGAGAAGCCCTTCCACCGCCTTGCGCGCGGTTGCCGCGCGCGGATCGAGCAGCAGCACAGCGCGGAATGCCTCGAGGGCTGCCGCCGCGTCTTTCAGGTGCTTCAGCGACAACATACCGAGACGGGTGAGTAGGTCGGCGTGCTCTTCGCGCGGCGCGAGGGCGACTTCCTGCCGCAAGACCTCGGCGAGCTCGACGAAAGCCCCTTCCTTTTCCAACAACGGAAAAACATGGGCGTGCACCTCGCGCGAGGGACCGTGCGTTTGGAGCAGCTCGCGCCAGATGGCGAGCGCATTCCGTCCGTCCACGGCCCGACCGGCGCGCAATTGGGCCGCTCGCGTCGCCAAAGCTCGGGCCTCTTTCTCGTCGGCCGAGCCGACCGATCGAAGCTCGAGGATCGCGGCGAGTTGCTCATCGTCTCCCGTCGCATGATAGAGCGTCTCCAGCGCGTCGAGCGCGCGACCGCTGAGGGGCGATCCGATGAGCTCTTTCCAGGCCACGACCGCCTTGTGCGGATCGTCCAAGCGGCCCTGGTAAAGGTGCGCCAGCCGCTCGGTAGCGGCCCAACGCGCCGAGTCGTCCTTCTCGAGACGCGCCACGACTTCGAGCGCGCCCGCCAGTTGGCCAGCCTCGCCCTCTTCGTAAACCGCGGCGAGACCCCTTGCCGCCACCAGCATCGAAGAATCTCCCCCCGCAGCGGCGAGCACCTTCTCGAAGGCGGCACGCGCGCCCGCGGAATCCCCGCGTTCGAGCGCAAATTGCCCGAGCTCCGCTTCGATGCCGAGCCGCGTCGCGGCATCCTTTACATTGGCCGCCGCGGAGGCGAGCAGCTTCACCGCGTCCGCACCGCGTCCGAGAGCCGCGCTCACCTCGCGGTAACGGCGCCTCACCTCGGCGTCGGAAATATCGGCGGCGATAGCCTCTTCGAGCAGCGGAAGTGCGCCGGCGAGATCGGCGAGTTGGTCCTGCTTCAGCGCCGAAAGCCGCTTCACCAATTCGAGCCGCTTGGCGCCGCGCAGGGTGGCCAGCTGCTGCTCGAGCACCGACGCCGCTTCCGCGAAATCGCCGCTGCGATCGAGCGCGCTCGCCACCGCCGATGCCGCGCGCGGCCCGAGCGCGCGGTGAGTCAGGAGACTGCGCGCCGCTTCGAGCGCCGGTCCGTGCGTCGCGTCTTGCGCGAGCAACACCTCGGCATGGGGTAGCGCGCGATCGCGCTCATCGAGCTCTTCGCAGTAGAGCCGCAACAGACGCGCACGGAGAGCGAGCTCGTCGGCGTCGCGCTTACTCGGGCGGCTGGTCAAGACCTGCTCCAGCCACTTGGCGGCGTCCTTCACTCTACCCGAGCGAAGAAAGTGGGTTTCCAATGCTTCGGTCGCGACCCGATCGCTGGGATCGAGACGCACGATCTGCTGATAGAGCTGAATCGCTTGCTCGGGCTTGTCCGGCACGAACTCGGCGAGCTCGGCGGCGCGCCGCAAGAGCGCGAGTTGCTCTTCGACGGTGGGCCGGTGTCCGGCGGCATTCGTATAGAAATCGATGAGGGTTCGGGTATCTTGCCGCGCGGTGAGTAGGCCTTCGAGGCGCGTAAACGCCTCGGTGCTCGCCGGGGCGACGGTCAGAGCGCGCTGCAAGAGCATCACGGCTTTGTCGGCATCGACGGCCATTTCCTCGAAGAACGCAGCCGCTCGCGTGAGCACCTGCGCCGAAATCGGCGCGAGGACGAGCTTCATCTTCGTCGATTGGAGGAGCTGATCGTAGGCCGCGCCTAGCTCGGCCACGCGCCCGTCGCGCACCGCCGCGAGGTGCAAGGCGTCCCACATCTGTCGTTGCGCCTGTCCTTTGACAGCGCTTCCGACGAGCAGCTCGAGAATGAGCGGCTCCGATTCCAATTGGCTTTCGATAATCTGAGCGGCGCGGTCGAGCTTGAGGGCGGTGCGTACGCCTGGGTGCGTGCTTCGAGCTACGGACATTCGCTTATCTGAGAGCGCCGCGTGGAGGGCGCTCTTCTCCTTCATTCACGATACAAGATCTGGATTTGATTCCAATCTCATTCGAGGGCGGCGATGTGGCGAGAAAATAGGCAGCGCGACTTCGATAAGGCGCTCGCTTTGCCCTTGTATTGAAGGGGTGCGATGGCGGTCGTCTTGACGCGCCGGCGAAGCATGAGGAGACGCGTTGCCTACATCTCGCCTATTGGCCGGCGCAGCCGACGGACGATACGCTGTCCGATAGCGACAAATGCGTTATCGGCAAAGCGATTGCCCGCAACTATCGTCAAACCAAGGGCGACGCGCGAGGTCGGACCCTGTGGCGCATCGGGCGAAATTCATCACAAGAAACCACATGCCATCCGGGGCGCCGCGCCGTCTCCGATGACGACGTGCAGCCCGCGGCTGACGTCGATGCAACGTCGAGGCGCTGAGCGGCGCCGGGTGCGGCTATCGTGCCCGCCCCTGTCGCGCGCCTTCTGCGGGACCGTTCCGCGGGAGCCTTCTGCGGGAGCGAGGTGCGCTAGGCGGCGCCCGCGCCCGCAGGATCGACGTCGTGATCGGGCTCGCTTGTGAGGGTGAGCGAGACGAGGCGTGTCCAACGGAGTCTGGCGGCGTCGAATGCGATCAGCACCATGCGCGTGCGCGTCACCGCATCCGGATAGATCGCTGCGCCGAAGATGGTGGCCGCATCCAACTCGGTGAGCGGAAGGTCGGGAGGAATCGTGCGACCTGCGTCGAGCCATTGATCGAATGTTTCGTTCGCCCATGCGACGCCGCGCTCGTACGCCTTCACGGAGCGCTCGCTCTGCGGTTCGTCTTGCTCGTCGTCAAGCATTGCCAAACCTCGCTAAGACAGAGCCTTATACCATTGCCCGCCGATAGCGATCCGCAATTTGTCCGAATCGAGATCGGCGCGGCACGAGCGGACGGAATTGTGGCAGCGAGGCCGGGTTATCCACAGCGCCTATCGTTCACGTGCGATTTTTCGCTGCGAAACGCGTCAGCTGCTTCAGTTTCTCTTGGTGCGCATCTGCCGCAAACGAAGACGGGGCGACGCGCGCCCGCGTGCGCGTCGAGGCGGCTACGCCACGCGGTCGCTTGGCTCGATCGCGGCGGGCCGCACGCTCTTCGGTCGCCAAACGGGAGGCGTCACCGGCAAGTGGTTTTGAAAGTGGTCCCAAAAGTCGAAGTTGTACGCATCGGGCTCGCGGTAAAAACGCGCCTGAAACCCGATGCTGATCTCCTCCCACGGCTGACCGTTGCGGAGCACGTGACGAAAAACGTCGGCGCGCACGCGCATGCGCAAATAGCGATGTGCTGTGGTGGGGCGCTGTTCGACCAGCGCACCCATCGAGAAGTCGTACAAGAACTCGCGCAGCGGCGTGGCGAAGGTTTCGTCGGTTTCCACCACGTGCAGCACGAGATCCGCGCGAAAACCAGCCCACGCGAAATACTGGGTGATGCCGTCGGTCGATGCGAGCGGCGCGAAGTACAAATCGCTCGCGATGAGCGCCGTGAAGGCATCGACGTCAGGGGATGGCGGGGTCGCGTGACCCTCTTTCAGCACCCGCAAACTGCCGATGTCGAGTACACCGCCGGGGTCCGGGATCCACACCGCCGTCGATGGCGACAGCTTGCGCACGAGCTCGCGCATCTCCTCGGGCGAGTTTTTGACGTTGCGCCGGCGAATGTCGGCGTCGGCGGGGTGCGCTTCGTAGAAATAGCCGGCGAAGGGGACGAACATCCTCGCCGCAGCGTCGCGCGCCATCGTCGCCGCGCCGAGCGCGTGACGGCGCCGGCTCTTGGTCACCATGTCCAGAATCTTGGCTTCGTCGTAAAGCTCGCTCCAGCAGACGGGAAATCCGCTCGCGCCCCCTGCGAACGACGAAAGCAGGACATCGATGCCCGTCGGGATCTCGCCGCCTCGCAGGTTCTGCGCGTCGACGCTGTCGAGCACGCGATGGCCCGCATACTCGACGAGCACGCCGCTGTCGTCGCGCCCGGTGGCGTCGGGCAAAATCATGAAACGGAAGTCGTCGCGCAGTGTTTCCCACCTGTCAAAAGGCACGACGCGTAGGTCCGTAAAGCCGAGCCCGGCGAGAGCAGTGGCCATGGCAGGGCTATCAAAGGCCGGAATGTAGATGGGCACATCGCGGCGACGCTTGGCGACAACGGCCAAGGTGTGGCGATTGAGATGGTCGGAATGGTTGTGGCTAATGAAGATGCCGTCCGCCGCGGCGAGGCGCTCGGGCCAGTCGTCGGGGGGGCGCTGTGACAGCCACCAGCCGCGGCTGAAGGCGGGCCCGATGAGCCACGGATCGGTGAACAACCGGTATCCGGCGGCGACGAGCTCTATGCAGGCATGCGCATAAAATTGGAGGGTGAACTCGCCTTCCTGCAATGGGCGGCGCATCACGCGCGCTTCTTCCCACGGCCGTGATCGCGTCACGTCGTAGACGGCCACGCGACCCGCCCCATCGATCTCGACTGGGAGCTCGTCCTGACGCAGGTCGCCGCGCGGGTTCGTGTACGTCATGGTCGAGCCATCGAGCTTCCAGCCGTGGTGCGGGCAAACGAGCTCACAGCTTTTGCCGCGCACGAACCGGCCTCCCTGGTGACGGCATCGGTTCGGCGCGGCGTGGATCCTGCCGGACGCATCGCGGCACACGATCACCGCACCACCCGCGACGAGGCTCGGTTCGTTCCCGATCGCTTCGCCATCGAGCGTCACCACGAGTTTGCGGGGGGACGACCCGGGGGGCGGCGATGGCTCCATCGCCGCCCAATCGAGCAAACGTTGTGCCGAACGACAGAACGCGTGGAGTGGGCCAGAAAATCCTGCAGGGACCGACGCATGCCCTTCGACGGGACTCGCGAGACCGTCAGCACCGCGCCGCCAACGACTTGACGCTCCGCGGCTGTCGATGTGCTACGAGCTCGCCATGCTGCTCTTTTTGATTCCGGTCCTCATTCTTGCGGGTGCGACTTCCATTGGCATCGCGGCCGAGGTTTCGCAGAGCCAATCGCCCCCCACGCAGTCGGAGGTGAGAACCGAATCGCGCCCCACGCCCGCGCCGGCGCCCGCTCGCGTGCCCTAGGCCTTTCTCGAGCCGTTGCGCGCCCCGGTCCGCACGCCGTCCGACTTCGGGCCGCCCGGTCGCCGAAAACTTCTCATTTGGCAGCAGGACGGCTCATGATCGACCCATGGCGTTGTTTCCCATCCGAGTCCGTTCGCTCGTCATGGTCGGTGCAGCCTTCCTTTCCGCCGCCTGTAGCGCCGGCCGATCGCTCCCCCGCGAGGCGCTCGTGGCCCGGGCGTGGGAAGGTGGCGAGCCCCCTCCGACGATAGAGGCGCTCGAAGTCGTCGCGTTCGCCACGGCCCAGGTCGGAAAACCGTACTGCTGGGGAGGCACCGGTCCTTCTTGCTTCGACTGTTCCGGGCTCGCCCAAACGGCGTGGCGGCGCGTGGGAGCGCGCATTCCTCGGACAACCCACGACATCGCCGACGCACTGCCCGAGGTGCCGATCGACGAGGTGCGCGCGGGAGACATTCTTTGGTGGCCCGGCCACGTCGGCATCTATGCGGGTAATGGCTGGGTCGTCGACGCGCTCGACTCACGTCACGGCGTCGTGCGACGCCCCGCGAGTGACCCGTTCCGCGCCTTCCGACCCGCGGGCTGAATCTCCCCTCCCGGCGCCTCGCGCGAGGGCGAGCGGCAGACCTCGTGCGCCGCCGATCGATCGCCGGCGGGTGGTGCTAGATTCGGCGTCCGATGAACGACAAGGAAGTCTCCTCCCCCGCCGCCGGGGTCGAATCACCTGCCGAAACCCGCAATGACGGCACGCCCGGCAATTTCGTAGAAGACATCGTGCGCGCCGACCTCGCCAGCGGCAAAAATAGCGGGCGCGTCATGACGCGCTTTCCCCCCGAGCCGAACGGGTACCTGCACATTGGGCACGCCAAGTCGATCTGCTTGAACTTCGGCTTGGCCCAGACGTTCGGCGGCAAATGCAACCTGCGCTACGACGACACCAACCCCGAAACGGAGGATCCCGAGTTCGTCGAATCGATCGAGCGCGACGTGCGCTGGCTCGGTTTCGACTGGGAAGACCGCAAGTACTTTGCCTCTGATTATTTCGGCAAGCTCCACGAATTCGCCGTAAAGCTCATCGAAGCGGGCAAAGCCTACGTCGACGAACGCGACGTGGAAACGATCCGCAAGACCCGAGGCGACTACTATCAACCGGGCGAAGAAAGCCCGTTTCGCAATCGCTCGATCGCCGACAACCTCGAACGGTTCGAAAAGATGCGCCGAGGCGAATACCCCGACGGCTCATGCGTCTTGCGCGCCAAAATCGACATGGCGTCCACCGACGTGAAGCTGCGCGATCCGGTCATGTATCGAATTCGGCGGGCGCACCATCACCGCACGGGTGACACGTGGTGCATCTATCCCACGTACGACTGGGCGCACGGTCAGTCCGATGCGATCGAGGGGGTTACCCATTCGGTGTGCACCCTCGAGTTCGTCAATCACCGCCCGCTCTACCATTGGTATCTCGACGCTCTGGGGCTCCCCTCCCACCCCGAACAAATCGAATTCGCGCGGCTCGCCGTGACGTACATGCTGCTCAGCAAGCGCAAGTTGCAAGAGCTCGTCGAAGGGGGTTACGTGGCGGATTGGGACGACCCCCGCATGCCCACCTTGGCCGGGATGCGCCGCCGCGGCTTCACCCCCGAGGCGATCCGCGCGTTCTGCGAGCGCATCGGCGTATCGACGCGCGACAGCCAGGTCGACGTCTCCCTTCTCGAGCACGCGCTCCGCGACCATCTCAATGCAACGTCGCCGCGCGTGATGGCGGTACTGAAACCGCTCAAAATCGTGCTCGACAACTTCCCCGAGGGGCGCGTCGACGAGCTCGTGGCGCCCTACGATCCCGAAAAACCCGAGGGGGCGACGCGCAAGGTTCCCTTCTCGCGCGTGCTCTACATCGACCGCGACGACTTCGCCGAGCAACCGGCCAAGAAGTGGTTTCGCCTGGCGCCAGGCCAAGAGGTGCGCCTGCGTTACGCGTGCATCGTCCGCTGCACCGATGTCGTCAAAGACGCGTCAGGCACGGTGACGGAGGTGCATTGCTCTTGGGATGAGAAATCCCAAGGGGGACACGCGGCGGACGGTCGCAAGATCAAAGGGACCATCCACTGGGTATCGGCGGCGCACGCGCTGCCCGCCGAGGCGCGCCTCTACGATCGCCTGTTTGTCGTGGAGAATCCGGTCAAAGACAAGGACGTCGACTGGAAGACGCACGTCAATCCGAAATCGCTCGAAGTCATGTCGGAGTGTCTGGTCGAGCCGAGCCTCGCCAGCGCCCACGAGGCGGACCGCTTCCAGTTCGAGCGCGTCGGTTATTTCTGCGTCGATCGCGAATCGAGGCCGGAACGGCTCGTCTTCAATCGAACGATCTCCCTCAAAGACTCGTGGGCGGCAGCACAATCGGGCAAGGCCGGCAGTTGATACGAAACCGTGCGAGGGTAGTCTCGCGTCGGTGACCGGCGCGATGGAACGAGCAGCGAAGTACGCGGCGCCGCCGCTCGGCTTCACCAGCTTGCTTGCCCTCGGCATCAACGGCATCGTCGGCGTCGGGATCTTCTTTGCTCCGCGCGAAGTCGCGACCGCTGTTCCAGGATGGCGAGGGGTCGCGGTGTACCTTTGCGTCGCGCTTTTGCTCTTACCGACGGGTCTGGCTTACGCACGCCTCGGGCGCGCTTTCCCCGCCGACGGCGGCCCTTACCTCTACGCGCGCGAAGCTTTCGGCGGCAAAGCGGCCTTCGCGGTCGGCTTTACGACGTACGTGTCGGCGCTCTTCAGCACGTCGACGGTGCTGGTGGGCCTCGTCGAAAACGCCACCGCTACTACCGGTATCGTGGATGGAGGCGCCCGATTGGCCGTGGAGCTCTCGCTCCTGACGCTGCTTTCGGGCGCGCTTTCCCTCGGTCTGCGTCTCTCTGCAGTGGCGTGGTCGGCGGTGACCTTCTTGAAAGCCATGCCTCTCGTCGCTCTGCCCATCGCCGCGTTGTGGGTAACGCTTTCGCCGGGCGGGGATGGGTTGACCGGAAACGACGCCATCGCGCCCGCGGCGCCCATGGGCGTTCTCACCGCCGCGCTTCCGGTTCTTTTCGCGCTGCAAGGATTCGAGGTGGTCCCCCTCCCCGCGGCGCAAGTGAAAAGGCCGGAGCGAAGCGTGCCACTCGCCACGGTGGGTGCTCTCGTGTTCGCCGCGCTTCTTTATATGGCCTTGCACGCCGCGTGCGTGCACGCGCTGCCCGACCTGTCGAGGCATGAGCTGCCGCTCGCCGACGCAGCGCGCGTCTACGGGGGCGTCGCATTCTCTCGCCTCGTCGGTGGCGCGACGAGCCTCAGCGCGCTCGGCATCGTCATCGGGATGCTTGCCATGACGCCTCGTTACCTCGCGCCCCTTGGTCAATCGGACGCCCTTGGATTCGGGCTCGACCGTCTGAGCCCGCGCGCCGTCCCGCTGCGCGCATTCGCGGTGACCTACGTGCTCGTCTTCGCAATCCTGGTCGCCAACGCGCGCTGGGGATCGATACGCCACTTGCTGGCGCTGTCGAGCTTGAGTGTGACGCTGCAATACACAGTGACCGCGGCGGCGCTCTTCGTGCTGGCGACGCGCGAAGCCGCCGGCCTGCGGCGATGGGAACGGTGGCCGGCGCCATTTGCGTTGCTCTCGTTCGTGCTGTTTTTAATGGGTTCGAGCCGGCTCGAGGTCCCCGTCCTCGTCGCCATGATCGCGCTCGGGTTCCTCGTTCGGGCAATCGGGCGTCTGAAACGGGTTGCCGCGCGCTAGTCGCTCGCCAGGTGGCACGTGCCCACATCCACGCTTTCACTGCGCCTTGGCTCCACCATAGCGTCGGCAGGCGGGCATCATCGCCGGATTCCTCCGCGCCGTTCACCGTACCCGACATCGACAGAGGTCTTGGTTGGAACATGGCGGGAGAACGATTCGCCGCTGCCAAGCTGCTGATGCAGAAGACTAGAGAGGATGACGCGCACGCTGGACGGCGCTGGCCGACCACGTAGGATGGATCGGGCGGGGTGGTCGAAGACGGGGGGCAACATGACTCGAGAGGGCAGCGAAGGTCGCACCATCCTCGTCATCGACGAGGATCAAAAGGTGCTCGAAGAGTCGCGCGCGATCCTGGAGGGAGCGGGCTACCGCGTCCTCACCCGCGACCACTCCGCTGGCTCGATCTCCGCCATCGTCAAGGAAAAGCCCGCCATCGTTTTAGTGGAGCTCAATATGGCGCGCCTCAATGGCGAAACGATTGCCAAGATTATCAATCGGACGCATCCACGCCCGCCCATCATCGTGCTGTTTCACTCGTCGCTACCGGTCGAAACGTTGCGCCTCAAGAGTTTGGCCGCGGGAGCGCAAGGCTACGTACAGAAGACAGCCGACGCCGCCGAGTTCATTGCTCGCATCGCGCAATGCGCAACCAGCGTCCAGGCGTCGAGCAAGACGCGTCCGCTCGCGAGTCCCCCGACCGCGGGCGACGGAGTTGCTTCGCTGCCGGCGCCGCCCCCTGCGCCGCCGTTGCAAGGCCGCCGCGGGCAGCCCGAACTGTCGTCCCTCAAGCGCCGCGAACCTGCTACCGCAGCGCGCAGCGGCGTGGTGAAGACGCTCTTCGTGGACGATGATTGGTCCTTGCTGCGCGCCTACCGAACTGCGCTGGGCACCGAGCTCGAGGCCGAATTCCTTACTTCGGGAGAAGAAGCCACGCAGCGCATTCTGTCCGATTCGCCACCTCAAATCGTGGTGTGCGATATCATCATGCCGTTCGTGACCGGCGCTGATCTCTACAGCCGCGCCGTAGCCGCCGACGCGTCCTGGCGCGAGCGCTTCTTGTTTTTGACCGGGGCGAGCTCCACCCGGGTGGTCATTGATTTCATGAACGACCACGAGGGGCATGTGCTTTTCAAGCCCGTCCCGTTCAACCGGCTCCTCGAGGCCATTCGCCAGCTGGATTCGCGTGCTGGGCCGCGGACGCCAGGCCCCCGCCGACCGTCGCTCGACTCGTCAACCTGAGACCATGAAGGCTTTATCGGATGAAGACCGTACTCGTGGTCGACGACAGTGACATCGTTCTCGAGCGCGTCAAAAAGTCGCTCGAAAGCGTTGGCTACGCCGTCATCACGCGGAATAAGCCGTCCGGTTCGGTGGCGGCCATCCTGCGCGACAAACCGGACATCGTTCTGCTCGACGTCAACATGCCGACGCTTTCGGGCGAGACCATCGCCAAGATTCTGGCTCGCGTGACCCAGAACCAGGAGACGCTCGTTCTTTTGCACTCCACGCTGTCCATCGATCACCTGAGGCTCCGGGCGATCGCGAGCGGGGCCCACGGCTATATTCAGAAGACGGACAGCCCCACCGAGCTGGTGCGGCGTATCGAATACTGGCTCAGTCGCGGCCGCTACGGGACGAGCGCCAGCCGGCTCGAGGCAGCACCTGCCGTAGAGGGCGCCGCAGGGGGGGCACCGGCGAGCTCCGGTCGGATCGCCGCCGCTCCGAACGTGAGCGCTGGTACCCCCGGGCCGAATAGCATCGCCGCCTCGAGCCGCCAGGAAGCCGCGCTCGGCGTGGCAGCCGGTTCGAGCGCGGTTGCACTGAGCTCTAGCCGTTGGCGCGCCGCGACGACGGCTGTCAGCGGCCCGCCCAACGCGCCGAGCTCGAGCAACTCCGTGGCGGCAGCCCGCGCGGTCTCGAGCGCCGCCTCGCTCAAGTCGGCACCTCTGGTAACCGATTTCGGTCCGCCCGCGGGAACGCCGACCTCACGCAACATGCGCGCCGCCAAACCGACAGCGTTCGGCGGCAATCGCACCGCCAAGGTGCTGTTCGTCGACGACGATTGGACCATGCTGAGCTCCTATCGAACGATGGTGGCCGGCTATGTCGACGCCGAGTTCGTCTCGAGCAGCGATGACGCCTTCACGCGCATCCTTTCCGATACGCCTCCGGAGGTCGTCGTCTGCGATGTCGTGATGCCAGGTCTATCCGGCGCAGATATTTATCGCCGCGCGGTACTCTTGGACCGCCGCTGGGCGAATCGGTTCATTTTTGTAACGGGTGCGGCATCGACGCCTAGGGTTGCGGAATTTCTCAATACGCTCGACGTGCGCGTTTTCCACAAGCCAGTCCCAACGGACCGCCTGCTCGACACGCTCAAGCAAATGACGGAGGTCCAAAGGCGCTGATTCTTCGTCCAGCCGAAGCTGCCGGCCACACCGCCCGCAGCGACCGGAGCGGCGCCCGAGCGTGATCATGCCTCTCGGATGGCGTAAGCTACCAAGGTCGCTGTGCGCAAAGTAGCTTCGACGTTGTACTGCTTGACCTTTCTGGGTGCCCTCTCGTGCGGCGCGCGGCCAGCTGCAGCCCCGTCCAGCGAAGGCTCGCGCCTGGCCGAGCAAGTTCGTTCGTCGTTGCGCACACCGGCGGAGATCGCCGCTCGTTCGACCCCGTCCGTCGTCTCTGTGCGTACCGAGCAGTCGCTGGGCACCGGATTCGTCGTAAGCCAAGACGGGCTCATTGCCACGAACCTCCACGTCATCGCCGGAAACTCCGAGATAACGGTCACGCTCTCGGACCATCGCGAGTTTCAGGTCGTGGAGATCTGGAACGGCGATCGCCAGCGCGATCTCGTCATCATGCGCATCCAGGCCAAGAAGCTGCCCGTCATCCCGCTTGGTGACAGCGACGACATGCATCCAGGCGATTCCATCGTCGCCATTGGGCACCCGCTCGGTCTCGAAGACACCGTATCCAACGGTCTCGTCAGCGCCGTGCGCAAACTCGATAAAGGTCTCACCGTTTTGCAGATCTCCGCGCCCATCGCGCCCGGCTCCTCGGGGGGGCCCATCTTCAACGATCGCGGCGAAGTCATCGGCGTGGCCACCGCCATCATGCTCGGCGGTCAGAACATCAACTTCGGCGTCCCCGTCTCTTATCTCAAAGAACTCCTCAAAAAGCCGGCCGCAGTGAATCTCGAGGCCTTCGCTGCCGCAACCGCGGAACGAAACGCACCCGCCGACGCCCGGCGCAATGTTCCGGCGCTCTCCGTTCGCATCCTCGAAGGATGCAGCCGGGGCAGCATCGATCTCATGACGAAGGCTCTGGCCGCCGCCATCGACATCGGCGCCGCGCTCTACGATGACGGTAACTTCGCTGGCTGCTATCACATCTACGAAGGCGCGGCCTCCGACCTCGAGCGCAGGCTCGGAACGACGTGCCAACGCCCCGCCAGGACGCTCGCCGACGGACGAAAGCGCGCCGCGCGGCTCAACGATCCGAGCGACCAAGCCTGGGCCATGCGCGACACCTTCGATGGGCTCCTCGATGTGATCCGCAGACACGGCACGCAAAACGGCAAGCCGCCCCCCTTGCCGCTTCCCGGGGCGCCGAAGCGTGACGTCCCGCCCCGGCGCAAGTAGCGCCGCCGTCCTGGCGCTAAGCGATCTATTTGATAATCCCAGCCGCAAGCGCGGCTTCGGCGATTTTGATCATGAACGACTGCGTAAGGCCCGAGCCAGACGCCACGCGCGCGAGCACCTTTCGCTCGTCGCCAAGCTCCGTCATCTCGAGAAGTCCAACGAGTCTGGCCTCACCAGTCATCACCTGATAATGCGATCGAAACGCCGTCGGGGTGATCACGTACGTCGTACCATCGAGTTCAACCGTTCCCGTGGGGGCTTCCGGCTGGTCGGTCATCTCGTCTACCTTTCAACTCGCTGATTCTCGGACGGCAGCTGGCCCCCGGGGACGGGACCAGGCTAGGTCCCCGAATATACCCTCAACGGGGTTTCGAGGCACTCAGCGCTAAATGGCCACGAATTCGAAACTTTCTTCCTGCTGTGGTGCCCCTAGGCTTCGCATCGGAGCCGGTCGATCGGATTTCCGGGAATGCATGCTGCGCGAGATCGACCGGGCTCCGCCTCCCCTTTTGGTCCGGGAGGCGCCCGCCGAGAGCGGAGGTCATCCCCGAAGCGTTTCCGTCGGCTTCGGGGCGCTGGTGCGTCGGTCATGGCAATGATATCTGCCGAAAGCGATGACGGCTCGTCTTCCTATTCGGCACGAGCGCTTCGCCTCACGCGTGGTCGTGCATCTCTCCCTCCTTGCGGCTCTCGCATGCTCGGCGTCAACAGAGGATGACCATGCAAAAGCCGGCGACGCCGCCGCCGATCATTTCGGCGATGTCGCCAGCGAGACGGGCATCGGCGACGGCGGCGACGATCGCAGCCGCGTGGACAGCGTAAGCGGCAGCGATGCGCCTGCGCTCGACATCGCCCGGGACTCGAGCGAGGATCGCGCGGAAGATCGCGCCGTCAGCGATAGCAGCGGGACCGCCGATGATCGCTCCGAGGTCGGCCCACCAGGAGCGGCGGACAGCAGTGTCCTCGATGGCGACAGCAGCGTCGACCGCGGGGACGCGAACCAAGCCGACAACGCCGCGGATCGACCTGGTGACAATGGCGCCGACAACAGCGGCGGCAACGCCGGCGACGCAAACTCCGACGGTCGTGACGCCGGTAGCCGCAAACCATCGGGGGTCTTCGGCGGCGGTCCGTTCTACAACGACGCCGCCACGGTGATGCCCATCATGCGCGCGTCGGGCTTCACCACCATGGTCTTGTGGAGCATTCACGTGCGAACGAACGGTGACCTCGTCTTGAACGACGTGCCGCTCTTCTCGAACGGGAGTTACATCGGCAGCGACGCTGCTTGGCCGGGCAAGGTCGCCACCTTGAAGACCGCTCCTACGTCGGTCACGCGCGTCGAATTCTCCGTGGGCGCAGGAGGAACGACGGACTTCGAATCCATCGAATCGCTCATTGGCTCGCAGGGCGCCGGCCCCACCAGCATTCTCTACAAAAACTTCGCCGCGCTGAAGGCCGCTATTCCCGTTACCGACGCCGTCAACTTCGACGACGAGAGCAACTACGACGTGGCTTCGACCGTCGCCTTCAGCGTCATGCTCGGCGATCTCGGTTACAAAGTGACGCTTTGCCCTTACACCAACTCGACGTTCTGGACTTCGGTCTTCAATCAGACGAATGGCCAGCGCCCAGGTCTCGTCGATCGCATTTTGCTCCAGGTCTACGCCGGCGGGGCCGCCAATAATCCCGCTACGTGGAGCGGCTACTTCGGCGGTCTGCAGGTCGAAGCTGGACTGTGGAGCCGACATGCGAGCAACTGCGCTACGGGCGACGCCCCGAGCTCCGTTCGAACCAAGATGACCAATTGGAGGAGCAGCATCACCGGCGGCTGGATGTGGCTGCTCGACGATATGCTCGCGTGCGACGCCCAATACCCGCTCGAAGACTATGCCGCCGCCATCAATGAAGCGCTGAACCCCTGAGCGCAGCGACTTCCCCCACCGCCCGCCCCGTGATTGGCCGGCCATGGACTTGCCTACGGTAGGCAGATGGGCGCGTCGGACGGCAGCCATTCCAGCGTTCCGGCGATCGTCGCGTCGGCTTTGGCGGGAGAGCTGTCGACCGCGGTCGCGCCGCCGGGATCGTCGAACCGCCAATACGCGACGAGCCCGGGCTCATTGCCGGTGAGCCGCCGATGCATGGTCGCCGCGATCTCCGCTTCGGTTCTTGCCACGTTCCACACGCGAACTTCGTCCATCAGCCCGATGAAATGGTTCTGATCATTGAGCGTACTGCCGACGGTCAACGTCGGTTGGTCCGTCAGTGAGCCTTTTTGCGTCGTATTCGTGGCGTTTTCGTCGACGCCGTTGACGAGGACGTGGACCTCGCCGCTCTCCTTGCTCCGCGAGGCGGCGACGTGCACCCATTCGCCGGTCGTCACGTCGCTCGTGGATCGAAAAGTGGTGTCGGGGTTGCCGATTCCAAATACGAACTTGTCATTGAGAATCGCGGTCCCGAAATCGTCGGCCCCCGCGGGGTTCGGACCCGGCGGCGCGTCGGCATAAATCACGCCGTTGCCGTGATAGAACGTCGTGCCTTTGCGGGAAGCCGTCGTTTTGATCCAAGCCTCCAGCGTGAAATCGTCTTGCACCGGCCGCGCGACGCTGAGGCTCGACGCACCCGTGAATTGGGCGGCATAGCCGGCGGCGCAGGGCGCCGCGTCCGAACGCGGGAACACATCGGGCCCCGTCCGCGTCGCGTCTTGGTCATACGGATCAACGACGTCCACGAGTGGCGGCGCGTCGCTCGGGCCGCGCGACCCGGCGTCGGCGCCGGCGATCAAGAGGTCGGCCTCCTCACGCCCGCACGCGAGCCCGAGCGAGCTCGCCAATGCCGCAAGGCAAGTAGCTCGGCGCAACGTGGCGCTCGACCTGCCGCGCGGCCGTCGGACACCCTGATCGCGCGTCCTCATGGTGCTCCGCCGAGCGTGAGCGCGGGGCCGAGCGTAAGGCCCACCCATTGGTTTTCGATCGCCGATCCCGTTCGGCCCGCGGCGCGCCCATCGGCGGCGTAGATCACACGTCCCGCTTCGAGCCCGATGAGGAAGGCTACGCGCGCCGCGATGGCCGCCTCCACCCGCAGCATGATCATCGGGCCCCACCACGGCAGCGTTGCCGTGGTCGCGTCCGGGCGCGGCGTGATTTCCGCCGCTTCCCCTTGCATGTAAACGAGCCCTCCGCGAGCACCGAGCCCCCCTTCGACCGCGATCCAGCCGAGCCGTTGGCGAATCCGCAACGACGCGCTGGCTGATGCGAGCAACGTGCGAATGGTCCCCAAGGACACGTCTTCGCTACCGCTCTCGACGAGAACGTCGGCTCCGACCACTTGCCAACCGTTGCGGACCCAGCTCGCGCCGATGCCGCCTCCCAAGGTCAAAAGATCCGCGCTTCCCGTGCGCTGCGCCGAAGCGAACGCCTCCAAGCGATGGTACGGCGGCTCCGCGAGGGCGCGTTGCGCCGCCCTCGCCGCCGCTTCGCGCGTGCTTGGCGAAGCCTTGGCTTCGACGATGTGGGGCCGAGGGGCGGCGTGGGCCGTCAGCTCAATCCAGCTCGCCGCCACGAGTTCGGCCGCGGAGAGCCCGAGCAGGCGCGTTCGCGTGGCTGGGTCGTTGGCCGCAAGGTCGAGATGCCGGACCAGCGTTTTGCCGGAAACTGGGTCGAGCACTTCGAGCCGCACCCAAGGACCGGCGCAGGCAATCATGACCCGTGTAACCTCCGGGTCGTCGGTCGCGGACGACCGCGGCGCGCCGCTCGTCGGGTCGTGGGCCGCGGGCGCATCCTCCTCGAGCTGCGTTGCTACGTCGATGCCCAGCTCGGCGCTCGCGATGCGCTGCAGATCGGGCGCCGGCGCCTTGATGCATCGAGGAACGATGATGACGACTGGAAATGGGCCCGACCGCGAAGACAGAGGCGGCTCGGCGTTCGCCGCGCATGGAAACAAGCTCACCAACGCAACGGCTACGGCGCCCGCGACGATCTTGGGCGACGGCTTCATTCCACTTCGCCGAAGGTCCTCACGCGCATCATTCGAGTCCGCCGAACGCCTTGACCGCCCGAGAACGTTGCCCCCGGGGATAGAGGCGCAGGTACTCTTCGGCGCGCTCGCGCGCACGTGCTCTCACGCCGGCTTGGGCCCACGCTTCTACCTCGCGCGCCAGCGCGTCTTCGGCCAGGGAGCCCCCTTCTGCGCGGCTGCGCGCGTCGGCGAATTGGAGCGCCGCCTTTTCGGGCTGGCCCAATGACGTCATGAGCACGCGCCCCAACGCGAACGCCGCCATCGCCGCCTTGGGATGATTGCCGGATTCTTTGATCGAGCGTTCGAGATAGGGCACTGCATCCGCCGGGTGGCCCGAAAGTCGCGCGACGTCGGCCGCGAGCAACAGGTCGTCGGCGTCGCGCAGCATTTTCCGCTGATCGCGCAGCAGCGCGTAGGCCTCGCGGTTACGACCCTCGAGCGCCAGCATTTTCCACGAGGGCGTGCGTGACGAGCTTGCGGCCGATCCCGCCGCCGGAGAGCTCTCCACGACGGGCCGTTCGGCGGGCCCTGGGGGACGCGGCTCTTCGCGTCGGTTGTCCTCGATGGGCGGAAACCAGTTCGCCTCTCCCGCACCGAGCTCGCCGGACCCAGTGAGCCACGTCACGCGCACGCGCCCATGTCGCACGGATACGCCGACGCGCTCGTCGAGTCGCTCTACCGTAAACGCCGTGCCGAGGGCCTCGACCACCACCTGCCCCGCCACGACGCGGAAGACACGCGACGGACGGGGTGTTACTTCGGCGCTGATCTGCCCCCTCTCCACGGAGGTGATGATACGCTCGGGACCCGCTTCAATCACGGAAACCTGCGCGTCGGGATCGAGCCGCGTCACCGTCGACCCGTCCGAAAAACGGACCGCCATCGACGCGGCCGCTGCGATCGGCGACGGTTCGGACGAGGTGGTGTGCGAGCGAAGGCCGATCGTGCCCCACACGATCCCTGCGCAGGTCGTCACTGCCGCCAATCCGACGCCTGCTCGTCGCGCGGTCGCTCGCCGCCGCATGCGACCGCGCAGCATGGCCAGGCCGATTTCCGTATCCTTCGCATCCCACGCCGGGTCGACGCCACGAACCGCGGTCTCGATGTCGCGCTCAAGCTTCATCATCGCGCAAGGCCTCCAGAACGGTCCGCTGGACCTCTGCGACGCGACGCTTCACGGTGGCCAGCGAGCAACCGCAGTGCTGCGCAATTTCGGGTAAGGTCAAGCCCTCGACATAGCGTAGCGTCCACGCGAGCCGCGCGTTGACGGCGACGCCATCGAGAATTCGGTAAATCTCCGTCGCCAGTGCCCGCTCCGCAGGAGACGCCGTCGGGCTCGCCACGCTGGCATAGTTGTGACTATCGCCGAGATGAAGAAACGCTCGCACGCGTCGCAGGCGCAAGCGAAGGCGCGCTTCGCGAACCGTCACCGTCGTCAGCCAGCTCTTCAGCGCGCGCGGATCGTCGATGCGCGCAATCCAGTCGTGCGCCTTGAGAAACACATCTTGTACGAGATCCTGCATCTGATCGCGCGAGCCGAGAATGCGAAACCCGATGGCGGCGACGTGCGGCGCATATTGCTTGAACGCCTCTTCGAGACTGATCGGCGTCGGCGAATCGGGCTGCGATCGATTTTCGCGGGCACTGTGCGCGCCCGAGGTGGCAGCATCCTCATCGTCTTCGACGAGGCCGGCGCGGTCATCCGCCTGCCCCGGACTGATGTAGATCAGCTGCAAGTGACTCCGTGGGGGCATGACGCTGCAAATAGAATAGAGGGCAACCACTCGCCGATCGGCTCAGCGCGCCGTTTCTCGAGGGGGCGGCTGTGGGTCCTGGTGCCCTCGGACGGTGCCCATCAAGGGCGCTAGGCGGCCCTATGCACAATCCTTCTGCGGGGATAGCGTCAGTGCCCCACCACCTCTCGCGATCGTCGACCGGGCCAGCTTCCCATGTCGCCCCAAAAAGCGCGATCGCGACCGCCATAGTAACCGTCGAGCACGGCATCCATGACGGCCTGCGTGCGAGCCGCGGAGACCCCCGTGCTCTCGCAAATACCCCCGCCACGAAGAGCGCTGACCACCGTCGCGATCATCGGTTCCTGGATATGCAGCGGATTGCCGATGGCGAAACGCTCCGTGCCCGAGGCGCGCCGCAGCTCGATGGGGTCCTCGCCAAAGGTCGTCATTCTGAGCTCGCCGTCTTCGCCTTCGATGAGGATCTCGTCGGCGCGCTCGCTCGCGGCGAAGTTCCAGCGCGCCGTGCCGAGCGCCCCCGAGGCGACGCGAAAATGCATGACGACGTTGTCCTCGACATCTTGCGGCGAAGCGATGTTCGCCGCGGCGCCCCTCGCACCTTCGAGCGGGCCCAAAAGAAAATCGAGCATGTCGAGCGTATGACAGCCGAGATCGAGCAAGAGCCCCCCCCCGGACTCCTCCGCTCGAAGGCGCCATGGAAGCGAAGACGCGACAGGAACTTGGCGGTGATAAGCGCCCGAGAAGCGGCACGCGACGCCGGTGATGCGGCCGAGGGCGCCCGAAGCAAGGAGCTCGCGTGCCTTGAGAAATCGCGGGAGCGCGCGCCGATAGTAAGCGACGAAGAGGGGCACGTTCGCGGTCTCGAATGCCTCGACCATGCGCATGCACTCGGCGAAGTTGCGCGCCATCGGTTTCTCGACGTAAACAGGCTTCTGGTGCGCGCACGCGAGCAGCGCGTATTGCAGGTGGGATCCTGGAGGCGTGGCGATGTAGACGGCGTTCACGTCGGGGTCGGCCACGAGTCGCTCGGCGTCGTCGTACGAGCGCGGCACGCGGTGACGGCGGGCATAGTCGGCCGCAAGGTCGCCGGAGCGACGCATCACGGCGACGAGCCGGCTCCCTTCCACCGCCTGCAAGGCGGGACCGCTCTTCACCTCGGTGACGGCACCGCATCCCAGAATGCCCCATCGCACTTCGGGGAGACGCATCGACGAAATGCGGCCGCTTTCGCGCGCACTCATCGGCAGCACCGAAAACCGATCGAATAATCCCAGTGCAAGAGCGGATGCGTCGAAACGCTGGAGTCACATCCGTTGGTGGTTCCGCGCGAGAAGAAGCCGCCCAGAAATGTGCCGTCGGGATCGTCGATCCACTCGTCGACATTGCCGACCATGTCGTAGACGACGTCTTTGCCCCAGCGACTCACGCACGTCTTGGTCGAGCCAGTGGTACGCAGCAGCGGACCGTCCTCGGCTTCTACCAATCCGAGGCGCGGATCGGAATGCCCGGCTGACGCGTTGTCGTGCAGAATCTGCGCTGGGTGCGCCATGCGGTGCACGTTGCAAACGCCGGCTTTGTACTCCGGGCCATAGGGGTACTTCGTCTGCCGCTCACCGCGGCAGGCGAAGGTCCACTCCTCGCGCGTGCAAAGCCTTTTTTTCGCGCGGGCGCACGCCTCTCCGGCGACGCGCCCGCTGATATACGCCTGCGGCAACACGCCGCGCACAGACGTCGCTTTCGGACGAAAGCTCTCGCCGCGCTCGAGCTCGGACAACGCCGGTAACGGCATTTCGTGCGCGGACAGCGGCCCCGTGGTGAGGCGTTGCTCGTCCCAGCGGTTGAAAATACGAAGCGCGATGTTCGGCTCCGGTGGGTAATGCGGTGAGAGCCCCTCCCCCGATTCTTCGTCGATGAGCGATGCCTCGAAACGATCGATGCAGAACCGGCCGGCGACGTTCACCATCTCCTTGGAGCACCACCGCACGCGGCCCGCCTCGATCGGCGGGCCCGCATCGTCGATCTCCGCGGCGCCCGCGGCGTCGGCTTCGCTCGCCGCCGCGTCCCCCGCTCCCCTCCCCTCCTCGCCTAAAGGCGCGTCCCGCTCGGCGGCGACTCCCGTTTCGGGCAAGGTTCGCTCCTCGGGCGCGGGCTTGCGACAACCGGGGATGCCGCCGAGCCCCGCCAACCACATCACCAGCAGCGATGACCGCCGCACGAGTGAGCTTTCGCGAAAGCTCAGCCAGCTTGACGGCGCGGTTCGAGCTCGTCCAGCTGGAACGCCTGAGTCGATGTCTGCGAAGACCGCCGCGGCGCCGACGCGTGCAGGCGCGCCGCTTCCAAAATGGCTTCGCAAAGCTGAGCGAAATCGTAACCCGCGCATTCGGCGATCTTGGGCAGAAGGCTCGTCTCGGTCATACCGGGGAGCGTGTTCACCTCGAGCACGTACTCGTTTTGTCCCTCGGTCACCAGCAGATCGACGCGCACCCCCCCCGAACAGCCGAGGATGCTCGCGGCGCGCTCCGCCAATTTGAGAACCCCCGCATAGCGGGTCGGCGGCAGACGCGCAGGCATGTAGTACTCGGTCAATCCAGGCGTGTACTTCGATGCGTAGTCGTAAATTCCGCTCTTGGGGGCGACTTCGATGGCACCGAGGACTCGACCGTTCAAGATGCCGACTTCGACCTCTTTGCCCGTCACGAAACGCTCGACCAACGCGATTTCATCGAATTCGAGGGCGGCGATGACGGCGCTCTTCAGCTCGGCAAACGAGGCGGCGCGCATGACGCCGAGCGACGAGCCCTCGCCGCGCGGTTTCACGATCACCGGATAGCCAAAAGAGCCGTGGATCTCCTCGAGCGTCGCGAGATCATCGCGCGCGCAAACGGTGTAGTAGGGGGGCGTCGGCAGGTTGTGCAAGCGAAAGAGCTCCTTCGCTTTCACCTTGTTCATGGCGAGCGCGCTCGCCAAAACGCCGGAGCCCGTGTACGGAACTCCGTAAAGCTCGCAGAGGCCCTGCACGCATCCGTCTTCGCCGAGGCGCCCGTGCAGCGCGAGAAACGCGACGTCGATCCCCGATCGCCGAATGGCGAGACCCGGGTCACCGCCCTCGGAAAGCACGATGCGCACGATATCGTGCCCCCGGGCGGCCAGTGCTTTGGCGACCGCAGCTCCCGAACGCAGCGAAACGTCGCGTTCGCCCGACGTCCCTCCCATGATGACCCCGACGCGCGGCTTCTTCATGTGTGATTCCTCTTTTTCGCTGCTAGCAATTGGCGCCGAAATGGTCAAAGAACCTGCTTTTCGTGTGTCATCTGATTGCCGGCGTCCCGTCTTCGAGAACGACCGGCGCGCGCTTCTCCTTCCAACGGCGGCTTGGCCAAAAACAGGAAAGGTCACCTTGCACTACCTTGTCGGCTGAATGGCATCGCGGGATGGCGCTCGGACCTTGCGCGGGGAAGGTCATGGCAACAAACCCCACACTAGTCCACTTCGACCAGGACGGCGGTGATGTTGTCTTTGCCTCCACGCTCGTTGGCCATTTCGATGAAGCGTCGCACGGAGTGCTCGGGTCCGAGGAAGGTCACCACGGCGATCTCTTCTTCGCGAAGATAGCCGTGCAGCCCGTCCGAGCAGAGTAGAAAACGATCACCCGGCGAGAGCGTCACGAGTCCAGTGTCGACTTCCACGTAGTCGCGGTTGCCGACCGCCCGCGTGATGACGTTGCGATGCGGCGATCGCTTCGCTTCTTCGGGGGTGATGAGTCCTTGCTTCATCTGCCAGGAGATGAGCGTGTGATCCTCGGTGATCTGCGTCACCTTCCCCTCGCGAACTTGATAGATACGGCTGTCGCCGACTTGGGCGCTGACGGCGTACTCACCCAGCGTGAGCAGCGCGCTGATCGTGGTTCCCATCCCGGACTTTTCGCGATCGAGCTCGGCGAGCGCGTACACCATGTACGTCGCTGCTTGGACAGCGCCTTCAAAAAGACGGCAGGCGGAACGGGCGTGATCGTTCGTGAGCTCGCCGACGATGTGGGGCAAGGCGCGCAGGCCTTGTTTGACCATTCCGTAGATCGTTTCTACCGCCTCTTGGCTCGCCACTTCCCCCGCGGCGTGCCCGCCCATGCCATCGGCTACGACGTAAAGCCCGAGCTCGTCGTCGACGAGAAATGCATCCTCGTTCGTGACCCGCTTTCTACCTACGTTGGTCGCGCCATACGAGTGAAGCGTCGTCTTGCCTGCAGGCATGGAGTACTTCTTCTAAGCATAGGCAAACTTTGTCGGTCCGAATAGTGCCGTCAGCATCGCGCGCTCCGATCCCACGTTGAAAGGCGCCACCGAGCCCAGCGCGATCACGCCTGGCTCAGCTCGTCGCCACACCGTGTGGCGCTCGGTCATTCGGCCAAAAGGCCGCGTGCCATTGCAGCGAGGATCGCGCCGGAAGCCGAGAAATGCCGCGATACTTTTGCCCGACAAGCTTCGCCGATAGGGCAATTCTGCCTGGTTTGGTCAGATACGTGAGTCTGGGTGCGGCTACGCCCATCGTCGATGAGGCGGCGAGAATCCGAGCCTATGTGCTATCCGGTTGCCCTAGGGCGCACATCTCCTTACGCTGCGGAGCTCGACATGAGCGCACGCCCTCCACCCGTCTCCTCCAATCCGCCGGCCGGCTCGCGCAGCCAGCGCCCCGCATCGGTGCTCGCGGCGGCGAGCTTCTGTGTGCTCGGCTCGGATCCGCAAGCCATCGGCGGAGCGCTCGCAGAGGTGCGCGCCGCAGTTCCCATGCCCACCGCAGCGGTGATTTTTGCGGCCGGACCCTTGGCGGAGATGGGGGACAAGACGTTGACGGCCTTGCGTGCGGAGCTCGGCGACATTCCGATCGTGCTCGGCTCGAGCACCGGCGTGCTGACGGAACGCGCCGAACAAGAAGGCGCCTCGGCCATCAGCGGCTTGGTTTGGGGCGGAGGGGCGGTTACGCCTCTCTTCATCGCGCCCAAAACCGCGAGCGATGAGATCGCGACGGCACTGGCGCAGCAGGTCTCCGCCGCGCTCGGCGACGCTGCCGGAACCGTGTTGCTCATGGCTCAGCCGCAAGGCTTCGCGCCGCACACGCTCGACGAGCTCGGCCGATTTTCGGCGCACGCCACCGTTCTCGGCGCCGGCACATTACCCGGCGGGGCCTGGATCGCGGCCCCCGATCGAAGCCCCGTTCAAGGCGCGGTGGTCGGCGTCGCCCTGCGCGGCGTGGCGCGCCCCGCGGTGCGGACGTCGGCTGCGGTGCGACTGCTCGCCCCCTTCGCCAAGATCACCGAATCGCGCGGAGCCATGGTTTTCCGCGTGGGGGAAGAGCGAGCGCTCGACGCGTTGTCGGCATGCACGCGCGAGCTCTCGGGCCGACCGCTCGTACTCGCGGTATTGGCGACGAGCGAGAACGCCGGCGCCGCGCGCGGCGGAATTCTGGTGCGCGGGATCCGCGGTATCGATCCGTCGCGAAAATCGGTGGCAGTAACCGACGAAGCGACGCCGGGCATGCTCATGACCTTCGCCGTTTGCGACGCCAACGCGGCGCGCGCCGACTTCTCCGGCACGATGCGCGATCTCGCGCGGCAGATGGCCGGAGCCGCTCCGCAATTCGGGTTGCTACTGAGCTGCGCTGGTCGCGGCATGGGTCTTTACGGCGAGCGCGACGTCGACACCCGCATCGTGCGCGAGCGCTTTCCCAACGTGCCTTTCGCCGGCATGTTTTCGACTTTCGAAATCGGCCCCCTCGGACCGCGCCCGGCCATGCATCTCTACACCAGCGTCGTCGCCATGTTCGGCACACCGAGCTGACCATCGCGACGCGCATGAACGCCCCGTCTCGCCCCCTGCGCGCTTCGTTGACGCTCTCGGCGCTCGGCGGTGCCGACGCGGGGCTCGCCGTCGGGGTGGTGCTCATCGTCGCACTCATGGTCGTCCCACTGCCGACGTGGCTCCTCGACATCTTGCTGGCCGGCAACTTGTCGGCAGCGATCGCCATCCTGATGGTCGTGCTCTACGTGCCGGACGCGATCAGCATTGCGACGTTCCCGACGCTCCTGCTCATCACCACGCTGTTCCGTCTCGCGCTGAACGTCTCTTCGACCCGGCTCATCCTACTCCAGGCCAACGCCGGCGAGGTGATCCGATCGTTTGGTCAGTTCGTGGTGCGCGGCAACTACGTGGTCGGCGCGGTGGTGTTCCTCATCTTGACCATTATTCAGTTCGTCGTGATAGCCAAAGGCTCCGAGCGCGTGGCGGAGGTCGGCGCCCGGTTCGTGCTCGACGCCATGCCCGGCAAGCAAATGGCGATCGACGCCGAGGCGCGCTCCGGGGCCATCGACGCAAATGAGGCGCGACATCGACGGCGGCAGCTCACGCGCGAATCCCATTTTTACGGCGCCATGGACGGGGCCATCAAGTTCGTCAAAGGCGACGTCATCGCCTCGGTCATCATCACCTTCGTCAACATTCTGGGAGGACTCGCCATCGGCGTTGGCCAGCGCGGTCTCGCCCTCGAGACGGCATTGAAGCGCTATGGCCTGCTCACCATCGGAGACGGCCTGGTGACCCAGATTCCCGCGCTCGTGCTTTCCACGGCGGCCGGCATTCTCGTCACGCGCGTCGCCAGCGAGGAACCTGACCGATCGCTCGGACGCGAGCTGGCGAGCCAGGTTCTCGGCATTCCCAAGGCGCTGCAGGTGGCGGGGCTGTTCGTTCTCGGACTCGCCGCCGTCCCCGGCCTCCCGGGCGTCCCCTTCGCGTTCTTGGGCGTCCTGCTCCTCGTCACGGCGCAGGCGCGCACGCGCCAGATCCGGAGCGAATCGCGCCGCGCCGCTGCAGAGCCGCCCCGGGCAAGCACCGCGGTCCGACGGGGTCCGGTTTTCTTGCCCATGGTCGTCCCCTTCACCATCGACGTGAGTCGCGACTTTGCCGCGCTCCTCGAGGACGAGTCGCGGGGCGACGATGTCGTACGGCCGGGCGCCTTCAACGTCGCGCAACGAGTTCGGGAGCGGATCTTTGCCGAGCTCGGCGTTCCGCTTCCCGCCGCACGCGTGCGCGTCGTCGATACCCTTCCCGAGCGCCACATCGTCCTCTCCCTTTTCGAAATCCCGGCCCAGGTGATGGCGGTGACGACCGAGGTTACCGCTAACGAAGCCCTCGTCGAGCTCGAAGCGGCGGCCATGGCCCTTTTGCGGGCGCGCGCCGCGGATTTCATGGGTATCGCCGAGACGCAGCTCCTGCTCGATCAGCTCGAGCAAATCGCGCCCGCGCTCGTGCGCCAGACCCTTCCAAAACCAGTGACGCTCGCGCTTCTCGCCGATGTGCTGCGCCGTCTCGTCGAGGAGCGCGTCGCCATCCGCGATCTGCGAACGATCCTCGAAGCGTTGTCGATGGTGGCCGCCACCGAGAAGGATCCGCTCAACCTCACCGAATTCGTGCGAAGCCAGCTTCGTCGCGCCACCACCTACAAACTCACCGGTGGCCGGCGGGAGCTCTCGGTTTGCCTGCTCGATGCCGCGATCGAAGAAACCGTCCGGCATGCCATCACCAAGACCACCTCGGGAAGCTTTCTCGCGCTCGCTCCGGCGGCGGGGCGCGACATCGTGGCCGCCATTCGGCGCGCCATCTCCGACGGCAGTACGGCGCATGGAGGAAGCACCGTCTCGGTGACCGTCGTGCTCACCCAGCCGGACATCCGCCGCTTCGTCCGAAAACTCATCGAAGTCGAGCTCCCCGACACGACGGTGGTCTCCTTTGCGGAACTTCTGCCGGAGATTTCCCTGCGGCCCGTCGCCAAAGCCACGCTGAAAGGCGTCGCGTAAGGCGCGCTACATACGCTTCACGACCATCTTCTTCGGAACTGCTCCCGACCGCTTCAGCATCTCTTTGGCTTCTCGCTCGAGCAGCGGGTGAACCTTCTTCACCAAGAATCCGCCGAGAAGCTGGGGATTGATCTCGAGCATCTTGCGCAGCGCTTTGCGAATGCCTTTGGTGTCGTTGACCGCGGCATACGAAAAGGCGAGCGCGCGGTAGAGCTGCGCTTTCAGATCGCCGAACTCCGGATCCTCCGGATCGAAAACGCTCAACGTGTCGAGCGCCTTTTTCCCCTGGCCCGTGCGCGCCCATGCTTCGCCGATCACGGTGACCAAGGTGGCCCGCGTTTTCGCTTGCTGATGGCGCGATAAGTCGATGTTGTCGACGAGCTGCCGAGCCCGTTCCGCCTCGCCGAGCATGAGATGGATCATCGCCCTTTGCGCCCGCGCCTCGTCGGCGATCGGCGCCATCACCTTGGCGAGATCGATCTGTTCGAGCGTCTGCAAGGCCACGCGTGGATCTTCGTGCAGCTGAAGCTGCGCTTTGGCGAAGATGGCGGCCGTGTCCCCTTTTTTGAAATCGGTCTCCAGCTTGGAGAGCGCCTCTTTGCGCGCTTGCGGCGTATCGGCGGCTTTGACGATGTCGGCGACGGCGCGCGTTTTGGTGGCGAACCGAATCGCCCACAAGACGAGCGCGGCCGCCGCCAGGGTCACCACGGCCATACCGGCGAATGCCCAGGCGCGGCCGATGACGATGGCGACGATCCAGAACCCGAGCAGGGGCAGCCCCACGCGAAGGCCGAGACCCTTCAGCGTGAGCGCTGCCATGGGGTCCGGCGCCGGTTTGGACGCCTTGGGCGGGCTCGAGGATCGACTGACGGGCTTACTCACGCGGGCTTCATAGCGCCCCTCGCCCGTAGGTTCCAGCGATCCGCGAGGCCTCTGCTGATACCTGACCTACAGCTAGCCGATTCCTTCCGACGCCGGTCCACCCGAGGACACCGGACCGCTCGGCGACGCGGGTCCACTCGACGAGACGCGCTCGGCGGCGGGCCCACCCGACGACGCCCGCTCGCCCACGCCCGGTGGCCGCGGCGTGGCAAAGTGGGCGGCCGGAGGAAAGAAGCTGTCCGGCGGAGCATCGTCGCCGAAGGTGATGTACCGAAAGTGGAGAAACAGGCTCTGCGCGATCGAAAACACGGGGACGGCGAGCAGAGCGCCGGCCAGACCGAAGAAATGCTCCCCCACGAGCAGAGAAAACACCACCAAGACGGGGTGGATCTTGGCCTGATCACCGATGATCTTCGGATTGAGCAAATTCGCTTCGATCTGATGGATCCCCACAATCCAGAGCAGGACCTCGACTGCGACACCGAGCGATTGGGTCAGCGCAATGGCGACGATCGGGATCGAGCTCAGAATCGACCCAAAAATCGGCACGAGCGACATCACGCCCGCCAAAATGGCCAAGATCGGCCAGTACTTCAGGTCGAAGATCCAAAATCCGATCGCCGAGAGCACCCCGTTGACGACGCAGATCAGCATTTGCCCGCGCACCACGCCGGACAATCCGCGGTCCATGCGCGCTAACAGCAAATCGAACGAGCGACGCGCGTCCGGAAAGACGAGGGAGCGGAAAAAACCCATGATGCGCTCGCGCGTGATCATCATGTAGGCGGCCAGCATCAGCGTCATGAAGAAGATGAAGATCGCCCGCGAGACCGCGGTAACGATGGACCTTCCGAGCCGAATGACCTCCATCGTGTTGCGCTGAACGTAGGTGATGGTTTTGGATACGGCGTCGGACATGAACTTGCCGGGCTCGAACGATCGTTCCTCCGTTTCCGGCGGTTCTTCGATCTTCCAGCGCCCTTCGCCGACCTGATGCACCTCGATCCCCGGCCCGAGGTCGAGCTCGAACGTCCCGTCGTTCCGTGGAACGAGGCGCATCGAGCGCGACATCGACGGCGGCACCTCCGCCGCAGGCGACGGGGGCGACACGCCGGTCAAATTGGAAAGCCAGCGGCGCATCGACGGCACGTGCTCGTCGCGGATGGTGGCAGCCATCGCCGGCAGCTCGCGCAGAAGGCCACGCATCTCGAGACCGAGCCGCGGGGCCATGGCGGCCAGGGACGCGTACATGCCCCCCACCGTCACCACGTAAACCAAAATCACCGCACTCCAGCGCGGTACGCGCCACGTCTCTACCCGTTCGACGGCTGGCATCAGCACGTAGGCCACCACGATGGCCAGAATGAACGGCAAGAGGATCTCGCGCGCGGCGAGAAGCACGGCCAGCGTTGCCAGGCCCCACACCGCGAGGAAGACGACCCGCGCTGGGCGACGAGTCCGCTGAATGATGATCTCCGTCATGCAGCCGCCCCACCGATACCTCTAGCGCCGCTGATGGGTCCTCGCCAGATCATCGCCCGCGATGTCACGGCGCGGGCCGGCCGGCGCGCCGGCCGGGGATGTCGAGAAAAAAGGGATAAAGGTGCTGGAACGTTGCTTGTAGGTGCTGCGGCATCACCCGCACGTCGGCAAGCACGGGCATGAAATTCGTGTCCCCGTCCCAACGCGGCACGATGTGCACATGCAGGTGCTCGCCGAGGCTCGCTCCCGCCGATTTGCCGAGGTTCAAACCGACATTGAGACCTTGGCACGAAACGGCGCGCCGCAGCCGCGTCGCGGCATCCCGGGTCAAGCGAAAGAGCGCGTCGTGCTCGACGTCACTGAGCAGCTCGAGCTCCCCCACATGACGCCGCGGAACCACCAAAAGGTGTCCCGCGGCGAACGGGTATTTATTGAGAAGGACGAAAGCCTCGTCCGTGGCGACCAGCACATGCTCGCGGGCGAACACGACCTCGTCCGCCTCCGCGTAGGTGCAGAAGATGCACCCCCCCTCTTTCTTGGAGAGGATGTACTCCATCCTCCAAGGCGCCCAGAGCGGTTCGGACACGATCCGCGCCGTCCCCCTTCAGCGCTTGAGCGTCTCGTCCAATTTGTCGCCGAGCTTCTCCTTGATGAGATCGCCGAGCGTGCCGCTGCGTGCGGACGCGTCTCGCGGAGGAGCCACCGACGTTGTTGGGGTGGCTGCCCCGATGTCCTTCATCGTTGCGGTGATGCGCCGGTCGACCGTGTCGAGACTGGAGATCTCGCACTTGACCTTGTCCGCGAGCTTGATCTTGGTGCCTTCCGGCTCGACCATTTCCGAGCTCGGAATGAGTGCCTCGATCCCGTCACGGATGCGGACGAACACGCCGTAGTCGACGACGCTGATGACGTTCGCCTCCACCACGGTTCCCGTCGGAAGATCGTTCAAGATCGTTGGCCACGGATCGTCGACCAGCTGTTTGATGCCGAGCGAAACCTTCTTCTCGTCATGGTTGATGGAGAGGATGATCGCTTCGACGTCATCGTTCTTGTGATAGAGGTCCGCGGGGTTGTTGACCTTGACCGTCCACGAGAGATCGCTCTTGTGAACCATCCCGTCGACGCCGTCTTCGATCCCGACGAACACGCCATAGTCGGTGAGCGAGCGTACCTTGCCGCCGATCTTGTCGCCGGGGCGGTACTTCTCGGTGAAGATCGACCACGGATCGGGCTCGAGCTGCTTGAGGCCGAGGCTGATGCGCTTGGCCTTGGCGTCGACTTCGAGCACCTGGCACTCGATCTCCTGGCCCGGCTCGACGAGCTTCGACGGGTGCTTGACCTTCTTGGTCCAGCTCATCTCGCTCACGTGAATGAGACCCTCGACGCCCGGCTCGAGCTCGACGAACGCGCCGTAGTCGGTGATCGACATGACCTTGCCGCGCACCTTCTTGCCCGGCGGGTACGCCTCTTCGGCGTGGTTCCACGGATCTTCCTGGGTTTGCTTCAAACCGAGCGACACGCGCTCCGTCTCGGCGTTGTACTTCAGCACCTTGACGAGCACCTCGTCGCCGACCTGGAACACTTCGCTCGGGTGATTGACCCTGCCCCAGCTCATGTCGGTGATGTGAAGCAGACCGTCGATACCGCCGAGGTCGACGAACGCACCGTACTCGGTGATGTTCTTGATCGTACCCTTGACGGTCATCCCCTCCTGCAGCGTCTCGAGGGTCTTGGCCTTCATCTCGTCGCGCTCCTTCTCGAGGAGAACGCGCCGAGAGAGCACGATGTTGCCGCGCTTCTTGTTGAACTTGATGACCTTGAATTGGTAGGTCTGCCCAATGAGCTTGTCCAAGTTGCGGATAGGCCGCAGATCGACTTGAGACCCGGGGAGGAATGCTTTCACGCCGCCGCGGATGGTGACGGAGAGACCGCCCTTCACGCGCTGCGAGATCGTTCCTTCGATGAGCTCGTCGCGTTCGCACGCGCTCGAGATCTCGTCCCACACCTTCATCTTGTCCGCTTTTTCCTTGGACAAGGTGACGAGGCCGTCGTCGTTTTCGCGGCTCTCGATGAAGACGTCGACTTTGTCGCCCGCCTTCACGTTGATTTCGCCGCTGGTCCCAGCGAACTCGCTGCGCGGGATGACCCCTTCGCTCTTACCGCCAATGTCGACGATGACCGCGTCGCGCCCTACCTGGACGACGGTGCCGACGACGATCTCACCCTCGCGACCGAGGTCCCCTTCGGCCAAACTGGCCTCGAAAAGGGCCGCAAAACTCTCCGCACCGCTACTCGATTCTTGGGTCGTCATCGTCAACTCTGGTTCCTCTTCGTCTTTCGGAATTTCGTGGGTTTCGCGCTGCTAGGAAAGCGCATCAACCCTGTTTCGGCGCGCTCCCACCGGGGAACGAGCGCCGCGCGCATACAAACCGTTTCAAGCCTCACCGCCCGATCGCCGCACGAACGACCGTGGCAAGAAGTGCCAAGGCGGGGCGGCAGTACCGCAAGAACGATGCCGAGTCAAACCTGATGAAAATCGCGTGGTACCCGGGAGGGCGGCAAACCCGGACGACGCGTCGGTCCTCTCGGCGAGAACCCGGACCGTCACTTTCGCATCCCCTTGAGCGAAAGCGAAGCGCTTACTTTAGTGCAGCTCGGCCAACCAAGCAAAAGGGAGGGTCGCCCTCACGTTCACGGACGCGCCAGTCTCGTTCAACTTCACGGAATTGGCCAGCCTTTCGAGGACGCCGCCCGCGAGCCCCAGCCGTTCGATTGCTTGCTTTGCATGCTTTCCGGCGCTCGCCGCCTCCGCCGCCGACGCATAAACGAGCGTCGCTTCGACCTCGATTGCCGTCGTGGCTGCCCCCGCGTCTGGCGCGGTCGATGACTCCGCTTCCTCGAGCGACCCTGCGTAGCCAACGAGCCCGTCGCCCAACCCGCGCATGATGCCCGTCGAGGCGACACCGAATGGCGCGCCGCCCCGCAGCCGCCCGGCAAACGACACGAGGCCACGCGCCGGCGGCTCGAGGCGCCCCTCGTCAGGACCGGAACGCAGCACGCGCAGCACGGCGTCGGCCTCCGCGGCCGTCGCCAAGACGACGCCGTGGCCTCCCATCACGATTTCCAGCGCGGCCTCGCCCCGGTTCGCTGGTCGTTCGAAAGCTTCGATATCTGGCGCCGGCGTCGCAATGCGTCGCAGCGGTGCCTGCATCGTCGGCCGAGCCATGTCCGCGCTGTCGCTACCGGGCGGGCCTTCGAGGGCGACGACGCCGTCGCCGTGAAACCCGTCGCTCATCCAGCGCGTGCCCGCCCACACCGCGGACGCTTCGCCGAGCGCCGCATGGATCGACGAGAGAAGCTCGGATTGCTTGGTTTTGGCGAGATCGCGAACGACGCCTGCCAATGCGGGATTTTGCCGAATGCGCGCCACGTCGATGCGGACGACGAAATCGAGATCGTCGGGAAGGAGTTCTGCCGGCGATGTCGCGCGCGCGCGTTCGGCGCGAGGCCCGCTCGGTACCGGCGACGCGCGGCACGCAGTGAGCAGCGAGCAGAGCAGCAGCGCCGCCGCGACGCGCGCGAGAAGCATCACGCGCGCATCGCGGTCGACACGCGCTGCGCCATTTCTTCGACGATATCTTCCACCGCTCGGTCCGAAGAATCGACGAGGACGGCGTCAGCGGCGCGCCGAAGCGGCGCGATGGGCCGATTGGTGTCGTTTTCGTCGCGTGCCTTCACCTCGGCGAGTGTCGCCGCATAGTCGACCGTCTGCCCGCGCAAAACGAGCTCCTCGTAACGTCGCTTGGCGCGGACGTCGGGCGACGCGGTCAGAAAAAACTTCACCTCCGCGTCGGGAAAAACGACGGTGCCGATGTCCCTGCCCTCGAGAACGACGCCACCCTTTTCGCCGGCCTGCCGCTGCAGATCGAGCAGCGCCGCACGCACGCCGCCTATCGCCGAAACGCGGCTCGCGCCCATGCCCATGTCCGCGGTGCGGATGGCGTCGCTCACGTCTTGCCCTTCGAGCATCACGCGCACGCCCTTTTCGGCATCTGGAACCAGCTCGAGCGAGCGTGCTGCTTCCACGCGTCGCGCCACTTCGACCACCTTGGGTTCGTCGTCCCAAGCGACGCTGGCGCGCTGCGCAGCAAGCGCGACGGCGCGATAGAGCGCGCCCGTGTCGACAAGTGTGAATCCGAGCCGGTCGGCGAGCTGGCGGGCTACCGTACTTTTGCCTGCCCCCGCCGGTCCGTCGATCGCCACGATGGGTCGGGCTCGCATGTGGGCCGCAGCCTACCATTGCCGTTTCCCTTTGCGCGACAACGTGCCATCTCCTTGTGTTGATGTGCGAATACAAATGGTTACGCCCATCCAGCAAACAATCAGTCTTGACTGTTTCTTTGCTATCGCTTAAGACAGCCTCATCCGCATGACGGCTGTCGCGCGACGTCGCACGCAAGAAGAGCGCAGCGCGGCCACCAAGGCGCGCTTGCTCGATGCGACGCTCGAGTGCCTTGCCGAGCTCGGCTACGCGCGCACGACGACGACCGAAATCGCCGAGCGGGGCGGCGTCTCCCGCGGCGCACAGCTGCATCACTTTCCCACCAAAGCCGAGCTCGTCACCGAAGCAGTGGCGTACCTTTTCGATCGCCGCGACGAGGAATTTCGCGCCGCGTTCGCCAAGCTGCCCGCGGATGCCGACCGCGGCGCCGCCGCAGTCGACATCCTCTGGTCCATGGTCTCGGGACCCACGTTTCACGCCTGGCTCGAGCTCGCCGTCGCGGCGCGCACCGACCCCTTGCTCAAGCCGAAGGTCGCTTTTTTGACGACACGATTCACGGCGAACGTCACCCGCACGTTCCAGGAGCTTTTTCCGCGCCCCGACGCCCCGGCCCCGTACTGGGGTCTCGCCCCTGCCTTCACATTCGCCCTTTTAGAAGGGCTGGCCCTCGATTTGATGGTCACGCCCGACAGCAACGAAATCCACCGCGTCCTCGACATTTGGCGCGGCGTCGCGCGCTTGGTGATGTCCGGCGCGCCCTTAGGAATTGATCATGCAATCCAACCTCGCAATACCCGATGAAGAGCGCCCCA
>DATHEQ010000192.1:0-2290 GCA_035318505.1 Polyangiaceae bacterium | reverse complement strand
TCTTGCAAAGGTGATCTGGAGGGTCGTCGATCCACTCGGTGTTCCGTCCGAGGGGCTCTTCATCAGGCGCGAATCGATCTCGTTGCCACTGCCGAAGCGCGGCTCTCTCGCCGACCTAGCCCCTTGGCGATCCGATCGAGAGAGGAGCGAGAAGCCTAGGAGTCCGTCGGGAAAAAGGCGCGACGACCATTTGGACGCGTGTGGGCGCAGGAGCCATTGGCTGCCCGAGCGGAAGAACGAGAAAACTTGCCCTCACCCCTCCCTCTCCCGGAGGGAGAGGGAGGAGAGCGATGCGCGACGCGGTCGGTGCACCGCCGGTCACCTGGCTGCGGCGAGTCCGCGCGGCCCGAAGCGGAAAAGCTTGAGCAGGTTGTGCGTGAGGGCAATGAAGAGGAACTCTGCGCGCGCGTTCTCCAAACCGCGCACGACAAAGCGCCGGATGCCGCGCACGGCTTTGATTTGTCCGAACACCGGCTCCACGATCGCCTTGCGCATGCGATAGAGCGCACGACCCGTGTCGGAGCGTAGCTTCGCGCGCATTCGCTCGGTTGTCGACGTGTCGTCGCCCAGCGGCTCGCTCGGCGCAGACTCGAGCGGCGCGCCGTGCTTCTGGCGACCCGACGGCACCAAGAGAGAGGTGCCCATCTTCTCGACCGCTTCGATCGCCTCTTCACTGAAGTAGCCGGCGTCGGCGCTCGTGGTTCCGGGCATCCGACCCACGTTTTGCTGAACCTTGGCCATCATGGGCGCGAGCTGCTGCTTGTCGTTGGGCTGCTGCGTGACGTCGGCCGCGACGATGATCTGCACGTGCCCGTCCACGGCAATCTGCGCGTTGTAACCTTGCATGAACGAACCCTTGTTCGCGCCGTCCGGCATGATGCGTGACTCGGGATCGGTGAAGTTGCGCTGGGCCTTCGGCTCCGGCTTCGCCTTCTCGACGTCGGGCACCTGAGGCGGCTTACCGCTCGTCTTCTTGCCGGTCTCGGCCTCCTTGCGCGCACGCTCCTCGAGCTTCGCTTTTGCTTCGGCGGCTTGTGTTTCGGCTCTCGCCTTCGCCTCGGCTTCGAGTGCGGCCTTCGCCTCACGAATTTTCTTCCGCCGACTTTCGCGCCGCTGAAGCTCCGCAGGGAGCTCGTCGCCGCGCTTGCCTTTGCCAAATTTGGCATCCTCCTCGGCGTCGACCCTCTCGGCTTCCTCGAGCAACTGCGCGACTTCTTCTTCGAGCTTCTTCTCCGCTTCACCCATGCGCTCGTAACTCATCGCCTTGTGCTTCGAGGCATTCGCTCCCATCTTCGTGCCGTCCGTCGCCACGTGCCCGAGCTTCACCAGACCCGCTCGCTGGCAGAGCCGCAGCACCTGCACGAACAGCTCGGCGAGCACCGCGAGATGCCGCTGGCGGAACGACGAGACGCTATCGTGGTCCGGGTGCTGATCGCCCGACAGCACGCGAAACGCCACATCCTCCTACGTCGCTCGCTCGATCTTGCGCGACGAACGCATGCCGATGCAGTAGCCGTACACGAGCAGGGTCACCATCATCGTGGGGTGGTAACCCGCTCGCCCGCGATCGTCGTTGCGCTTGTACGCCGCGTAAACCTTCGACAAGTCCAGCTCGTTGACCCCATCGCTTACGAACAGGGCGAGGTGGCCCTCAGGAAGCCACGACCGCATGTCCGGTGGAAGAAGAAGCCGTTGATCGAGCGTGTACGGTAGGAAGTCCCTCGCCATGCGCCGCATCTTAAGGGCTACGCGCAACGTGTCGATCCCCTCCAGAACATTTCTCCCGCTCTCGTGGCAACGGCTTCGTGACCGCTCCCGCGCCGCTCCACAGCGGACGAGCCCGCGCGGCCGCATCGCTCTCCTCCCTCTCCCTCCGGGAGAGGGTTGGGTGAGGGCAAGTTTTCTCGTGCTCCGGCTCGAGAGGCCAACGCTCCTGGGGACGCACACGCCTTCAACCGGTCGTCGTACCTTTTCCCGACGGACTCCTAGTGGCGAGTTCGCCCGAGCAGCGCGTGGAGGAGAGAGGGGAGGAAGAAGAGGGCCGCGACCGTGCAGGCGATCTCACCCCACATCGCGAGCTTTCCGAACGACTGGAGCGCCTGGTTGTCCGAGAAGAGCATCGAGCTGTAGCCGATCGTCGTCGTGTAGCTGCATAGCGCAACCGCGCCGCCGGTACGCGCGACTGCGGACGTGACGTCCCCCTTCAGGAGACGCACCCGATCGAAGACGTTGAACGGGTACTCGCAGCCGATGCCGAACGTGATGGGCAGCGCGATGAAGTTGAAGAAAT
>DATHEQ010000191.1:0-8499 GCA_035318505.1 Polyangiaceae bacterium | reverse complement strand
CGCGGTTCGATGAGGTCGCCGTGGGTTGCGGGACAGGCGCGGCGACGTGCTTCTGGCCCAAGTCGCCGAGACGGCGATTGCACTCTTGCAGCGAGCTTACGAGGTTGGCGTTGGCCGCCAAGAGCGCATCGCTGTCCTCGCCATCATCCCCGTCGGGGACGGCGGTCGGTTCGGTTCTCGGCGCCGGTGTGAGCGCCGTTCGGACCATGCTGCCCGCCGCTACGCCGATCATGATGCCCGTACCGAGACCGAGCGCTGCCATGGTCAGGGGCTGCATCCCCGTGAGCTTCGCAGAGCGCGGAGCCGCAGGCAATGTGCGCCAAGGTAGTGCTAGGCAAACTGCGACGTGCAGAATTTACAGCGCGTTGCTTTGATGGGAACCGTTTCGCAGCAGAAGGGGCACTCTTTGATGACCGGATCGTCGGCGGGCTTCGGCCTGCTGAGCCGCCCTTCGGCGGCCTTGAGGATGCGCGACACGACGATGAACAGCACCAGTGCGATCACCATGAAATCGAGCACGGCGCCGAAAAAATCGCCGTACTTGACGACGACATCGTCCTTGGGGTCGGCGGCCTGGCGCAGCACGACGCCATTGGCACGCCAATCTCCGCTCGGAAGAACGAGGGCCACGAGGGGCATGAAGAGGTCGGCGACCAGCGCGGAAACGATCTTCCCGAACGCGCCGCCGATCACGACGCCCACCGCGAGATCGATGACGTTGCCTTTGAATGCGAACTTCTTGAAATCGTCGATGAAGGCCATGGCGGACTCCGATCAGGGTGGCGGGGGCGCCGTCGGCGCAGCGGGCGGCGGCGGAGGAGGATCTGGATTTATCGGAGGCGCATCGGGGGGGCTGGGCGCAGCTCCGCCCGTCTCCGGCAACGGCGCGGACGAGTCGGGCAAAGGCGGCGGTGGGGGCAGCGGTACCGGAGGCAGCACCGGCGGTGGCGGCGCGACGGCCGGACCGGGGAATTCTTTGGTCTCGCTGTAGGAATAGATGAGACTCAGGTTGGTCGTCATGTCGAGCTGCTTTTTGCCCGGCAGCGGCGCGTGGTCATAACGCAATCCAAACCCCAGCCCGATGGCGAGCCCGCTGCCGACCTTGGCGGCGAAGAGCGCATCGTAGTTGATGCGATTGCGCGTGGTCTCGAGCAGACTCTGCAAGTATTCGACGCCGCCTGCGAGCGTGACTTGCTCGTTGAACGCGTGTCGCGCACCCAAAAAGAGGCGGCTCGAATGGTCGACCGCAGTCTTTTGAAGCAGAGGTAGCATGGCCATGGGGTCGTCGAGGGCGTCGTTACGGCGGACGTCGTATTGAAAATCGTAGCCAGCCTCTGCCCAGATGGCATTGACCTGCTCTGCGATGAACAAATATTTGAAGCCGGGGTCGAGATTGAGCCGAAAATCGATGCCCTGAAAACGATCGTGCCGGCCGGTGCCGATGAAAAAGAAGCTCGCCTGATCGATGATGTACCGGTCGTAACGCAGGCGCCCCTGCATGTTTTCGGTGGTGGTCTGAAGACGCTGGTCCGGCGGAGCGCTGCGTCCGTAGTTGGCGAGCACTGACGCGCCGAGCCCGTTGTTGTTGAAGCGGGTGTCGAACGCACCATTGGCGGTAATCGCGACGAGACGCGAGTTTCCCGAGGAACCTTGCCCGCCCGAGGACAGCGAGATCGTCGTGCCGTCGGTCTTGCTCTCGATCTTCGGCGCGTCAACCGGCCCGTTCCACCTTTCGACCAGCGCCTTGGCCTCGGGCGGGGGACCACCGGATTGGGCCAGCGCCGGAGAGGCAATCAAGAGCACCGTCAACGTCAAAGAAGAGGCAGCTGCTCGCGCCGAAAAAACGGAACGACGTAGGTTCATTTCGATCGTCGCCCGCGTACCACGGGGCGCCTTCGACTCCAAGCGCCGGCTCCCCGCCAACGAGCTCGCCGCTTCTTTCCGTGCATCGTCGAGCCATACTCAACAGGTATTGCTCGACGAAGCCCGAGCGGCGCTTGCCCGCTCCACGCCCGTCGCTATCCGGACAGCATCGTGTTGGAAGAGCGCGAGGCGCTCGCCATCACCCCATCGCGACGTTCGGATGCATGGGCGTCGGCATGCGTTTGGGATGCCGCGCTTTTTTGGCGGCGCTGAGGCGTTTGCGCAGCTGAGCGCAGGGTGCCTCCACCAAAACGTACATTCCGTAGCAAAACGCGACGGAGATGCCCAAGGCGATCGGTACTTTCAATGCCAGGTTCGAAGTGATCCAGTTTTCGACGAGCATCAGCACGGTGCGGTGCGTGAGATACAGCCCGTAGGACAAGAGCCCGATGAATCCCATGATCCGCGTGTTGAAGACGCGCATCGGACCCCATTTGGGGCAACGGATCGCCACCACGAAGAACGGTATGAGCGCTGCTGCTTGGAGAGATCCCTTGAACCCGTCCTGAAACAGCGGCTGGCGCACGAAGCTCGTCAGGACGATGACGATGGCGCCCAGCGGAAGCGCCACCCAGCGCCAAGTGCGGTCGGAAATGCGCGTTCGATCGAGCACCGGATTTCCGTAAACGGCCAGCGCGCAGCCGGCGAGAATGGCGTCGACACGCGTGTCGGAACCACGGTAGAGGCGCTCGTGGTCGGCGTGGAAGACGCCGGACAGGACGAGTCGCCAAGCGAGTACGGCGCCGCAGAGGGAGAGGATCACACCCAATTGCTGGCGCGCCGACAACCGCCAGTGGCGCATGGCAAAGTACACCATCGGGAAGAGCAGATAGAAGTGCTCTTCGACGGACAGTGACCAATAGACGCTCGTTCCGCCGGGGATCTCGTCGAGTCCGCGGTAGATGTGCCAATAGTTGGCGGCGTGGAGCATATACGCGCCGAGTGCGGGCAGCGTGACCCGGCCTTCCACCGCGTGCGTGGCGGTCAAGAGACTGCTGAGGACGAGCACGATGTAGAAAGGCGGCAGGATGCGCAGAGCGCGACGCAAGTAGAACTCGCGGAAGCTCAGGTTGTTCGTGCGGTCGAACTCCTTTCGGAGGAGCGTCGTGATGAGGTAACCGCTCAGCACGAAGAAGACCGTCACCCCGAACGCCGGGGGCACGAAGCGCAAAAGAGCGGCAGGTAAGGCGTGCCCTAAGAAGACCAAGAGAAACGCGGCGCCGCGCATGCCGTCGAGCGACGGAATGTGGAAGGACGACAGGCTCTTGGTTGATGGCTCGCCCTCTCCCGCGACCTTCGCCATCGCGCCGCGAGGCGAGACCAAGCTGACTTCACTGACTTCGGCGCCGTCATTAAGATTCGCTACGTTGGCCGTCATGTGGACCCCGATCGATCTCGAAGGGCGCCTGCGCGGTTGGGCGCCTTCCAGCCGCGCTAGGTCCCGTCGAGGTGATGCTTCACATCGATGCACTTGTCCTGTAACGATGCCGTCGACGTTTGTGTGTAGACCGAACGACCGATCGCTGGTGCCTCGCTACGCGCGTGCCTGGCGTGGAGGGGTGATCGACGATGTGGGGGACCTTTGGGCGCACGCCGCGCGAGCGCGACGAGTCCCACCAAAGTCGGTGGCGCGAGCACGACCATCGCCAGGTGCTCGAGAAACGCGCGACTCGCATCGCCCGATCCGTTGGCGAGCGGGATGAAGACCGTCACCAGATCATAGAACGCGAGCGGCAGACCGAACCGCGGCAAGGTCGCGATGACCGCGTCCCATTTCTCGGCCAGGCGCTGGACCACGACGTGAAGGGCTACCAGCATGCCGAAATAGATGGCGATTCCTTCCATGCGGTGGACGCGCGCCGGTGTCCAAAGATCCGTCGTGAACGGGTGAGCCGCGATCCAGAGCGCCACCGCAATGCGGGTCGTGTTGGCCATCACCGTTGCGATGTACGCGATCCCCCAGCTCAGCGCGGCCAAGCTGGCGCTCGCGCGCCAGGAGACGGCGCGCTTCGACAACATGACGCCCACCATGCCGAGGGCGGCCAACATGAAGTTTACGCCAGCACAGGGCTTGGCAATGACGAACAGCCGCTCGCGCGAAAGGTAACCGGAGCCCGGCTCCCACTCGAACGTCGCCCCGCTCACCAGGGCGGAGAGGCTCGCAACCGGTTTCAGGATCCACGAAAGCTCGCCCACCTCCGCCAGCGCATAGTGACGCTTGAGCGCCCACATCGCGAGCGCGAGGACGGACAAGAGCGCGACCCGCGGCAACGGCCAGCGCGCTCGCGGTTCCATCAAGCGGCCTTCCCGAGCGTACGGCGCGGGCCCATGTCGAGTGCGCGTCGCAGCGCGAGCACCAGCAGCAGCGCGGCTCCGATAAAGTAGAGCTCGGGCTCGGCCCCGGTCGCGACCGAGCTTCCACCCACGGCGAGATCGCTCACGCCGAGGGGGAGCGGAAGCGGCTGATCGACGTTCTCGGCGTGACCGTCTTCGTTACGCACGACCTCGTGCACCGCCACGAACGATGTGTAAGGCGTGAGAAGACTGTAGCCGAGGCCAATCGCCGTAATTTCCGCGACGCTGTCCTTGTTTCCTTCGCCCCCATCGTCGAACAGGTTGGCGAGACGCGCGCGCGCCCAAAGATACGAGAGGGATCGGTGCTGCTCTTCGGGCGTCGCTTCGCCGACCTGCACCGACGTGCGGTAGACGTCCTTGCCGCTCGTTCCCGAGACGTCGATAGTCCCCTCGGGCTTGCCGCGCCACTTACCAAAGACGACGATGGGTCGCTCGGCGAAGAGATCGGGAATCTTGGTCGGCTCGACGTCGTACGTTTCGAAACCACGGAAGGCGACGCGCACGCCGGTGAGCACGGGCGATTGGATATAGCGACGGAACTTCGCAGCCGCCTTGGCCGATTCTTCGGGTCGCGTGACAACGAAAGGCTCGCCTCGACCCGCGCGCGCCACCCCTTCGATGAGAAAACGATTGACGCTCGATCCAATGCCGAACGAAAAGAAGCTTGCTTCGTCGAGATGATCGCGAATGTAGCGGAAGGTCTCTTTTTCCGCGTCGATGTACCCGTCGGTGAGCAGCACCACGGTGCGCGCCACATTGGGCGCCGTGCGCGGCAGCGCGACCGCGCGCTTCAGCGCGGCGAGAAGCTCCGTGCCTCCGCCACCCGGTTGGGGTCCGATGAAGCGCACCGCTCGTTCGAGGTTCTCCGTCGACGCGGTGAGAGAAGCCGGCGCTAACGTGCGCGATCCATCGGCGAACAGAATGACGTTGAAGGTGTCGGTGGGGCGCACCACGTGGACCAGATCGCGCATCAGCTTTTTGGCGGTATCGAGAGGAAAGCCGTTCATCGACCCCGAGACGTCGAGCACGAAGATGTATTCGCGCGGCGGCACGTCGTCGGCGGCGATCGATCGCGGCGGCTCTGCCATCATCAGGAAGAAATTCTCGTTCGTGCCCTGGTAGAGCAAGAGCCCCGTGCTCACCTGGTTGCCCGCCAAGCGGTAGCGAAGAATGAAGTCGCGATTGCCGGCGAAAATCTCGGACGGTGAAAGCGTCACCTCCGCGCGGGTCGGCCCGTCCCTGCGCGTCAGGACTTGATGGGTGGCGCAGGCGACATCCTGAAGCGGAACGCCAGTGGACAGCTTCGCCGTCAGGTGAAATTCGTTTTTCGCCGAGTCGCCTTGGTGGAGATAGGGTGTCTCGACGAAGCGATCGTGCGACGCTGCGCCCGATTTTTCTTTGGTGGAATAGCGGGACCCGACGACCGTCGGATAAACGAGCTCGTAGGTGCCTTCCGCCGGCACCAGCAACTCGGTGTACTTGAGCTCCACCGCGATGGTGTCGCGCGGCATGATGTTGGCGACGTTCATCGAAAACACGTTGGGGCGATCTTGTTCCAGTAGCGACGCGCTTTTGCCTTCCTCCTTGGCCTTGTCGAAATCGCGCTTGGCGCGTTGGCGTTCCTCGATTTTGGCGACGACCCGCTGGTTGCCGACGGTCATCGTCATTCCATAAACGGCGGCCCGTGTGGACGCGGGAAACACGTAGCGCGCGTGGATCGGGCGGCTCCCTTGGTTTTCGTAAATCTGTCGCACGGTCACGTCGGCGATGACGCCCGCGATGGAGACCTCCACGCGGGTATCTTGGAGGGGGAGCTTGTCGACCGCTGGGTCGGCGCCCTCCACGAAGAAGTAAGGCGACAGCGTTTTATCGGTATTGTCGGCGGGCTCGGCGCCTGCGCGCCGCACCAAGCCGGTAACCAAGAGACAAACGATGAGGGAAAATAGGAAGAGCGAATGCTTCATTGACATGACTTTCTCGAAAGAGCGCCGCCGCGTGGATAGGCGAGCGCCTGGCGTCTCCGGTGAAAGAGCAAGGCGAATGCCGGCGTGACGCGCTCGACTCCGTTCGAGGACGAGCCCTGCAACGGGCCGATTTGACGAGACACTTTCACGACGTCGCGCCAGTCGCGGCGCCGCGCGCACCCGCGATCATGTGTCTGCGTGTCGCACCGCGTGGCGCCCCGCCCACGTCGCGGCAACCAGTCGAAGCGCGCTTTCACATGCTAAAAATGGTTGCGCATCGCAACCATTAGGGTCAGACTGAGTTCCCGGTGGCACGAGTGGACGCAGCGCGAACAGAGCTCGCCGAGTTTCGGCGTTTGATCCAGCAGTTCGTGCGGGGCTTCGGATTTTTATCCGATGACACGACCCCTTGTGGTCAGCCGATCCCAGTCGCGTGCGCGCACGCGCTTTTGCTCATTGGCGCGCAAAAGAGCGGAGCGTTGCCACAAACGGCCCTCTTCGCACATTTTCCCGTCGACAAGAGCAACGTCAGCCGATTGGTAGCGCGTCTCGTCGAGATGGGCCTCGCCAAGTGCCGGCCCGACGCGGTCGATCGCCGCGGCAAGATGATCGCCCTGACGGCGCAAGGCGTCCGCATGGCCAAGAAGCTCGACGCGGCCAGCAAAGAACGATTCGACCAGCTCATGCAGGGTATCCCGATGCCCAGGCGCGCACCGGTCGTGGCTGCGCTCGCCGAGCTCGTCCAATCGCTCTCCCGACTCGAAGCGGGGCAGGGCGCGGGGCAGCGTCGTAGCGACGGAGCGCCGCATGCGTCGCCAGCTCGACGGCAATCCTCGATGTTACGCCAGCGTGGCCAGCGAAAAGGAGGTTGAAACATGCGTGAACCGTGGGTCGTTCTGGCGATGCTCGTTGTCGGTGCATGCACGCCTTCTGGCGCAGCGTCGCCGACAGGTGTCTCGCCGGGTCAGGGCGAAACGAGGGTGTTCGGTGCGCTGCGCGCGCTCATGCACGAAGGCAAGACGGGGCCGCAAGTAGCGCTGTCGTCGGTCGTGCCCGGGCCCCACGCTCACGCAGTGGGCGCGCTGAGTGAGCTGCGGGGCGAAGTGACGGTGCTCGATGACGACATCTGGCTGGCTTACCCGAACGACGACGGCACCGCCCGCGTAACGAAGGTGCGCGTTTCGAACGAGCAGGCTGCTCTTCTCGTCACCGCCCAGGTCGGCGCGTGGCGCCGTATTCCCATCGCGGCCGAGGTGCGTGCCGATCGACTCGACGAGGAGATCGAGCGGCTTGCGCGCGCGAATGGCGTGGATGTAGCGCGCCCCATTCCCCTTCTCGTCGAGGGCGAATTTGCCGACATCGGGTGGCACGTCGTCGATGGCCGCAAAATCGCAGCAGCAAAAACGCACGAAGAGCACGCCGCTGCCGCAGTGCGCGGCTCGGTCGGGCGCGCGACGGGCACGCTCGTCGGTTTCTTTTCGACGCACCACCAAGGTGTGTTCACGCACATGAACAAGAACACGCATTTTCACGTCGTCCTGCCGAAGGAGAACGTTGCCGCGCACGTCGACGGTGTGACCATTTTGCCGGGCGCTACACTGCTCGTTCCACAGTGATGGGGCGCGCCGCGGCGTGAGCCGCGTTACTTCACGATCACTTTCGTTTTGCAGCCGAAGGCGACCGCGATCTTGGCCTTGAGATCGGTTTGGATTTCGGTGCAGCTGCTGGGGCAAGCCAAAACCTTGGTCGGATTGGTGTTGTCGTCATAGAACCAGCCCCCCTGCGTTCCGCAGTCGGCGGCGGTCGGCACATTGAATAGATCGCGCGGCGCCGCGCCATCGGGCGTGTAAATGACGTTGACGAGCCTGGGGTCGAAGGTTTGGCCGGCAGGGGCCGGAGGGATGGCCCATTCGCAGGACAGCTTGCTCCCCGTGATCACTGCTTGCGCCAGCGCTTTGAAGACAGGCGCGAAGTCGGTGGTGCACATGTCGCCGGAGACGCCTCCCGTCTGTTTCCGGAGGTCTTCGTAGACGGTGCCGACGGCCGAGCAGTTGAGGCAGGCCGTCGAGCAATAGACCCCGCTCAAGGTCCACTTGGCGAACATGGCCGGATCGAGGGCCGTCACCGCAGCGCTGAAGGTGGTTGCGGAGTTGTTGGGCGCGGCGGTGGCATTGTCGTCGGTGACGACGACGAACGTCTTGCTCGCGTTGGCACGCAGCATCGACTTGTACTCGCCGTAGTGGCTGGTAAGCAGGTT
>DATHEQ010000190.1:0-3379 GCA_035318505.1 Polyangiaceae bacterium | reverse complement strand
GAAGAGCTTTCGTCGAAAACCCTTGTGGCATTGCCGGCACGTGGCGCGCACCGACCGGCCCCGAAACGTCGTGCGCCCACCCCACTCGATGTGCACGGACTGGCCGGGATGCAGCGCGAGCGGGATGCGCGCCTCGACCGTCTCTGCCAGCACCTCGCAGAGCTCGTCGCGGAGGTTACGCCACGCCATGCGCCGCCTCGTAGTGAACGCCGTTGAACGTCACACCGCCTTGCGCGAACGCGAGACGAGCGAGCGCCTCGGCGAGCTTGTTGAACGCGTCCTCGGCTCGTCCGGTTTTCTTCGAACCGAAGATGATGATATCGCCGCGCTCTGCGATGACGTCGCCGAGCTCCTGGAGCCGCTTTGCGTTCAGCACACTCGAGAGTGGCTGCTTGCGCAGCTCGCGAATGCGAAGCGGCACCGCGGCCTGCAATGCGATGTCGAGCAATTCGGAATTGCCATCGCCAGCGTTTCGCTTCGGCGGCGACGGTTCCCGTGGGCCACTCTTCTCCTTCGTTCTGCGGGCGGTCGCGCCATTGCCGCCAGCCTTTCCGTTCAGGCGCTTCGAGGCTTTGGTGTGGAATCGTCGACCGCTCATTCGACGTCTCCGATGTCCCACTCCGGTTTTGATTGAGGCACGATGCCGGTCCACGCCTCTGCGTTTTTGATCGAGTACCGAAGCTGCGCAGAGACGACCGTGCTGGCCACCAGTGGCAGAGCCGCCGCGCATGCGTTGACGGCGGGGCCGACGCCTTGCCTGATGGCGCGCTCGGCGGCGCGGCGCCCCTTAGCCATCAGACGAGCCCTCCGCTTAGCCTGTGCCTTCAGCTTCTCGGCGCGGTCCCGCTCCCACTTCGCGTGGCTCGACACCGCAACGTGGTGGTCGGCGCGGCCCTCCGCCTGCTCAGCCGCGATCGCGTACTGGCGCCACCGTTCCGTTAGAGGAACAAACACGCAGCGCTCGAGCTGAATGAACGCGAGGAACTCGCAATACGACGGCGATTCGCGGGCGGGCTCCCACACGAAGTGCTCGGGCCGCTCGACGGGTATGCCTGCTGCACTCCCTTCGCGGGCGTGACGCGCGGCCTTCTTGCGAGAAACGCCGATCCTCGCATTCAAGAGCTGCTCGGGACGCGGTTTCCACGAACGGCGCCGAATCCACTCCGAGGCCTCGGCCGCAGAGAGCAGCGAATCCGCCGCCGTGTCGACGAGCGTTGCCTGCTTGAGATCGCATCCGTGCGCGACGCCCGACCAGCACCGCTGGCACCAGGCGCGGAAGGCGTCGTAGTGCTCGGCCCGAAGCGCCAGCTCCGCGACGATCGGGCGCGGCTGCGCGTTCGCCATGGCGCTCATCGGCGCCTCGCTTTCGCAGGCTGCCATGCCTTGCGGAACGCCTCATCTAATGCGCGGTTCGCGGTGTCGGCGATCTGATCGCGCCAGCCGTGGTGGGCTGCCATGAAAGCGACGTCGTCGGCGAAGGCTCGCCTCTCGGGCCGCGGCATCGGCGTGCCGGCTTCGTCGGTGAGCACGTGCGTCAAGCGCTCTGTCGACGCGGGAGAAAGGCGTCGCGCCTTTCTCCACACGGGGAAAAGTCGATTGCGCGTCTTCTTGCCGGCGTGCCTCATCGCGGCGCCAAGGCAGAACTTCGACCCTCGCAGGGGGCCGTGGTGACGGTGCCACTTCGTGACGAAGGCGTTGGCCTCGTCACGGTGCAGCGGGGCGAGCGCGAGGCGCCTCATCCGGCCACCTCGCTTTCGGCGGTCTCGGCGTCCGCCGGAGCGGCCTGCAGGATGTCGAGCGCGAGCTCGGTGGCGAGGCGGTGAGCGGTGGGGTCACCCGAGGCCTGCGCGGCGAGTAGCGCGCGCGAATTGGCCACCCATCTGGCCCAATTGGTAGGTAACGCTATACAACCGTTCTGGAAAGTGTCGGCCTCCGGAGCCGTAGGTCAGAGGTTCGAATCCTCTGTGGCGCGCTGAAGAGAGTCGCGGAGTTCCGAGGGGCTTCTCGAAAACGCGTGAAGGGGCGTTGCGAGTTCAATTGGCAACGGACGAGTCGGCGCGGAGCGGTCCGGGCGCGGTGGGACTGTTGGAGGTGCAGCAGCTCAGGGGATCCCGCTTGGATCTAACTGGCGCAGCAGTTCGCAGAGGCGGCGTGGGTCGTCGCCGGTTAGACGACGACGGTACGTAACTCGTCGACTGTGGCGCAGCCTGCGACAGAGCTGGTCGAGCAGGATGTCGTCCTTCTCGAGACTTCAGCGCAGGCGCGGGAGGGGCAGCGATGAGTTCGACGTCGCTCAGGATGCCGCACCGATGCCCCTGGCGCGACCATGCTTGGTTTCGCGACCGTCGGCAGGAAATACGCTCCGACCCGCGCACCTCTCGCTGAAAACGCAGGCGATAATCTGGTTTCCTGCGGCGTGTCTCTTCGATTGGAGCGAGATCCCGCGGAACGCGATCCTCCTCGGTGCGGCACACGGGACAAGCGTCGAAATATTCCTCTGACGGCTTCGGAGCTCTCGGCGCACTGGGCTGGATACATCGGATGGTCCTGAAGGAGTTCGCGCTCTGATCGCCCGCGGAATCTGGAGGGGTGAAGGTGATGAGCTCATCCCACGAGCTAAGAAGGAGCTCACCGAGACCCTTCCCGACGCCGACGATTTCGACGTGCCGATCCTTGCGGAGGTTGCGAAGAAGGTCTGGCCGCGTTGTCAGTCGGCGCTCGTCATTCGAGCTTACCTCGCCGTCTGTTGCCACCAAGAGGGCGCGCCAGAGTGGCAGTGCGGTTCCCGAGAGAACCATCAGCGGCGGGCTCGCTCAGCTCCTCGGAGGGCCTGACAAGCTGGCGGCGGGCTCTCCTCAGGCCGGCGAATTGGGTCTGATCCGACACCCGAAGTTCGAGGTTGGATCGAGACTCCGGAGCGATCGTGCGATCCCCGGCCAGCAAGACCCCGAGCGGGTGGCCATCTGCGCCCGGCCTTGCGGCCATCTCCGCCCCGGGCTCCGGCCAACGACACCCCCGGCGCGAGACGACGGTTCGGCCACGCCAACTCCGGGTGGTCCTTGTGGTGTAGCCCCTGTTTGGACCAGACACCTCAAAAGGGGAGTCTGCTATGTCCGAGATCATCACGATCGAACCATTCCAAAGCGGTCGACGGCGACACTACACGCCCGAGCAGAAGCGCGCGTTGCTGGATGAAACGACGCGTCCAGGGGCGTCGGTGTCGGAGGTGGCGCGCAAGTACGGCGTGGCGCCGAGCATGCTATTTCAGTGGAAGCGGGTCATGGACGACGCCACCAAGAAGGGACTGAAGGCCAACGAACGCGTTGTGCCGGAGAGCGAAGTGAAGAAGCTCGAGGCGCGCATCCGGGAGTTGGAGCGA